>NZ_JBHTVA010000055.1:0-78143 GCF_042793325.1 Embleya sp. NPDC056575
CCTCCGGCGAGGCCGCCCCCGCACCCGGATGTGCGTGGTGCCGGCTCAGTAGCGCATCGCCAGGGCGATGCCGCCCACGTCCGCGAGCGTGCCGTCGGGGACGAAGACCACCTTGCCGTCGCCTTCGAGGGCCGCCTCGACCACCGAATCGACGATGTCGTCCTCGGCTCGACCGGCCAGTACCGCGTCCTCCGCGTGCGGGCCGGTGAGCACCTGGAGCGCGATCTCCCCGGTCGCCTCGACGATGACCAGGCGGCCGGTGACCCGCAGGCCCTCCTCGACCACGAGCAGCGCGCCGCGCCCGGCCCGGACCGGGGTCCACACCTCCTGGACGCCGCCCGCGTACCGCTTGGCGCTGCGCGCGTCGTCGAGCGCCCGCAGCGCGGCGGCGGTCGCCTCCTCGGCCAGCGCGGCCCGCGCCGGGGACAGGATCTCGGCGAGCTGCGCGGCCGTGGCGTCGACCAGGCCGCCGACCTCCAGATCGCGCTCGGCCAGGTGCCCGGCGTTGCGGCTGCCCTCGCGGAACGCCTTGACCTGCGGGCGCAGGCCGACCAGGACGACCTTGCCGTCGCGGTGGGAGCCGACGAGCGCGTGGGCCAGGTGTTCGTCGGCCTCGTTCAGCAGTCGGCGGAATTCCTCGCTCACCCCCATGCCGCCGCCCTCGCGCCGGAGTTGGCCGTCGGGCTCGGGCGCGGGTGTGGTGACCGGGAACCCGTCGACGCGCGCCTCGTACACGTGCTCGCCCCGGCCGCGCCACAACCGTGCCTCCTGCTCGCTGAGCACCAGTGCCCAGTACGGGGTGAGCCGTTCCGCCGCGGAGACCAGGTTGCGGGTGAGGTAGGTGGTCGCGAAGACGATCCGCTCGCTCACCGGCGCCTCGATCCTGAAGGCGTAGTGCTCGTCCGCCGACGCGTAGAGCACCAGACCGTCGAGAAAGCTCTCCGGATCCAGTTCGGCCGCCGCCGCCCGGAGACGTTCCGCCGTCTTGATCCGCACCTCCCGGGTAACCTCCGGGTCCGCCGCCAGCCGCTTCTCCGCCTCGGTGAGCACGTTCCGCAGCCGGATGTGGTCCTGCTGGTTCTCCGGGCGGTGCCGGTGCGTGGGCAGCGTCAGGGACACCAGCGGGTACGCGCGGGGACGGCGCAGCTCGGCGAGCAGGTCCGGCGTCAGGGTGGCGGTGGTCATGCGGTCTCCTGGCGTGCGTTCAGGCCTCACGGCATCGGCAAACACACCGTCCTATGCCCGCTTCGGCGGGAAATTCGCACGAATCACCCGACCGGCTCGCAGCTCCGGGCGGTCACCGATTCGGAAACGCTTGTTGACCGTGAGTCAGGAGTGACTTTAGGTTGAGGCCTCACCGTCCATGGGGATCCGGCCTGCCCGGTGACCGTGGTCCGCCCGGACCGGGGTGGGCCCCTGCGAGGAGCGACCACGTGCGATCCGTGCTCCCCCGGCGGCCGGCCCTCGTGGCCGCGCTGCTCGGGTCGATCCTGACCACCGCCGCGTGCGGCGACGACTCCGCCGCCGGCGGTTCGTCCCGTGACGCGATGACCGTGCTGGTCACACAGGAGGCGCGCAGTCTCGACCCGATCGTGGCGAGCCTGTCCCAGATCACCGGCGGCACCCAGGCCGCGGCGGTCTTCGACGTGCTGTTGTGGATCGATCCGAAGACCGGCCGGGCCCAGCCGCAGCTGGCGGAGAGCGCGACGGCGGCGGAGGGCGGTCGGGTCTGGACACTGCGGTTGCGGCCGGACCTGAGGTTCTCCGACGGCACCCCGCTGGACGCGGAGGCGGTGAAGTTCAACTGGGAGCGGCACGCGGATCCGGCGAACAAGTCGCTCCAGGCGCGGGTGGTCGCCGGGATCGGCATATCCGTGGCCGACAGCCGGACCGTCCGGGTCACGCTGCCGGCGCCGAACGCGCACTTCGACAAGGTGATCGCGCACAACCTGGCGTTCATCGGCTCGCCGACGGCGATCAAGGCCGATCCGAAGGGGTTCGGCGCCAAGCCGGTGGGGGCCGGGCCGTATCGGCTGGAGAGCTGGGTGCGCGACCGGCAGATGGTGTTCAAGCGCAACCCGAAGTACTGGCAGGTGGGCTCCCGGCCGCCGTTGAAGGAACTGATCCTCAAGCCGGTGGTCGACCAGTCGCAGCGGCTGGCGATGCTGGGTGCCGATCAGGCCCAGGTGTTGACCACGGCGCAGGCCAAGCTGATGGGCGACGCGCGCAAGGCCGGGCTGCCGGTGGTCACCGAGGGCAAGAGCGGCGGTTTCATGACGCTGTTCAACACGGCTCGACCGCCCTTCGACGATCCCCGGGCGCGGCGCGCGTTCGCGTTGATCATGGATCCGGCCGCGCGCACGAAGGTGGTCACCGACGACGCCGGCAAGCCGCTGAGCACGTTCCTGCGCCCGGGTTCGGACTTCGTCGCCTCCGACGCGCCGCTGCCCGCGAACAACCGGGTCGAGGCGCAGCGCCTGCTCGACGCGCTCGCCGCCGAGGGCAAGCCGCTGAGCTTCACCTACAGCACGTACAACAGCCCGGGCTCGCACGTGACCGCCGAATACTGGCTGGCCCAGATCGCCACGATGAAGAACATCAGCATGAAAACCGAGTTCCTGGAGGGCACCCAGTACCTCCAGAAGGTGCAGATCCAGCGGCAGTTCGACGCGGGCGAGTTCGTGTTGTCCTTCGACGACCCGGAACCGGTGTTGTACAACTTCCTGCACTCCAAGGGGCAGGACAACCACATGCAGTGGAAGAACCCGGCGGTGGACGCGGCGTTGGAGCGGGCCCGGGCCACCACCGATCCGGAGGTCCGGCGGGCCGCCTATGCCGAGGTGCAGCGGGCGCTGGCGGAGGATGTGCCGATGTTCGCCTACGAGCAGGCGTTCACTGCGGCGATCCGGGCGAAGAACGCCAAGGTGGTCGACCTGACCGTGTTCGAGGACGGGTTGATCATGTTCGACCGGTTGGGTCTGGCCTGACCGCGAGCGGGCGCGACTCGGCGGGGGCGGCCGGGGTGGGGATCGGCACGGCCGTGGGGCCGCCGGGGTCGGGGATGCACAGGCAGGCGACCAGCGCGCAGCCGGCCACCGCGCCGGCGATCACGAATATCACCATGTAGGCGTGCAGTGCGGGCAGTTCGCGGCCGGCGGCGGAGATCGTGTACGAGGTGAGCACGGCCGCCACCACCGCGCTGCACACCGCCTGGCCGATGGTGCGCATCAGCGCGTTGATCCCGTTGGCGGCGGCGGTCTGCGCGGCGGGCACGGCCCGGATGACCAGCATCGGCAGCGCCGAGTAGCACATGGCGGTGCCGGAGGCGACGACCGTGGCGCCGGCGATGACGGTCCACAGGTCGTGGCTGGTGAAGATGCGCACCACGTAGCCCAGGCCGAGCAGGACGGCGCCGAGGCCGAGGCAAAAGCGTGGTCCCCGGGTGGCGGTCAGCCGTGTGGAGAGGGGGGAGAGCACGACCATCATCACCCCGCCGGGGAGCAGGCACAGGCCGCCGGCGGCGACCGAGAGGCCGAGGCCGTAGCCGCTCGCCTCGGGTGTCTGGACCAGCTGGGCCGTGGACAGGCTGTTCGCGTAGAACGAGAAGCCGATGAACAGCGCGGCGATGTTGGGCAGCAGCACCGCCGGGCGGGTGGTCACCCGCAGGTCCACGAGCGGGGTGCGGGCCCGCCACTGGTGCCGGCACCAGCCGAGCAGGATCACCGCGGCGGCGCCGATCAGGCCGACCGTCCGGGTGCTGCCCCAGCCCCAGGCGGCGCCCTTGGAGACCGCGAGCAGCAGGCAGACCAGGAACGCGGCCAGGCCGAGCGAGCCGATCACGTCGAAGCGGCCGGGGGTGCGGACCGGCGACTCGCGGACCACGAGCACGACCAGGGTCAGCACCACCAGGGCCAGCGCCGTGGCGGCCCAGAACATCACGTGCCAGTCGGCGTGGTCGACCACGAGGCCGGCCAGCGGGAGGCCGACGGCGGCGCCGATGCCGAGCGTCGAGCTCATCATCGCGATGCCGCCGCCGACCTTGGCCGGCGGCAGCTCGTCGCGCAGGATGCTGATCCCCAGCGGAACCACCGCGGTGGCCATGCCCTGGAGGGTGCGGCCGATGATCAGCACGCCGATGTCCGAGGTGAGCGCGCACATCAGCGAGCCGATCGACAGCACGACCATGGCCAGGACCAGCATGCGCTTCTTGCCGAACATGTCGCCCGCCCGGCCGAGCAGCGGGGTGCAGACCGCGCCGCTGAGCAGCGTGGCGGTCAGGGTCCAGCTCACCGTCGAGGCCGAACTGCCGGTCAGCGCGGGCAGGTCCGGCAGGAGCGGGACGACGACGGTCTGCATCAGCGCGGCGACGATGCCGCAGGAGCCGAGGACCGGTACGAGGAAGCGTCGTCGCGCGTCGTGCGGGGTCGAGGCGGGGCCGGTCACGAACGCTCCGGGTGGGAGAGGGCGGAAGGTCGGCCCCACCCTAGGGATAGATGTACGACACATCAATCGTTTGCGGACACCTTTGCCCGCTCCTTGCGCAGCGGCGCGCCCACCCGGTGCATGTGGCCGAGCGCCTGCCGGTACGAGGTGATCGCGCTCGTCTCCAGGTAGGGCACCCCGAGTCGGGCGCAGTGCGCGCGCACGATCGGCTGCGCGCGGCGCAGGTTCACGCGCGGCATGTTCGGCACCAGGTGGTGTTCGATCTGGTAGTTCAGCCCGCCGAGCAGCCAGTCGGTGACCGGCCCGCCGGTGACGTTGCGCGAGGTCAGCACCTGGCGGCGCAGGTGGTCCCACTTGACGCCCGGCTCGGGCATCGGCATGCCCTTGTGGTTGGGCGCGAACGCCATGCCCAGGTGCAGGCCGAGCAGCGCGTGGGTGAGCAGCACGAAGACCAGGGCCTTGACCGGCGACATCGAGATCGCCAGGACCGATATGTACAGGGCGTAGTGCAGGGCCAGCACCGCACCCTCGACCCGGCGCTCGCGCGGGGTGCGCTCCTTGAGCGCCATCAGGCTGTTGATCTTGAGGTTGAGCCCTTCGAGCAGCAGCAGCGGGAAGAACAGCCGTGCCTGGTTGCGGGTCAGCCAGCCCATCAGGCCGGTCCGGCCGCCCGTCTGGTCGGCGTCCCAGACCAGCACGCCGACCGCGACGTCCGGGTCCTTCTCCCGGTGGTTCGGGTTGGCGTGGTGCTTGTTGTGCTTCGCGTTCCACCAGCCGCAGCTCATCCCCATCAGCAGGTTGCCGTGCAGCAGGGAGAGCACGCGGTGGGTGCGGGCGCCGCGGGCGATCTGCTGGTGGCCCGCGTCGTGGCCGACGAAGGACGCGCGGGTGGTGAACAGCGCGACGGGTATCGCGAGGGCGAGCTGCCACCACGAGTCGCCGACCAGGACGACCGCGGCCCAGGAGCCGAGCAGGAGCAGCAGGTTCAGGCCGATCGAGCGGGCGTACCAGGCGGTGCGCCGCTCCAGCAGGCCGGCGGCCTTGAGGTCGGCGAGCAGCGGCGCGAAGTCGCTGCCCCGGCGCGGGGCGGCGGCCTCCGGGGTATCCAGGATCGGTGCGGTCATGGTCATGGGGCGTCCCCGAATTCAGGTTGCGGATGATCGGTCGAGCACGCCGACCGGGCGTGACTCGACGCTATTGATCACCCGCGCGGGGAACGAGCCGGTCGGCCCCCGGATGCGGGGGCATCTCCACCTCCCCCCATCGGGGGCCGCACCCCATGGACAACCGGGGTGTGATCGGGTATGGCGGGCGGGGCGGCGCCGGCCGGGCGATCCGGGCCCGGCGTGGTGGTTGGTCCCGGACGACCGGTGCGCGTCAGTCCGGATCGAGCGCCGCCTCCTCGCCCAGCGCGGCCCGCAACGCCGCCGCCTCCTCGCCGATGCAGGCGAGGAAGGCGCCCATGGCGGGGGTCGGCGGCCGGTCCGCGAGGAGCGTGGTGCCCACTGTGCGGCGCACCGACTCCAGCGGCACCGGCAATACCGCGAGGCGGTCGTCGCCGGTGACCACGAGTTCGGGCAGCGCCGCGATCATGTCGGTGCCGAGCAGCAGCGCACGTACGGTCAGGATCGAGGTGCACTCCACCCGGTCGGCCGGCAGGGCCAGCCCGTTGCGCAGGAACAGCTGGGCCAACTCGCGGCGCAGCGCCGTCTGTTCGAGCGGCAGGATCCACGGGTGCGCGACCGTGTCGGCCAGCTCGCGCGCACTGTCCAGGAGCGGGTGGCCGCGGCGTACCACCAGCCGGATCGGCTCGCGGTACAGCGCGGTACGCCGGACCCGCCCGCCGTCCGCGGCCGGCCCCAACCGGCCCACCACGACGTCGACCTCGCCGGCGAGCAGCTGCGGGTGCAGCACGTCGTGGGTGGCCTCGCGGACGATCACGGTGATCCCGGGCCGCTCCCGCTTGAGCGCGGACACCGCACGCGGCAGCAGCACGCTGGTCCCGGCGAGCAGCGTGCCGACGACGACCGTGCCGGTCTGGCCCTCGCGCAGGCTCGCGAGGTGGTCGCCGGCGCGCCGCACCTCGGCCAGGATCGCCCGTGCGTGTGCGACCAGGGCGGTGCCGTACAGGGTCGCGCTCATCCCGTGCGGGCCGCGCTCGAACAGCGGCACGCCGACCATCGTCTCCAGTTCGCGCAGCGTGCGGGTGGCGGCGGGCTGGGTCAGGTGCAACGCCTCGGCCGCGCGGCTGACTCCCCCGTGCTCGGCGATCGCCGTGATCAGGGTCAGGTGGCGAAACTTCAGCCGTCCGTCGAGCAGGTCCACGCGGGCTCCCGTACCGGTTCGGTGCTGCGTCCCCCCGACAGGACGCATACCTGTTTGGTGATGCCATGGTGCCGGATCGGCATTGGATGGACATGCACCGGCGCAGCCATCATGCACGTGGCGACGGCTTCTTGACGAGCCGCCGCCGTGGCCGCACGAGCGCGCGAGCGGCCCCGGGCGGATCGACGCGCGGCGGCATCGGAGCTTCCGGAGCCGCCGGGTCGGGCCACTCGCCGAATGTGCCCCTCGCCGGATGTACGAGTCGTCGGCGAGGCGGTCACGGGTCGACGGCGCGATCGGGGATTCCGTTCGTGTCGTGCCCCGCGAAGGCGCGTGCCGCGTCCCCGCCCGGCGCCGTCGCCGCCGGTCGTGTTCTTCCCCGTCATCGTCCCGGTCGGAAGGTTCGTCAGATGCGCCGCACTCCCCTCCTCCGCAACGGCACCGGCAGATACGGCAGATCGAGCGCACTGGCGGTGGCCGCCCTGGTGGCGCTCACCGCCGGCACCTACGCGGGCGCCCCACGCGCCGGCTCCCCCGCCGCCGGTTCCCCGCCCCGCACCGCGACCGCCGCGGGCGCCACCGGCACCGATCCGAACATCCCGTTCGTCTGCCAGGAGCGTCGTCCGCGAGCGGCGGATCCGAACGCGTACGGCATGCAGCTCGACGGCTCGTTCCTGGCCCCGGCGTCGACCCCGCTCGACGAGGAGAACCCGCACCCCTTCCCGGGCCGGCGCGCCGACTACGACAGCCGGCAGTACGTGAAGAACATGACCGTCGAAGCCGCCTACGAGGGCTACGACTTCACCCCGGACTTCTTCCACACCTGGCAGAACATCGTCGACTTCGACGGCCGCCGCTACATGTTCCAGTACGACCGCTCCGAGGGCCGCGTCTACGACATCACCGACGTCAAGCACGTCACAGTCGTGGAGAAGATGTCCCGGGAGGACGTCGGCGGCGACGAGTCGAAGGCCAACGGGACCTGGGCGGCCGGGGATTACTGGGGCGCGTCCACGATCCAGTGGAACGACCGGCTGCGCGCCTACGTGATGGTGCAGTCCTTCGAGGACAAGCGCCAGATCACCGAACTCGGCGACGAGCCGGGCAAGGACAAGTACGGCAACCCCGAGGGCGTGGCGAAGTTGCGCGCCAAGCCCGGACTCAAGGGTTTCAAGGTGTATCGCCTCAACGGTCCCCGCAAGGCCGATTGGCAGCTGATCTCGACCGTCAGCACCGACTCGACCCAGCCGGACCCGCTGCACAGCGACCCGAACCGGCCGCAGCAGGGCTCCGGTTCGCTGGACGTGCCGTACTGGGACGGCGGCAGGTACATGTTCATCGCGGTCGCGCCGAACGACACGTACGCCAACACCGAGTACCCGACCAACCTGCACTCGGCCGGCTACCAGTCCTACGACATGTCCGACCCGAGCGCGCCGAAGCTCCTGGACACCTGGCACCTGCCCGGACAGGTCACCGGCGAGGACGAGGCGTACGCGCGCAACCCGCGCTGCGGGAACCGGACCAGCTGGCTGGGCGCGCGGATGTCGCTGTTCGTGCCCACGCCGGTGGAGCGCGGCGGTCGGTACGGCTTCGCCGTGCAGGGCGGCCTGGGCATGACCGTCCTGGACATCTCCGACCCGGCCCGGATGCGCCAGGTGGGACACGTGGACCTGCCGCCGTCGGTGGCGGGCACCGAGGGCGACAACATCGACGTGTCGCAGTTCCGGCGCACCGGGATGATCTACGTCTCCGGCTATCCGCTGACCGAGGACTGCTACGAGCCCTACAAGCCGATCTACCAGATCGACGCGCGCGACCCGGCCAACCCCCGAATCGTCGGGCAACTGCCGCGTCCGACACCGCCGAAGTCGGCCGGGATCACCGACTATTGCCAGCGCCGGGGCAGCTTCGGGCCCAAGCGCACCGGCTACTACACCAACCCGGGCCGGCACGACGACGGAACGCTCGTGTACGGCTTCTACAACGCGGGCGCCCAGGTCTTCGACGTGAAGAACCCGGCCCGGCCGGAGATCGAGGCGTACTTCGTGCCCAAGGCGTTCGGCACCAAGACCCGGGACTGGCCGACCGAGGACGGCACGTTCCCGGAGTGGGCGATGGGCAACCAGACGCACGGCGTCTACGTCGAGTGGGACCGCAACGTGGTGTGGGTGCTGACCAATCACGGCATCTACGCGCTGTCCGCGAAGGACGTGCTGGGCAAGCCGAACCTGGGCCGACCGAAGGAGCCGTTCCGCAACAGCGGTTCCTGAGCCACGGGTTCGGCCGCTTGGTGTCCTCTCCTCGGGACGCCGAGCGGCCGGCCCGGCTCACCCGGCGCGGGCGTCGGGCTCGTCCTCGTCGTCCTCGTCGGGACCGCAGACCGCGTCGAAGAACGCCTCCTGGTCGTCCTCGGTGCGGGCGCGGAAGACGATCATCGTGCCGTCGTGCCGGCCGAGCAGGTCGGGACCGGCGAACCAGCGGATCCGGTTCCCGGCCGACTCGCTCTCGGGGTAGCCCGGGAAGGCCAACTCCCGCATGGCCTCGGGCAGCAGGTCGAGGTCGTCCGTGTCGAGCTCGACCGCCTCGACCAGGTCGTCGTCGAACAGCAGCGTCTCGGACAACACGATCTCCACGGCCGCGAGCGAGAACCGGTGCAGCCAGGCGCTCCACGGCTCCTCGACCGGCTCGGCCATGCTGAAGCTCACCAACACCTCGGGGTCGTCGCCGTCCGGCCGCACGCCCCACCACGCCACGCCCTGGTTCTCCTCGCGAAAGACCAGCAGGCCGTCCTCCACATAGAGCTTGTCGGGCGGCAGCAACACGTCGTGATTACTCGTCAGGTCCGTCCGCCGGCCCAGGAGTCCGTACAGCTCGCGGAGCGCGGCCGGCAGCGGGACGCCCAGTCGCGCCGCGCACGCGTCCAGTTCCGCCGGGGTGTACCCGTCGGCGGGCCCGATCGCCCGGGCCCGGTCGGCCGCGAAGGCGCGAACGAACTCCCAGGCCCCGGCCCGATCGGCGAGCGCGGCGGGCAGTGCCGCGTGGATGTCGAAGGTCATGGCCGGACGCTACCGCGTGCCGGGCACCCGCCCCCGGTGCAGATCCACCACCGCGACGACGAACGCGGCGAGCACGAACGCCACCGACACCACCAGGCCGTGCCGCAGCGGCCCGGCCCAGTCCCGGCCGTGGTCGGCGGCCAGTCGGGAGAAGAAGATCGAGCCGACCGCCGCGATGCCCATCGCCGAACCGATCCGCTGCCCGGTCTGCAACACCCCGCCCGCGCTGCCGCCCTGCGCCGGCGGCACCCGGGCCAGCGTCAGCGTCTGGTTGGGCGAGATCACCAGCCCGCTGCCCACCCCCGCGAACGCCAGCGGCGCCACCAGGATCCAGCCGACATCACGCCCGGGCACCTCGTACACCCCCACGATCGCCCCGCCGAGGCCGACCGCGACCATCAGCAGCCCGCCGGTCACCAGCGCGAGCCCGTACCGGTTCACCAGGTGCCCGCCGAGCGACGCGCCGACCGCGGAGCCGACCGCGAACGGGGTGATCGCGAGCCCGGCGAGCAGCGCGCTGTAGCCGAGGCCCGACTGGAGGTAGAGGGTGAAGACGAAGAAGATCGAGGTGAATCCGGCGAAGTAGAACAACATCACCAACAACCCGAGCGTGTACGACCGGACCCGGAACAGGGCCAGGTCGACCACCGGATTGCGGCCGACCCGGGTCTGATGGATCTCCCAGCGCACGAAGGCCGCCAGGAACACCGCCGCGATCGGGATCAGGATCCACTTGGTCGAGCCCTGCCACTGGCGTTCCTCGACCAGCGGCAGCAGCAAGAGCAGCACGCCGGAGCCGAGCAGGAGCACCCCGACCGGGTCGAGGTCGCGCAGGCAGGCACGATTCTCGTGGTCCGGCCCCGGCAGCAGCCGCCGGGCCAGGACGAGGGCCAGCACGCCGATCGGGAGGTTGACGTAGAACACCCAGCGCCAGCCCTCCTCGGCGCCGGCCGCCTTGATGATCAGGCCGCCCAGGAGCGGGCCGACCGCGGTGGAGATGCCGATCACGGTGCCGAACATGCCGAACGCGCGGCCGCGTTCGTGGCCCGCGAACATCTGCTGGATGAGCGCGGACACCTGCGGGGTGAGGATGCCGCCCGCGATGCCCTGGACCAGTCGGGCCAGCACCAGCCACAACGACGTCTGCGCGGCGCCGCACAGCGCGCTCGCGGCGGTGAACATGGCCAGGCCGGTCATGAACATCATCCGGCGACCGCGCGCGTCGCCGATCCGGCCGGCCGGCACCAGGACCAGGCCGAAGGTCAGCGCATAGCCGGACAGCACCCACTGCACGTCGCTCTCCGACGCGCCCAGACCCGCCCGGATCGACGGCAACGCGACGTTGACGATCGACACGTCGAGCAGGGTGATGAACCCCGCGATCAGACAGACCCCGAGCGCCTGCCACCGATGCGGGTCGGGCGCATCGTGCGTCACGCTCCCACGCCCCTTCTCGGCCGCTCCCGCACGGCCACCCCGTCGGCGACCATCCGAGAGACCATGCCCACATCTCCCGGAGCCAAGGCGCCCGCCCGGGTGACCCCGTCACCGGGGCGGATCAGTAGCCCGGCGTCACCGCGACGGGCAGGTGATCGGAGGCCTTCGACGGCGGTGCCTCCACGGCGAGCACCCGCGGTCTCGGGTCGACGAGCACCTGGTCGATCTCGCGCCGGGGCCGGTCCGCGGGATAGGTGCGCACCGGCCGTACCCGGGCCAGGCCGTCCACCGGCCCGCGCGCGGTGAACGCCGGCACCTGCGGGCTGTCCACGGCGGCGTTCAGGTCGCCGAGCACGGTCACCGGCACCGCCTCGCGCTCGGCCAGGCCGGTCGCGAACGCGGCGGCGCGGTCCGCCTGCCGCTGTGGCACCTCGTCGTCCGCGTCCTGGAGGTGGGTGGCCACGAACCCGAGCCGCTTGCCGGGCGCCGCCTCGACCACCACGCCCAGCGCCTGTGCACCGGTGGGCGCGCCGCCGGCCGGGAGCACGATCGACTCCAGGTGCCGGATCGGCTTGCGGGTGAGCACCGCGTCGCCCCACTGCGGGTCGGCGGCGGGCGCGAATCGGTAGGGCAGGTCGAGCCGCCGGGCGAGCAGGGTCGGTACGTCGTGGCCGCCGTTGCGGGGGTGTGGCGCGGTCCGCCTTGCGGGTGGTCGTCCCGGGTGGGGTGGGTGCGCCCGGGTGGCCGGCGGCGCGGCCGGGGGTGGGCTTGGGGGTGGGCTTGGCGCCGGGGCGGGTGCCGGGGTTGCGGCCGGGGCGGTGCGGCGAGCGACCGGCGCGGGTGCGGGCGCCGAGCGGGACGTCGGATCGCGGGCCGTTGGAGCCGGCGGCGTGAGCGACGGTGCGCCCACGGGCTCGGGTGTGGGCTCGGGTTTGGCTTCGGGCTTGGGCGCGGGCCGGGGCGGCCGGGGTTTCGGGCTCGGCCGGCGTGGGCGCGCGCAGGTCGCGGATCGTCGCCGTGCCCGCGACGACCACGATCGCCACCACACCCAGGAGCAGCACCCGGCCGCGGGCCAGGACGCCGATCTCGATGTCGTAGCGGGCGTAGTACAGGAAGGTCGGTGCGAAGAAGCCGACCATGCTCCAGGCCGGCGCCCACCGCACCTCGGCGCGTATTCGCCCGGCGGCGTCGCCCAGGACCAGGCCCAGGCCCAGCACACCCGCCGCCTGCCACGCCGCCGCGCCGGTCGGGGCCAGGCCGACGATCCCGTCGTGCGCGCTCGTCTCCAGGTAGCCCGCGCCGATCACGCCCGCGACGACCGGCGCCAGGCCGACGGGCAGCACCCAGACGCCGCGCAGCCGCGACACGGGCACCGCGAGCGCCCAGGCGGCAACCAGGACCGGCACGCGGGGTCGGCATAAAGCGGCGAATCCCGCTCGGGAGGGGACTCTCGGCGATCCGTCGACGGCGTGTTCAGGCGCGGGTGAGTCGGGCCGCCTCGGCGAGTACGGTGAGCACGGCGGCGATGCCCTCGCGCACCTCGGGGTCGGCGATCAGGCCGTCGGGGTCGATCCCGTCGCGGGCCACGCCCAGGCGTACGCAGGCCGCGTCGACCACGTCGGCTCCGGTGTACCCGAGCACCGTGCGCAGCGACTCGTGCGCCTTGGCCGCGCCGCCGGGGTTGGTCGAGGCGTTGATCCAGCCGACCGGCTTGTCGCTGGTCTCGACGCCGCCGACGGTCCAGTCGAGCAGGTTCTTGAACGAGCCGGGCAGCGCGCCGGCGTACTCGGGCGTGGAGAACAACACCGCGTCGGCGCCGTCGATCGCGGCCCGCAGCGCGACCACGGCCGGCGGCAACGGCTCGTGGTCGTCGTCGGGGTTGAAGTGCGGCAGCTCGGCGAGGCCGGGAAAGACGACGGCGTCGACCCCTTCCGGCGCGACCACGGAAGCGGTCCGCACCACCGCGGAGTTGGTGGACTCCGCACGAAGCGACCCACTGATCACGAGCACCCGACGATTCGCTGTCATGGCCGGTCAAGGTAGCACCGGACGGACTTCGCCGCCCGACGCCGCGGGTCGGCGGCATCGGTGCCGCGGTCGCGGCGCGCCGGTATTAACCTCGCTCCATGAACACGCCGGTCGAGAACGTCGCCGAGGCGCTGCGCGCGCTCGGCGCCACGGGTGGGATCCGCGCCTTCGCCGAGACGGTGCCGACCGCGGCGGCGGCCGCGGAGGTACTGGGCTGCGAGGTGGGCGCGATCGCCAACAGCCTGATCTTTTCCGCCGACGGCCGACCGCTCCTGGTGGTCACCAGCGGGGCGCACCGGGTCGACACCCGCGTGGTGGCCCGGCTGCTGGGCGTCCGCAAGGTGCGGCGCGCCGACCCGGAGTTCGTCCTGGCCGCGACCGGCCAGGAGGTCGGCGGGGTGGCCCCGGTGGGTCATCCGCACCCGATCCGCACACTGATCGACACGTGGTTGGACAAGCACGAGGTGGTCTGGGCCGGTGCGGGCGATCACAACCACATGTATCCGACGACGTACGCGGAACTGCTGCGGATGACGGGTGGGCGGGCGGCGGACGTGGAGGCGTGATCAGCGGGGCCGGCGCACGATCGTCTCCCAGTGGGCCCAGCGGCCCGCCGGCGGGTCCAGTCGCGGGCTGTACTCCGCGCGCAGGGGCAGGACCGGTTCGAAGTGGGCCAACAGCGCCTCCAGTTCGGCCCGGCCGTAGTAGTGCACGACGAGCCCCGCCTTGAAGCCCTCCAGGTAGCGGAAGGTCCGCCCTCCGTCGGGGTGTTCGTCCAAGACCTCGTGCGCCTCGACCGCCTCGGTCTCGGCGGAGGCGGTGCGCAGCGCGAACAGCCCGCCGGGGGCCACCCGTTCCAGCGAGCCGCACAACATGTCCCGGGCGGCGGCGCGGGTGCCGTGCTGGTGCACCTGAATGCCGACCACGAGGTCGTATCGCCGCCCCGGCGGCAGATCGTCCTGGGTGCCGTGCACCATCGGCACCCCCGGCTCCCGCAGCGCCAGTTGCTCCAGCGCGATCCGGGACGGATCGACCCCGATCAGATCCAGCCCACCGCGCCGCAACGCGATCAGGTTCCGCCCGTTGCCGCACCCGATCTCCACCCCGGAGACCCCCGGCGCCGCCACCTCCAGAATCCGCGCCACGAACGCGTCGGGCTCGGCGTCGGCGTACATCCCCTCCGCGTAGGCGTCGTCCCAAAACTCCACGGCGATCCGGTGCGCGTCCATGTGGTCAGGCCAACTCCCCTACGAATCGCCCCAGTTGGGTCAGGTTGCGACACTCGATCAGGGGGATGTGGCGGGCGTACACGCCGGCGATCGAGTCTCCGGTGTCCCAGTCGCGCTCGGGCTCCGGGTTGAGCCACCAGGCGTGCCGGGCCGGGGTGACCATCGCCTCCAGGGCGGACAGGGCCGGGTCCTGGTAGTTGTTGCGGGCGTCGCCCAGGATCAGGAGGGAGGTCTTGGGACCGATCACGTCGCCGTAGTGCTCGACGAAGACCTTGAAGGCGTGTCCGTAGTCGCTGTGTCCGCTCAGCCGTACCAGGTTCGCCTCGGCGGTCAGCCGGCGCATCGCCTCGCCCACGTCGCCGCCGGGCCGTTCGAAGAAGCGGGTCACCTCGTCCAGCGTGTCGATGAACGCGAACACCCGCACCCGGGCGAACTGTTCACGCAGTGCGTAGGCGAGCAGCAGGGTGAAGTGGGCGAACGAGGCGACCGATTCGCTGGCGTCGCACAGCACCACCAACTCGGGCTTGTGCGGTCGGCGCGGCCGGTGTCGGGTGGTCAGCGGCACGCCGCCGGTGGACAACGACGCGCGCACCGTCCGGCGGAAGTCCAATCGGCCGCTGCGGCCCGCGCGTTGCCGGACGGTCAGCCGGGTGGCCAGGCGCTGCGCGAGGGGTTGCACCTCGCGGCGCAGCGCCACCAGGTCGGCTCGGCTCGCGCGCAGGATGTCCAGGTTCTCCACAGCCGGCCGCACCGCCGTCTCGGCGACTCGTTCGATGCCGCGTTCCTCGGCGAGGCGGCGGCGTACGTCGGCCAGGATGTGCGCGTTCAGCCGGTCCACCCGGCCCTGGATCATCCGCCGGGCGTTGCGTTCGGCGACCCCGCCGGGGAACTGCCCGCCCAGTACCGCGCGCAGCAGGCCGGCCATCAGCGTCTTGGGGTCGAGCGCCCGGCCGACCAGCTGTGCGGACCACGAGGAGCCCGACGCGCCCTCGAAGCCGGCGAACCGGCCGACCGCCTCGCGGGCCAGCGCGCGCAGCGCGATCTCGTCGTCGGTGAGCAGGAGTTCGCGCAGCCGGTCACGGAATGCCTCGGCATCGGCGGCGTCGGTGCCCGGGGCGGGGGCGTCCTGGGCAGCGGAACCGTCGGCCGGTGCCTCCGCCGGTGGTTCCGGAGTCTGTTCCGGGCTCTTTCGGCTCTTCGGGCCCTCCCCGAGCGGGAACCACAGCTCGAAGAGGGTGTCGAAGACCGGCCGATGGGTGTGTCGTTTGACCAGCGACGCGGCGTAGGCGGCGCGCAGCGTCTCGCGGTCGGCGAGGTCGAGCACGGTCAACGCGCGTGCGGCGTCGAGCCCTTCGGCGAGCGACACGGGCAACCCGCCGTGCCGTAGCGCCCGGACGAACCCGGTGTGTCGATCCAGCAGCGACATCGGCGGTCAGCCGCCGAGGCCGGGCAGGCCGAGTTCCTTCGCGGCCCGCGTGTGGTCGGCGACGTGCTTGAGCACGACGCCGAGGGTGCGCGCGATGGTCTCCTCGTCCAGGTCGTCGGCCTCGAGGGCGAGCAGCGTGTGGGCCCAGTCCAGGCTCTCCGCGATGGACGGCGCCTTCTTGAGTTCGAGTGCGCGCAGCGAGGCGACGGTGCGGACCACCTGTTCGGCCAGGTGTGCGCGGATCCCGGGCACCCGGGTGAGCACGATGTCGCGCTCGCGCTCCGGCGTCGGGTAGTCGATGTAGAGGTAGAGGCAGCGGCGCTTCAGCGCCTCGCTCAGCTCGCGGGTGGCGTTGGAGGTGAGCACCACGAACGGGCGCTGCGAGGCGGTGATGGTGCCCAGTTCGGGGATGGTGACCTGAAAGTCGGACAGCACCTCCAGGAGCAGCCCCTCGACCTCGACGTCGGCCTTGTCGGTCTCGTCGATCAGCAGGACGGTGGGCTCGTCCCGGCGGATCGCGGTGAGCAGCGGGCGGGCGAGCAGGAACTCCTCGGCGAAGATGCCGGCGCGCGCCTCGTCCCAGCCGTCCACTCCGGCCTGGATGCGCAGGAGTTGTTTGCGGTAGTCCCACTCGTACAGCGCCCGGGACTCGTCCAGACCCTCGTAGCACTGGAGTCGGATCAGCGCCGAGGACGTGGCCGCGGCGACCGCCTTGGCCAACTCGGTCTTGCCCACCCCCGCCGGTCCCTCGATCAGCAGCGGTTTGCCCAGCGCGTCGGCCAGGAAGACGGCGGTGGCGATGCCGGGGTCGGTCAGGTAGTCGACCGCGCCGAGCCGGGTGCGGGCGTCCTCGGGCGAGGCGAACATCGTCATCGTGGTGCACTCCTCGCGGGCGATCGCGGCCGGCCGGTGTGCCGGGTCCGGCGCCGGCCGCCCCCTCAAGTTACAAGAAGGGCCGGTCGGCGGGATCCGAGCGGGGCCGGGTGGGCTCCGCCGCGCCCTCCGGCTTGGCTGACGTGGCGTCACATGACCGAGTCTTGACGCCGATCGCACCGTGCGTAGGGAGTTCCCCGGTCCCTTTCCGGCCTCGGGTTCCTAGCATCGGGACATGGACATCGCGGTGGGTTTCGTCATCGGGATCGTGGTCGCCATGCTGATCGTGGTGGCCAAGGGCGCACGAGTGGTACAGCAGTACGAACGCGGGGTGGTGTTCCGGCTCGGCCGGGTCAGGCAGCGGGTCCGCCAACCCGGGTTCCATGTGATCGTGCCGTTCTTCGACCGGATGCGGAAGGTCAACATCCAGATCATCACGATGCCCATCCCGGCACAGGAGGGCATCACTCGGGACAACGTGACGGTGCGGGTGGACGCGGTCGTCTACTTCCGGGTGCACGACCCCGCGCGGGCCATCGTCGAGGTGCAGAACCACGTGTTCGCGATCGAGCAGGTGGCGCAGACATCGCTGCGCTCGATCATCGGCAAGAGCGACCTGGACGACCTGCTCTCCAACCGCGAGGAACTGCACCGGGGCCTCGCCCTGATGATCGACAGCCCGGCGGTGGGCTGGGGTGTGGAGATCGACCGGGTCGAGCTCAAGGACGTACAGCTGCCCGAGTCGATGAAGCGGTCGATGTCGCGCCAGGCGGAGGCGGAGCGCGAGCGGCGCTCGCGGATCATCACCGCCGACGGCGAGTTCCAGGCGTCCAAGAAGCTCGCGGCGGCGGCCGACGAGATGTCCCATTCGCCGGCCGCGCTGCAACTGCGGCTGCTGCAGACGGTGGTCGAGGTGGCGGCGGAGAAGAACTCGACACTGGTGATGCCGTTCCCGGTGGAGATGTTGCGCTTCTTCGAGAACTTCCCGAACGGCGGGGGCGGACCACAGTCACCCGATCCGGCGGTGGCGCCGGCCGTATCGCCGATGCCGCCCGCGCCCCGGGTTCCGCCGGTGCCCGCCGCACCGCCGATCGTGCCGCCCGCCGCGCCGCCGGTAAAGCCCCGGCAAGATGAGGGGTTTCCACCCTCCGACCACGGCTGACCCGCTGCTAACTTCCCCACCGTGGCGACCTTTGTGATGCAGGGCACGCGAGTTCTCGCGGTGGGCTTGGGCGGAGAGGCGGTCAAGGCCCGGAACGGGACGATGATCGCCTATGACGGACGAATGACGTTCAAACGATTGTCCGGTGGGGGTGAGGGGCTGCGCGGGATGGTGACCCGGCGGCTCACCGGCGAGGGCATGACCCTCATGGAGGTGAGCGGCGAGGGTACGTGCTGGTTCGCGGACCGGGCCACCGAGATCAATCTCGTGCACCTGAGCGGCGAGACGTTGCACGTGGAGTCGAGCAACCTGCTCGCGGTCGAGCAGAGCCTGCGTACCGGTACCGAGTTCACCGGGCTGCACGGCGCGACCAGCGGGCAGGGCCTGTTCACCACGACCGTCTCGGGGCAGGGCACGGTCGCGGTGACCTCCGACGGGCCGGCGATCGTACTGCGGGTGTCGCAGGGCGAACCGCTGTCCGTCGACCCGGGGGCGTACGTCGCGCACACCGGGCAGCTCCGCAAGGAGTTCGTCAAGGACGTGAACTGGCGCACGTTCATCGGCGAGGGATCCGGCGAAAGCGTGCAGTTGCGCTTCGAGGGCGACGGGTTGGTGTACGTACAGCCCACCGAGCGGCAGACCATCGGGGGGCAGACGTGACGTTCGACCAGCTCAACTCCAAGATGATCGAGGCCACCGTGCGGCCCGGGCAGACGCTGTACTGCCTGCGCGGCGCGATGTTGGCCTACCGGGGCGAGATCTCCTTCACCCCGACCAGCACCGGAGCGCAGGGCGTCGGCGGGATGATCGGTCGGCGTCTGGCCGGCGAATCGGTGCCGCTGATGAAGGCCGAGGGCGACGGCCGGGTGATGTTCGGCTACGCGGGCCGACACGTGCACCTGATCGAGATCACCGGCGACACCCTGCACATCGAGGCCGACCGGTTGATGGTGTTCGAGGACAGCCTCCAGCAGGGCACGATGTTCATGGGCTCGCAGGGCGGCGTGCGCGGGATGATCCGCGGCCAGGTGACCGGCCAGGGCCTGTTCACCACCACGCTGACCGGGCGCGGCTGGTGCGCGGTGCTCGCGCACGGCGGGGTGATCGAACTGCCGGTCCAGCCGGGCCGGTCGATCCACGTCGACCCGCAGGCGTACATCGCGCACCGGGGGCAACTCGACAACCGGATCGGCGCCAACGTCGGCTGGCGCGACGTGATCGGGCGCGGCTCGGGCGAGGCGTTCCAGTTGGAACTGTCCGGCACCGGCACGGTCTACGTCCAGGCGAGCGAGGAGAAGCTGTGAGCGGCCCGGGTTCCGGCACGATCGTGTACGACGCACACTCGCTGCCGCAGGACGACAACGTCAACCCCTACTCCTTCTGCGTGGCGCTCGACGGCGAGTGGTTCGTGCAGAAGGGCAAGATGATCGCCTACTACGGGCGGATCAAGTTCGAGGCGCTGGGCGTGGGCGCGCTGGACCGCCTGGTCACCGCCAACTTCAACTCGCCGCTGTACATCCAGGACTGGATCGTCGCGCAGGGCAAGGGCCGACTGCTGCTCGCCGACCGCGGGTTCGACGTCAACTCGTACGACCTGGAGGTGGGCAACCTGACCATCCGGGCGGCCAACCTGCTCGCGTTCCAGCCGGGTCTGGACCTCAAGCAGTCGATCGTGCCCGGGTTCGTCACGCTGATCGGGACCGGCAAGTTCGTCGCCGCGTCCAACGGCGCGGTGCACTTCGTCGAACCGCCGATCCGGGTGGACCCGGAGGCGCTGCTGGGCTGGGCCGACTGTCCGACGCCGTGCCACCACTTCGACACCAAGTACATGCGCGGCGCGCTCGGCATGGCCCGGCGGCTGACCGGGATCGGCGGCGCGTCGGGAGAAGAGCACCAGTACGACTTCGTCGGGACCGGGACGGTGCTGATGCAGTCCTCGGAGATCTCCATCGACCCGAACCTGATCCCGGCGCAGACCGCGCAGCAGAACCAGCCGCCGGGGGCGCAGAACATCCCGGGACTGCCGAATCTGCCGGGGCGGTTGGGCCGGTTGTTGCAGTAGCGGGAACCGGCGGCGGGTTCGGGCCGTTGACCTGGCGAGGCCCTTCACTGGGGACGGTGGAGGGCCTCGCCAATGCCCCGGCCGGTCGGCCGGTGGGGGTGCCGGGCGCGCTACAGCTGGTCGGCCAGGTCGCTGTCGGCCGCGACCTCGCGCAGGAGTTCCACCAGGACGTCGACGCCCTCGTGGTCGGTGTCGGCGCGCCAGAAGGCGGTCACCGCGACGTCCGGCGCCCCCGTCAGCGGGACCTGGACGACCCCGCGCACCGGCCGCTGCCGGGCCCAGCCGCGCGGCGACAGGCCGACCCCCTGGCGGTCCACGACGCGCGCGATCACGTCGTCCACGCTGCCGTACGCCTCGACGATGTCGGTCGCGCCCGAGCGCCGCAGCGCCTCGGTGACGCGCGTGTACAGCCGGGGATGCGGTTGGCGCGGCCACACCACGATCGGCTCGCCGCAGCCGACCAGCTCGGTCAGGTCCACCGAGCGCCGTTCGGCGAAGGGATGCTCCTGCGGGAACAGCGCGACGAAGGCGAACGTGCCGACCCGGGCCGACTCGAAGCCGGCGCCCAGGTCCGGCAGCCAGCCCAGGCCCGCGTCGAGCACACCCTCGCGCACGTCGGCCACCTGGCGCGCGGTCGGCTCGCTGGTCCACTGCACGCGCAGCGCCGGGTGGCGGATGTGCAGCGCGGAGATCGCGGCCGACACGAGCGAGGGACCCAGGCCGGAGGTATACCCCACACGCACCTGCCCGGCGTCCCAGGTGGCCCGCCGCCGTACCTCCGCGCACGCGTCGTCGAGCACCCGCAACGACTCGTCGAGCCGACTGCGGAACACCTCGCCGAGCGGGGTGAGCGCCACCGGCAGCGACGAGCGGTCCACGAGCCGGGTGCCGAGCTGCTGCTCCAGCCGGCGTACGGCCTTGCTCACCATCGGTTGGGACAGGTACAGCCGGGCGGCGGCCCGACCGAAGTGCCGCTCCTCGGCGACCGCCAGGAAACATCTCAGGTCGCGCAGTTCCATGGAAACCCACCTATGCCGTGTCGGCATAACGTTAGCAACAACAGGGGCTTGGCTGACGCCCCGTCAGCAGGTTTCCTTGGGAACACCGGAAAAGCACCGCGGCCACACCGCGATCGCGCCGAAGTCGCACTAAGGAGCAGGTCATGACGCTCGAGATCCCGCGCATCATCTCCGTGGACGACCACGTGGTGGAGCCGCCGGACCTGTGGACCTCGCGGCTGCCCGCCAAGTACAAGGACCGCGGCCCGCGCGTGGTGCGCGACAAGGCGAAGTTCAACTTCATCGGCGGCGTCTTCTCGTACGAGCGCGGTGTCGAGGACGGCGAGTGGTGCGACTGGTGGCTGTACGACGACCTGGTCTACCCGTTCCCCAAGCTCTCCGCCGCGGTCGGCTTCGACACGCTCGACGTGACACCGGTCACCTTCGACGACATCCGGCCGGGCGCGTGGATCCAGTCCGAGCGCCTCAAGGACATGGACGCCAACCACGTCGACGCCTCGCTGTGCTTCCCGAACATCCTGCCGCGTTTTTGCGGCCAGGCGTTCTACGAGCGTGAGGACAAGGAACTCGCGCTGCTGTGCGTGCAGGCGTACAACGACTGGATGATCGACGAGTGGTGCGCGGGCGACGGCAAGGGCCGCCTGCTGCCGATGACGATCATCCCGCTGTGGGACGCGAACCTGGCCGCCGCCGAGGTGCGCCGCTGCGCCGCCAAGGGCTCCTTCGCGGTCGCCTTCTCGGAGAACCCGGTCCCGCTCGGCCTGCCGTCGGTGCACTCGAAGGACCGGTTCTGGGACCCGTTCTTCCGGGCCTGCGAGGAGACGGACACGATCGTGTGCATGCACATCGGCTCGTCCTCGAAGATGCCCTCGACCTCCCCCGACGCGCCGTTCATCGTCTCCTCGGTGCTGACGTTCCAAAACGCCATGGGCTCGATGGTCGACTACATCTTCTCCGGCGTCTTCGACCGCTTCCCGAAGCTGAGGATCGCCTACGCCGAGGGCCAGGTCGGCTGGATGCCCTACGTCATGGAGCGCGCGGACAAGCTGTGGGAGGAGCGCGACGACAACGCGTTCGGTTCCTCGCTCACCCAAAAGCCCAGCTCGTACATCAAGGACCGGATCTACGGCTGCATCTTCGACGACGAGATCGGCCTGCGTAACCGCGACGTGATCGGCATCGACCAGATCTGCTTCGAGGTCGACTACCCGCACGCCGACTCGACCTTCCCCAACACCCACAAGGTCGCCCTCGACATCGCCACCAAGGCGGGCCTCACCCAGGCCGAATGCGACAAACTCTTCCGCACCAACGCCATCAAGGCCTTCGGCCTCGCCCGCTTCGGCATCACCGAATAACCCCACCCCCGCCGGCCGACCTCGCGTCGCGGCACGACACGTGGACGTAGGAATGGCCCACGAACTCCGGGGAGTTCGTGGGCCATTCGGATCGGATGGGGACTACGCGCGGTTACGTCCACGCGCGCGGTAGAGGAACATCAGGACCAGTCCGAAGCCGATGGCGCACGCGCTGCCGGCGAGGAGGATGGCCACGTTGCCCGGCATACCGCTGTGGGCGAGTTGGTCGGATCCGTTGGATCCACCGATCCCACCACCGTGACCGCCGCCGTTGCCTCCGTTACCGCCGTCGCCGTGGCCGCCGTCGCCGTGGCCGTTGTGGCCACCGCCGTGCGGTTTGGTGTGCGCACCGGAGGGCACGGCCGAGTGGCTCGCGGACGGCGAGGTCGAGTGGCTCCTCGAGGGCGACGCGGACGGCGAGGCCGAATGGCTCCTGGAAGGCGACACCGAAGGCGACGCGGACGGCGAGGCCGAATGGCTCCTGGAAGGCGACACCGAAGGCGACGCGGACGGCGAGGCCGAATGGCTCCTCGAGGGCGACGTCGAAGGCGAAGTCGACGGGGACATGGACGGCGAAGCCGACGGCGACATCGACGGCGAGACCGAAGGCGAGACCGACGGCGACATCGACGGCGACATCGACGGCGAAGCCGAAGGGGACGTCGACGGCGACGTCGAGGGCGACGCCGACGGGGACATGGACGGCGAGACCGAAGGCGACGCCGACGGCGACATCGACGGGGACGTCGAGGGCGAAGCCGACGGCGACGTGGACGGCGAGGTCGACGGCGACGGCGACGTACCGCCGCAGTCCGGCAGGTCACCGTCGAACGGATACCGGTGGAACTCCGACCCGGACGACGACTGGTGGATCAGCGACCCGGCCGTGAAGAACCGGCCGTTCATCCCCGGCACGGACACCGTCGTGGTGCTCGCCGGGTTGCCGATCAGCATGCTGCCCTGGAACTGGGCGCTGCCCCTGATGGTCACCGTCGTGGCTTCCGGGAAGTTCCACAGCAGCCGCTCGCGCAGCCCGGTCGGGATCGCGGTGTTGCCGATGAAGCTGGCGATCGTCCGGTCCGTCCCGGTCAGGTTGACCAGGACCGTGGCGCCGCTCGGGATGCCGAGGAAGCTCAGGCCCTGGTCCCCGCCGTTCACGCTCACCATGTCGAAGTCGACGTTGAACACCTGGAGCGCGGACGTGCCGTCCCCGGTGAACAACGTCTCGAACCCGACGTTGACCGCCGTGCCGGTGGCCTGCCGGAGCCGGCCGTCCGGGAACGCGTAACAACTCGACGAGTCGGTCAGCTGCGGGCGCAACGCCGTGTAAGGCGCCGCGGCGGATCCGTCCTTGACCGGATCCGGCGTCACCGTGCCGCTGAGCGTGCCGGCGTAGCGGACGACGCCGCTGACCGCACCCTCCTCGGCGATCAGGGCCTGCCCATCCGCCACGGTCAGGTCGCCGCCGACGGTGAGGAAGTCCGTGCCGTTGTCGGGGGGCACACGGGAGCCGACCCCGACGATGCCCACGTTGTAGATGCTGGAGCCGGAGGTCTTGTTCATGTCGAAGTTGCCGAGGGTGACCAGCTTGCCCTCGGCCTCCGCGGCGGACCCGCTCACGGTCCAGTTGCCGCCGACGAACATGTTGATGCCGTTGTCCCGGCCCTGGATCGGGCCGTTGTTGGGCTCCAGGTCCACAGCCGGACAGCTGCCCGGGATGCAGGGGCCGAGACCGCCGGGCAGCGGCTTGGCGAAGCCCATCACGGCGAATACGCAGACGAGGATCACGCCGCCGAGGGTGACGACTCCGGATAGCGCGAGGCCCGTCGCGCGGATCCGGGCGTTCGGTTTCCTGTGCATTTCTGAAACATGGGATATAAAACGACAAATGCGGACAAGGCGCGCGGAAGGTTCCCCCGAATGCCTCTCCCGGGGATTCGCGCACACGACCGTCAACCGAGATGCGTACGGCCCGCGTACGTCGCAGGTATGGGATACGAAGGGCGCCGCCGAATCGGAAACCGCCCGCGCGACGTGATCGTTGCCGGGGCGGGGCGGGGCGGGAAGCCGTGCCGGTACGGTCGGGCCCGGGCGGGCACGCGTGAACCGGCGAGGTGTTCGCGGCCGTGCGCCGTCGGTCGTCCTCGGATGAGGCACGAATCCTGGTGAGTGAGAGGGAGTCTTCTGTGATCGTCGGACTGGGCACCGCTGTCGCGGCCTCCGCGTGTTACGGAGTGGGGTCGGTGCTGCAAGCGGTCGGGTCGCGGCGGTCCGCGCGCGAGGAGGCGGCCAAGCAGGCCGCGCGGGGCGGCGGTACCGCACAGGTGACCGGGTACGGCGGCCCGAGCCTGTCCTCGACCGCCAAGGCCGCGGTCACGTGGGAGTTCATCGTCGGCACCCTGCTCGACTTCGTCGGCTTCGCGCTCGGCGCGCTGGCGGCGCGGCTGCTGCCGCTGTTCCTGTCCCAGACGATCATCAGCGCCAACCTGGTGATCACCGCCGTACTGGGCATCAAGCTGCTCGGCATCAAGCTGCATCGCGCCGACTGGACCTCGATCGGGGTGGTCTGCGGCGCGCTGGTCCTGCTCGGCATCGCGGCCGGGCCCGAGGGCGACGGGCACAGTCCGCGCGCCACGCACTGGTGGGTGCTGATCGTCACCTTCGTGGTGATCGTCGGCGGGACCGTGCTGGTCCGCTTCCTCGGCGCCAACGGCGCGATCGTCGCGGGCCTGCTCTCCGGTCTCGGCTTCGGCGGCCTGGGCATCGGCGTACGCATCCTGGACGGCGTCGACCCGTTCGACCTCGGCAAGCTGGCCGCCGACCCGGCCCTGTACGCGGTCCTGATCGGCGGCATCGGCGGCATGTACCTGCACACGATCGCGCTGCAGATCGGCTCGGTGAACGGCGCCACGGCGGCCCTGGTGGTCGGTGAGACGGTGGTCCCCGGCGCGGTCGGCGTGTTGTGGCTCGGCGACACCTCCCGCGCGGGCCTGGCCTGGCTGGCGGTCCTCGGCTTCATCCTCGCCGTGTCCGGCGCGGTGGCCGTCGCCTACTTCGGCAAGCACGACGCGCAGGAACCTTCCGCCACCCCGGACAAGAGCCCCGAAGGGGCCCCATCACGCGCCTGACCGCGGCCGCGAGGGCCCTGCGACGCGCTCGCGCGGGTCAGACCGGGGCGCCCCGCTCCGCCAGTTCCGCGCCCACCGTGCGCAGGGTGTCGAGGAGGGGGGTCGGGCCCTGGCCCCGGCGGACGGCGGCCATCAGGTGCCGGCGGGGGGCCGGGTCGGTGATGCGGCGAAGCACCACGCCCCGGGGGAGTTCGGGCTGGGCCAGGCGCGGGATGATCGTCACGCCCAGGCCGGCGGCCACCAGGGCGAGCTGCGCGCCGAAGTCGGTCGAGGTGTGGACCAGGCGCGGCTGGAAACCCGCCTGGTGGCAGGCGGTCAGGAGCAGGTCGTGGCAGGCCGTCCCGGGCGCGGTGATGATCCAGTCGACGTCCACGAGATCGGCGGCCAGGGCCACCTCGGCGCGCCCCGCCAGCGGGTGATCGGCCGGCAGCGCGATCTCGAACGGCTCGTCGAGCAGCGGGTGCAGCTCGATCCGCGGGTGGTCCGGCGCGGGCAGGTCCGGATGCGTCATCACCACCGCGAGATCCAGCTCGCGCGCCGGCAGCAGCGGCAGCGCCAGCTCGGTCTCGTACTGGACGACCTCGAACCGCCATCCCGGGTGGGTCCGCTTGAGCCGGGCCAGCGCGGGCGCGATCAGGCCCGCGATGCCGGACGGGAAGCCGGAGATCCGGGCTCGCCCGATGCGGCCGTCGCGCTGCGCCGCGAGGTCGGCGCGGGCCTGCTCCAGTCGGGTCGCGATGGCGTCGGCGTGGCCGAGCAGCACATGCGCGGCCGGGGTGAGCCGGACGCCGCGCCCGTGCTTCTCCAGGAGTACGGCGTCGGCCTCCCTCGCGAGTACCGCCAGTTGTTGCGACACCGCGGACGGGGTCAGGTGCAGCGACTGGGCGGCGGCGATCACCGTGCCGTGCTGGTCGAGCGCGCGCAGGATGTTCAGCCGCTTGATCTCCATGTAGCAAACCTACCGATTGAGATCCGGAAAATGTAGCTGGACTCCATGGATGGCCCGAGCACACACTTCTCGGCATGACGCGTACCGATTCCCTGTGGGCCGTGCTCGTCACGGTGATCTGGGGGGTGAACTTCGTCGCGATCGACGCGAGCCTCGACGACTTCCCCCCGTTCCTGCTGGCCGCGCTGCGCTTCGCGCTCGTCGCGTTTCCCGCGGTGCTGTTCGTCAAGCGGCCGCGGACGAGCTGGAAGCTGATCATCGGGGTCGGACTCACGGTCAACATGGGGCAGTTCGCGTTCCTGTTCAGCGCGATGCACGCGGGCATGCCGGCCGGGTTGTCCTCGGTGGTGATCCAGTGCCAGGCGATGTTCACCGTGTTGTGCGCGGTGGTGATGTTGCGCGAGATCCCCGGGCGTACCCGGGTGCTCGCGCTGGGCGTGGCCGCGGTCGGCATGGGCGTGATCGCGTTCGGTCGTGGCCAGGGCGCGTCGTTGTGGCCGTTCCTGCTGGTGGTCGGCGCCGCCGCGTCGTGGGGCTTCGGCAACGTACTGACCCGCAGGGCCGGCATCCCGGGCGGGCTCGGCCTGGTCGTGTGGTCGGCGCTGGCCGCCCCGCTGCCGCTGCTCGCGCTGTCCCTGACCGTCGAGGGCCCGAGCCGGGACGCGGACGCGCTGACCTCGGCCTCCTGGACCGGCGTCGGCGGGCTGGCATTCACCGTCGTGCTGTCGTCCTGGCTCGGCTACGGCCTGTGGTTCGCCCTCCTCGGCCGCCGCTCGGCCTCGGCGGTCGCCCCGTACGGCCTGCTCGTGCCGATCGTCGGCATCCTCGCCGCCTGGGCCGTCCTCGGCGAACGCCCGACCTGGATCGAGGCTCTGGGCGCCGCGATCGTCCTGGCCGGCATCGCCCTGGCAAGCCTGCCCCGCAAGACCGAAACCCCGCCCCCTGCGGTCCCCGCCGTCCACCCCGCCCCGCTCCCGGCCGCCCGGCCCTGAGCCGCCGATCCCGGTCGCCCGGGAGCCTCCCGCGCCCGCCCCGCGATCGGTAGCGTTGAGGCGTGAGTCTCGGCGGGTCGAGGCACCGGTTCGGTGGGTTGGACCGGGCCCTGCAGAAGGTTGTGGAGACCGGGAGCGGCGCGGTCGATGTCGTCGAAGCGGCGGCGGAACGGTTGTTGAAGGTGGTCCCGGCCGACGTCTGGTGCGCGGTATTGCTCGATCCGTCGACCCTGCTGGACACCGGCGGAGTGCACCGGGCCGGGTTCCCGGAGCACGTCATGCCCCGCCTGTTCGAGATCGAACACGTGGAGCAGGACGACGTGGACAACCTGCGCGCGCTCACCCGGCGGTCGACGCCGGTGAGTTCGCTCCGGGTGTCCACCGGCGGCGCGCTCGACACCAGCGGCTACTACCGGGACATCCTGCAACCGCTGGACCTGGCCGACGAGTTGCGCGTCCTGCTGCGCGAACGAGGACGCACCTGGGGCATGTTGGTGCTGTGTCGGGCCACCGACAGCGCCCCCTTCGACGCCCGCGACCTGGCCGCCGCACGAACCCTGGCGACGCCCGCCACCCGCGCGGTCCGCCGCGCGCTGGTCGTCGGCGGCGTCGACGAGGCGTCGATCACCGACGGACCGGGCGTGCTCGTCCTCGACCACGCCCGGCGGATGATCGTGTGCAGTCCCAGCGCCGAGCGCATGATGGCCCGGATCGAGGACGCCGGTCCGACCGGTCGGCCCACGTCCTGCCCCTACGCGGTGCACGCGGTGGCCGCGGCGGCTCGCGCCGGACGGCCGGGCACCACCGCCCGCTCCCGAGTCCGCACCCGGGACGGGCGTTGGCTGGAATTGCACGCCTGGCACTCGCTCACCGAACCGCAGCCGGTGACCATGGTGTCGATCGGCCCGGCCGAACCCGGCCTGCTGGTCCCGCTGGTGCTGGCCGCATACGGCCTCAGCGAACAACAGCAGCGCATCGCCCGACTCGTCATGCACGGCCACTCCAGCGAAGAGGTGTTGGCCGCACTGCACATCACCCGGAACACGCTGAACGACCACCTGGAGAAGATCTTCGACAAGGTCGGGGTGCGCAGCCGCCGCGAGTTGCCCGCAGCACTCTTCTCCCGCCACTACCTGCCGCGCCTCGGCCTGGGCCCGCTCACCCTGGACGGCCGACTGACCGACCCGCACGTACCCCACATCCGTGGGGTATCACCCCTGCGCCCGTCGACCTAACGTCGTAATCGCAGGGCACGCCGAAGGGGGACGACGACCGGCGTGCAACCGGCTCCGCCGGGATCGGGGGAATCCGACCCGGCCGACGAGGACGGCGACCGATGGCCGCGGCCGCCCTCTCGCCCGGGTCGTTTCCCGGCGGACGCCCCCACGTTCGTCCGGGTCGCCCGACGCGTCCCGGACGAACACCACGGGGTCGGGCCCGCGCCGACCAGCCCGGCGGCCCCACCCTCGGCGAAACTTCGGAACGTCGCCGCCGGATACTCGCGCTCACCCGGTCGCGGGCGGCGGTCGAGGACGGTGCCTTCGACCTCGGCGTGCTCGCGGACAAGCGAAACCACCGTCGACCGGCCCCGCCGGTGTGGGGGGCTCGGGATCGGGCGCTCTGATGTGGAACGACCCCGCGACCGGGTTTCCGGTGCGGGGTCGTTGCGCGTGCGGCGGGGCGCCGGGTGCGGCTACTTGCGCTTGTTGATTTCCGCTTCGAGTTGCGGCATCACCTTGAACAGGTCGCCGACCACGCCGTAGTCGACCAGGTCGAAGATCGGGGCGTCCTCGTCCTTGTTGATCGCGACGATCGTCTTGGAGGTCTGCATGCCCGCGCGGTGCTGGATCGCGCCGGAGATGCCGACCGCGACGTAGAGCTGCGGCGAGACCTGGGTGCCGGTCTGGCCGACCTGGTGGCTGTGCGGGTACCAGCCGGCGTCGACCGCCGCGCGGGAGGCGCCCACGGCCGCGCCGAGCGCGTCCGCGACCGACTCGATCACGTGGAAGTTGTCCGCGCCGTTCACGCCGCGACCACCCGAGACGACGATGTCGGCCTCGGTCAGCTCGGGGCGGTCGGACTTCTCGCGCGGGGCGCGCGAGACGACCTTGGTGCCGGTCGCCGCGGTGGTGAAGTCCACCGTCACGGCCTCCACCGTCGGGGTGGCCGGGGCCTCCTCGGGGGTGGCCGCGTTCGGCTTCACCGTGATGATCGGGGTGCCCTTGGTGACGTGCGCCTTGACCTGGTAGGTCGCGGCGAACACCGACTGCTCGGTGACCGGGCCGTCGGGGCCCGCCTCGACGTCGACGGCGTCGGTGATCAGGCCCGACTCCAGCCGCACCGCGACGCGCGCCGCGATCTCGCGACCGTCGTTCGAGGACGCGACCAGGATCGCGCCCGGCTCGCCGCCCCCGGCGATCTGCGCGAGCGCGTCGACGGCCGGCGCGACGAGGTAGTCGTCCACCTCGGGGGCGTCCACGACGTACACCTTCTGCGCGCCGTACCTGCCCAGCGTCTCGGTGGCGCCCTCGGCGCCCTTGCCCAGGAAGACCGCGGCCGGCTCGCCGAGGCGGCGGGCCAGGGTCAGCAGCTCCAGGGTCGGCTTGCGGACCGCGCCGTCGGCGTGGTCGACGAGAACGAGGATCTCGGCCATGGTTGTTCTCTCCTACTCCGGTACAGCCCGGATCTCTCCGGCCGGGTTGCGATGCTCGGTCGCCCCGGAGGGCGGCCGGTCAAAGGTGTCGAAACAGTCCGGTTCTGCCGACCGACTCAGATGAACTTCTTGGCGGCGAGGAACGCGGCCAACTGCACGCCGCCCTCGCCCTCGTCCTCGACGACCTCGCCCTTGGCGCGCGGCGGGCGCTTGGTCGCGGTGTCCACGATCGACCAGGCGGCGGACAGGCCGACCTCGTCCGACTCGATGCCCAGGTCGTCCAGGTCCTTCGAGACGACCGTCTTCTTCTTGGCCGCCATGATGCCCTTGAACGAGGGGTAACGCGCCTCGCCGGTGCGGTCGGTGACCGACACGACGGCGGGCAGCGAGGCCTCGATCAGCTCGGTGGCGACGTCGCCCTCGCGGCGGCCCTTGACCACACCGCCGCCCTTGCCCACACCCTCGACGGTGATCTCGTCCAGGTAGGTGACCTGCGGAACACCCAGGCGCTCGGCGAGCATGGCCGGCACGACGCCCATCGACGCGTCGGTGGAGGCCATGCCGCACACGACCAGGTCGAAGCCCGCGTCCTCGATGGCCTTGGCCAGGATCAGCGAGGTGCCCAGCGCGTCGGTGCCCGCGATGTCGTCGTCGTTGACGTGGATGGCGTTGTCGCCGCCCATCGCCAGCGCCTTGCGCAGCGCGTCCTTGGCATCGTCCGGACCGACCGTCAGGTACGTGATCTCGGCCTCGACGCCGGACTCCACGATCTTGAGAGCCTGCTCGATCGCGTATTCGTCCAGCTCCGACAGCAGGGAGTCGACCGACTCGCGATCGGTGGTGCCATCGTCGTTGAAGCCCCGGTCCCCGGTCGCGTCGGGTACGTACTTCACGCAGACAACGATTTTCACAACAGTTCTCCTGTGGTCGTCCGGTCACCCAGGTGCCGGTCCGAGGGTGTCATGCCCGCCGTCGGGGTCCACGACGGGCCCACGGTTCCGGCCCCAAGATCCATCGATCTCGCGCCACGATGCCACGCCCGCGCGCAGGCACACGCGTGACACAGGGCACATTCAGTTCTGACGGTCCGTCAACTTCTGGTTCCGAGAGTACGCGGTCTTGGAAAAGACTCCGACCATCGACCCGAAACCGCTATGTTACCGGAGAGTAATAGGAGCCTAGTACCGCCCGCTCGCGCTTGTCACCGGTGCGCGGACCGAACGAGAGCAAGGTCACCGGGGCACCCAGCTCGGCGGCGGCGAAATCCGGCCACTCGGCGGCCGACGGGGCCGGCTCCACCACCGGCCGCGCGGCCGACATCAAGGCGGTCAGCCGCTCCGCGTGGGCCAGGTCCGGAACGGGGCTCGCCCACGGCTCCGGCCCGGCGTACGCGCGCACCACACCCAGGCCCGGTACCCGCCCGGGCACGTCCGCGTGGGTGAGCGCGAGCCCGTCCACACCCCCGCACACCGCGACCGCGTACCGGTGCGCGACCGCGTCGAAGTGGCCCACCCGGAACGCCCCCTGCCACCGACCGGTCCCGTTGTGCGGATCAGGCAGCGCGGCCGTCAGCCCCGCGTCCTCGCTCGGCAGCGGCCCGGGCCCGTGCCGGGTGGTGTAGGTGCGCAGCACGCCGAGCCGGTACACCCCCTCCCCCGCCTCGGCGGCCAACGCCTCCGCGCCCGCGAACGTCGTGGTCGACCACGTCGTGTACGGGTGGAACCCGTGCCACTCGTCCAGCAGTACGCCCTGCGCCCCCTCGAACACCACCGGCCCGGCCCGCAGGAGTTCGCCCGTATACCCCCCGTCCACCGCGCGCACCGCCCGCCCGAAGCCGGTGAACGCGGCCACGCACGCCTCGACGTCGGGTCCCGGCGGTGTCCCGAATTCGGCGCTCACCACCTCCCGCACCGCGTTCAGCCGCCGACGCAGCAGCCGGGGCGCGCCGCAGTCCCCCACCCGCGGCGCCAGGTCCGGATGGGCGAGCGCGAAGGCCGCGGTCTCGCCCACCCCCATCCCGCACGACCCGTGCCGCCCCGGCCCGCGCGCCGACTCCCGGGCCCGATTGGCCGCCGCGTGGTACGGCGTGGTCAACAGCGCGTCCCGGTCCACCGTGAGCAGCCCGAGCGGATCCGCCACCCCGAGCGCGCGCAGGTGATCGGCCTCGGCAGCCAGCGCGAGCGGGTCCACCAGCATGAACCGGGACAGGTGGGTGCGCGTACCCGGGGTGAACGTGCCCGAGCCGAACTGGGCGAACGTGTGGTGCCGCCCGTCGTCGGTGACCACGTTGTGCGCGGCCTGCGCACCCCCGTTGAACCGGATCACCGCGTGGACCGGCCGCCCCCGCGCGCGTCCTCGCGCGCACAGCCGGTCCACCGTGGTGCCCTTGCCCGCGTCGCCGAACCCCAGGTCGACGACCGCGACATGACGAGGTGTCACAGGCGGGTGGTGCCCGCGCCGTCGCCCTCGCCCAGGCCCGGCAGCGAGCCGGAGACGGCCACCGCGCCACCGGAACGGGCGTACGAGGCCAGCGCCTTGGACACGTTGGCCACCTGCGCGTCGGCACCCACGTCGCGCAGGTGCTCCAGGCCCTCGTCCAGGTCGATCGCGTCCTCCGCGAGGCCGATGGTCAGTGCGATCGTCTCGCAGACCCCGTCGGGGTCGTCGAGTTCGATCACGTGCTGCCCGAGCAGGCCCCTCCACTCGCCCAGGACCTCCTTGTCGCCCACGTAGGAGGACCCGGCCGGGAGGATGTAGTACACCTCGAACTTGCGCCGCAGTTCGGCCAGGATCCGCTCGATCGGGATGTCCTCGCCGATGTCGTCGCCGATGAACTCCAGCACCTCGGACCGGCGTACCTTGCGGTAGGGCATCTCGTCGCCGATCACGAACAGGTAGCCGCGCTTGCCGCGCTTCTCGTGGCAGTCGATCGAGGTGTGCCGGGCCATGAAGTACAGGGCCAGCTCGTAGGATTCGCGCTTTTGCCCGCCGCCGCCCCCTTCGAGCAGGATGTTGCCGAGCTGGTCGTCCATCCGGTTGTCCGACTCGAACTGGCCGACCTGCAACGGGACTCGGTCGCTGGTCGCGTCGCCGATCGCGCCGAACATGATCTGCGGGTCCTGCACATAGCCCTTGCGCAGCAGCAGCCCGAACAGCTCGGGCAGCTTGGTCTGCAGGGTCTGCGGGACCCGCAGCATCGAGCCGGTCACGTCGAACAGCACCGAGACGGCCAGGGACATGGGGTGTTCGTCGCTGTCCCGGCTCTCCCGGATGCCCGCGAGCGCCGGATCCAGGTCGACGTGCGCCTTCCAGGCGCTGTGCGGCGTGCTGTTCTTGGTGACGTGGTCGTAGTGGAACGCGCTGCGACCGCTGGCCCGGTTGTAACTCTGGGCCGCGTCGTAGACGTTGGTGGACCAATTGCCACTGCCCATGGTGCTCACTCCCCGATCGGGACGCTGGGATGCGTGCGTGGATGTTCGGCCGGCCGAGCAGGCCGACCGAAGGTGCGACGGGAGCAGGCGGAGACCGCCGCCGCTCCCGTCGGATGGGACCTACGACTCGCGACGCGTGGGCATCGCGAACGGCCGGAAACGGCGCGGGCCGTAGAGCTTGCCGAGCAGTTCGTCCAACTCGCCGAGCAGCTTCCACGCGTCGTGCGGACGGCGTGCCGGGGCGGGCAACGAGCAGCCCCGGGCGAAGCGCGACAGCGGCTTGGGCGCGTCCGGCGCGAGCAGGCCGGTGACACAGCGGGTCGCCATGTAGACGTCCGCGGCGGTCTCCGGCGGCTGCTTGGCCGGGATCTCCGGCGGGTACAGGTCGGCGTGCCGGTCGATCATCGCGGGCACGTGTTCGACCGCCTTCGCCCGCAGGATCGCCTCCGGTCGGGCCGGGTCGGTCGGGCCGTCGAGCAGCACCGAGTAGCACCAGTCGACCAGGACCAGGCCGTGCTCGCGCGGATGGATCAGCACGTGGTCGGGGGTGATCGCGCCGTGGACCACACCCGCGCGGTGCGCGTATCCGATCGCGACCAGCAGCCGGCGCCACATCCAGGCCACGTCGCGCGCGTCCAGGCCGTCCGGGTACGCCTCGCGCACCTCGGCCAACGACCGGAAGCCACGCACCCGTTCGATCACGTTGGCGCGCCGCTCGGTGCCGGACGCGGCGTCGCGATGCCGGAACGTCTCGATCAGCCGCGGTACGTAGTTCGCGTATTCCGGGTCGCCCGCGCGCGCGATCCGCTCCAGGGCGGTGGCCTCGCGCTCCATCAGGTCGTTGTCGGTGACCGAGCGGGGCAACTTGAGCAGCGCCCGCGCCTCGCCGTCGTCCTCGGCCCGGTAGTTGACCTTGTAGAGCGTGGCGATGTCGCCGCTCGCCCGTTCGCCGCCGACCGAGTAGACCCGGCGCTTGGTGGTGATCACCACCTGACGGCCGGTCACCCCGGTGATGTCCTGCTGATACCGGTTCCACGACTCGCCGAGCCGGGTGAACGCGGCGGCGGCCTCGGCACGGCGGTCGGTCGGCGCGGTGTCCGGGTGCAGCAGGCGCGCGAGCAGCCGATAGGTGCGGTTGCCCGCCCGCAGACAGGCCTCCGGCGTGCCGTCGTAGGGCCCGAAGACGCCCTGCGGGTCCGGCGCGCCGGTCAGCAGATCGAGCGCGTCGTCGAAGGTGGTGGGGCCGGTCGAGGTGGTGCCGGGCGTCCTGGTCATCGGGAGTCCTCCTCCGGGGACGGGCGCAACAGCGCCGGGTGCAGCAGACGTGCGGGGCCCGCGCGGTACAGCCGGGCGCGGCGCCCGCCGCGCGCGCCGCCGCGGGCGGTGGTGGCGCCGGTGTCCCGGACGAAGCCGGGTACCGAGAGCACCTTGCGGTGGAAGTTGCCGGCGTGCATGGGCCGGCCCCACACCGCCTGGTAGACCTCGCGCAGTTCGGTGACGGTGAACTCCTCGCCCGCGAACGCGGTGGCCAGCGGCGAGTATTCGAGCTTGGCCCGGGCGCGTTCCAGGCCGTCGGCGAGGATGCGCGCGTGGTCGAAGGCCAGTTCGGCCGGGTCGACGTCGGCGACGGGCACCCACTGCGCGTGGGCGGCGTCGCCGCCGGCGGTCGGGTCGGGCAGGTCCGGGGCGAAGGCGAGGTGGGCGACCGAGACGATCCGCATCCTCGGGTCGCGCCCGGGGGTGCCGTAGGTGCCCAGCTGTTCGAGGTGGAGCCGGTCGAGTCGGGTGCCGGCGGCGAGCCCGGTCTCCTCGGCGAGTTCGCGCTCGGCGGCCTCGGCGAGGTCCTCCTCGTGCCGGGTGCCGTCCGGGTCGATCACCGGGCGGACGAAGCCGCCGGGCAGCGCGAGGCGGCCCGCGAACGGCATCTCGCCGCGCCGGACCAGCAGTACGTGCAGCGCCTTGGCGGCGCTCTCGACTCCCTCACCGGCTCCCGACTCCGCCCCCGTCCGCGAGACGCCCCCCGCATTGGCCTCCGGCTCGCCCGACGCCCCGACCGGCGGGCCGAGTTGACGGATCGTCAGCGCGACGATGTCGACGGTCACCGCGATCGGCTCGAAGGCCCTGGGGTCGTAGGACGCGAGCCAGTCGCGTTCGGTGGTGGCGGTGTCGGCCATATCGCGGATCCCTCCCATGCGCTCATGGCGATGCACGTCCGACGCAGCCCCGTCGGTTCACGTTCCCGACACCGACTCGACGGTTGTTCTCCGATTGAGATCTTCTTAATCTGAGAACAACATACACGGCCGGATCCGAACCGGCGAGGGGGTTATCCCTCGAAGAGTCCCCTCCCTCTGGTAGGCATGGGCGATCCACTCGCCGCCCGCGTGCGGGCCACCGGCGGCGGCCCCGAACACCCGAGCAGAAGCGGAGCAGGTGGCATGTCCGATATGACCGATCCCGACATGAACGCCGTCGTGGGTGAGCAGGACCTACTGCTCGTCACGCTCGACGCGCTGCGGTACGACGTGGCCGTCGAGCTCGCGGCGGCGGGCCGGCTGCCCAACCTCGCGCGGGTCCTGCCCGAGGGCGGCTGGCAGCGCCGGCAGACCCCCGCGCGACTCGCCTTCGCCGCGCACACCGCGTTCCTCGCGGGCTACCTGCCCACCCCGGACGGGCCCGGGCCACACCCGCGCCTGTTCGCCTCCCGTCTCGGCGACACCGAGACGACCGGCCCGCACACCTGGCTGTTCGACACCCCGGACCTGCCCAGCGCGCTGACCAAGGCCGGCTACCACACCGCGTGCATCGGCGGGGTCGGCTGCTTCGACAAGCAGGGCGCGCTCGACTCGGTGCTGCCCGGGATGTTCGCCGAGAGCCACTGGGACCCCGAACTCGGCGTCACCTCACCGATCTCCTTCGAGGCCCAGGTCGCCCGGGCCGAGCTGGTGGTCGGCGGCCTGGACCCGGATCGCCGGCTGTTCCTGCTCGTCGACGTCGCCGCCGTGCACCACCCGAACTGGTTCCACACCCCCGGCGCCACCGCCGCCGACGGCGACACCCGCGACACCCACGCGGCCGCGCTGGAATACGTGGACCGGCACATCGGCCGGCTCTTTCGCGCGATGAGCTGCCGCCGGCCGTGCTTCGCGATCGTCACCAGCGACCACGGCACGGCCTACGACGAGGTCGCGCAAGCCGCCGGCGAGGTGGTCTGGACGGTGCCCTACGCGCACTTCACGATGAGCCCCGGCGAGTGGTGAGCACCGCTTCGGGCGTCGGGCGCGAGCCCGGGCGCGGAACCGCTCCCGGGCCGGGCCGGCGACCCGAACGGATCAAGTTGGCAGACCGAACGCGGATCCGGTAAGTTTTCGCCGCGCAGGCCCCAATAGCTCAGTCGGTAGAGCGTCTCCATGGTAAGGAGAAGGTCTACGGTTCGATTCCGTATTGGGGCTCCAGGCAGACGAGAGGCCCCCGGTTCGCCGGGGGCCTCTCGTGTTTCGCCGGGGGCTTCGCGTCTTTCGGCCACCCGCCCCTCGGGACGCGGCCGAGACGATCTTTCGGCGGACTTTCGCCCCGCGCGCGGCTCAGCCGAATCGCGCCGTCAACCGCGCGTCCAGGCCCGCGAGATGTTCCCGGCCGTACGGGCCGTCCTCCAGACCCGCCAGCAGCTCGCGCGGCAGGTCCTGGGCGTACTCCGCCGAGCAACTCGCCGCCGCCAGCGCGATGGTGGCCACCGTGTCCACGTCGCCGGTGTACGCGACGCACGCGCGCAGGAGCGCGGCCGTGCCGGTGTGCGCGGCGAGCGCGGTGACCGCCGCGCGGGTGCTGTCCATCCCGGCCGAGCCGACCTTGCCGCGCCACGGCTCGGTCCACACCGTCGGGCCGGTGGAGGCGGGCAGGTTCGCCGCCAGCCATCCCGGCAGCTCGGCGACCGGGCCGAGCCCGTACCGGCAGTAGTGCACCGCCAGCGCCGCCGCCGTGGCCGAGGTCATCCCGCCGAGCGTACGGTGGGTGATCCGGGCCTGGAGCGCCGCCGTGCGCCGCACCTCGTCCCGGTCCGGCAGCAGCCCGATCACGCCCGCCCGCATCGCCGCGCCGCTCTTGTCGCTCTCCGGTCGCAGCACCTCCAGAAGCCCTGTGCCGTCGGCGACTTCCTCGAGTACGCCCCGGAACCCCCGCGCGTATCCGGCGCGCGGATCCCGCTTGTACGCCCGCACGAACAGCTCCGCCAGGGCCGGGATTCCGCGATCGTCGCCGAGCAACCACTCGGCGACCGCGATACTCATCTGCGTGTCGTCCGTATATCGGCCCGGCAACACGTCACGATGACGGGGATGCTGCACATAACCGGCGAGTGTGTTGCCTCGCGTGACGAACGAGCGCTCCGCGTACTCGAACCCGGCGCCGTACGCGTCGCCCACCGCCAACTCGACCATCATCGGGACCACATCCTCTCTCCGGACGGGCCGCCGAACGCCGGTCGCGGCGGCGCCCCGACTCGCCGACGCGAGCCGGTAGAGCGTACCGTTACCCGGGGGCAACAACCTGATGGTCCGTCAGTCATCGCGTCGGGCGCCCTGCGTACGCCGGAGTACGCGGGCGTACGCCACAATTCGGTACGGACCCGCGCGCACCACCTGTCCCTCTCCGGAGTGATGCTCCTCGCGCCGTGTCCAACTGCAAGACGTTTCCGCGCCGCGGCGGATACCGTCAACGATGATCACGCGATCGTCGGGACGTGCCGGACGTACCATCCGGCTCGTCCGAACGGGTGATAACGGGTGATGTGGCTCGTTCACACGGCCGCTGGGGATTGTGGCCGGCTCGTCCGAGAGGCGACCGCACCGACATTGCGCGGTGGCGGATCGCCCCCGAGGAGGAAAGGTGGGGCGGTGGATCGACCATCGTGGGCGCCGGGCATGTGGCTCCAGGCGTGCCGGGGAGCCGGCCGGCGCGCCCGGACCACCGTAAGGGGCACAGGGTGAGCGGCGGAACGCACGACGCGCGCTTCGACGAGGCCGAGGGGTCGCTGAGCCGCTTCGCCCGGGACTGGGCCCGCACCATCGAGGGCACCAGCTTCGTCCCGTTGAGCGGAGCCGAGATCGAGGAGTACCTGCGCGGGCAGGCCGAGCGTCTCGCCCACGCGCTGCGTTCCGAGCCGTTCGACCCCGCGATCGCGCGCGAGGTCGGCGCGTCGCTGGTCGGGCAACACTTCACCGGCAGCGGGACGCTGGAGCGCACGCTGGGTCTGGTCGGCCCCTGGTGGCCCGTGTTGCGCGCCAAGGCCGCCGCCCAGGGCCACGATCCCGACGTCTGGCTGGAGCGCGTCTCCGCGCTCACCGGGGCGCTCGCGGCGGGCTACGCGGAGGCGCTGCGGCGGCGCACGCTGGACGAGCAGGAGGCCATCCACGCCGCCGTCCTGGTCGCGCGGGACAACGCCGAACACGCGCTGCACACGAGCGAGGCGCGCTTTCGGGCGGTCTTCGACCAGGCCGCGATCGGCATCGGGATCGGCGACGTCGACGGCAACGTGATCGACGTCAACCAGGCGATGACGACCATGTTCGCGGCCAGCGTCGAGGAGATGTGCAAGCGGCAGGTCCGCGACTTCATGCACGCCGGCGACACCGACCACATGTGGAAGCTCTACGACGAGTTGGTCACCGGCGAGCGTGATCACTTCGCGCTGGAGAAGCAGTTCGAGAACGCCGACGGCGAGACGTTGTGGACACACCTGTCGCTCTCCCTGGTCCGCGACTCCAAGGGCAATCCCGAGTACCAGGTCTGCATGCTGGAGGACGTCACCGACCGCCACCGCCTGCACACCCGGCTGCGCCACCAGGCGATGCACGACCAACTCACCGGGCTGCCCAACCGCGCGCTGTTCGTCGAACGACTGACCGCGGCCTTCGAGCACCCGGGCCCGGGCGACCGGGTCGGCCTGTGCTACCTGGACCTGGACGGGTTCAAGGTGGTCAACGACAGCCTCGGGCACGACGTGGGCGACCAGTTGCTGGTCGCGGTCGCCCGGCGGTTGAGCCGGTACGCGGGCCAGGCCGGGCATCTGATGGCGCGGATGGGCGGCGACGAGTTCGTCATCCTGGTCGAGCACTCCACCGGGACCGGCCAGGTGGTGGCGCTCGCCGACGGCGTATTCGCCGCGCTGCGCGAGCCGTTCCGGATCCGCGGCCACGATCTGACGGTCACCGCGAGCATCGGCATCGTCGAGCGGCCGGTGGCCGGCACCAGCCCGGCGGACACGCTGCGGGCGGCCGACATAACGCTGTACTGGGCCAAGTCCGACGGCCGCGGCCGGTGGACGGTGTTCGACACCGACCGCAACGACCGCGAGGTGGCCCGCTACACGCTGTCCGCGGAGATGCCCGCCGCGCTGCATCACGGCGAGTTCTACGTCGACTACCAGCCGCTGGTGTCCCTCGCCGACGGCGGCGTGCTGGGCGTCGAGGCGCTGGTGCGCTGGCGCCATCCGCGCAACGGCCTGGTCGGACCGGACCGCTTCATCGGCCTGGCCGAGGAGACCGGCCTGATCGTGCCGCTGGGCATGCACGTGCTGGAACAGGCCTGCCGCGAGGCGCGCCGTTGGCAGGACCTGGAGCCGGACAGCGCGCCGTTCATCAGCGTCAACCTGGCCGAACGCCAGTGCCGCGAACCGGGCCTGGTCCGGCAGGTGGAGCGGGTACTGGCCGAGACCGGCCTGGATCCGGGCCGGCTGCAATTCGAGCTGACCGAGAGTCAGATCATGTCCACCGACGGTGGTCCGCTGGAACGGCTGCGCGAACTGGCCGCGATGGGCATCCGGATCGCGATCGACGACTTCGGCACCGGCTACTCGAACCTGGCCTATCTGCGCCGACTGCCGGTGTGCGAACTCAAGATCGCGGGCTCGTTCGTCGAGGGCCTGCGCCAGCCCGGCGACTCGGACCCGGTGGACGGGCGCATCGTGGCCTCGCTCGTCGAGCTGGCGCACGCGATCGGGCTCACCGTGACGGCCGAGGGCATCGAGACGGCGGTCCAGGCGGAGCGGCTGCGGGCGATCGGGTGCGACGCGGGGCAGGGGTGGTACTTCTCCCGCCCGGGCCCGCCGGACCGCATCGAGGGCATGCTGGCGGGGGTCAAGGAGCCCGGTTGAGGGGTGGGGCGGCCGAACGCCGGCCGTCATACCCGTAATACCTCCGAGCCAGTCGCGAGGGCGGCTCCGCGGCGGGATGCGCGGCGGTGGGGGCGGTGCGTAGCTTCGGTGCCGGGGCCGGGTCGGGCATCGACCCGGCCGGACGGCGGAGGTACGGCGTGCCTAGGGTTGATCGTGTGCGGGAGGGCAGCGGGGGCCGATTCGGAACGGCACTGGGCACACTGACCCGTACGCTCCGTGACGACCTGTGGACGGCGGAGCCCGATCCGCTGCCGCCCGGTTGGCGCGACTGGCAACCGGCGATGGTGCTGCTGGTCGCCTTCGCGGTGTTCCCGACCGGGATCCTCGGCATCAACCAGGCCATCTGGCAGTACGGCCTGGGTCAGGGGCCCGGCGTGGTGCTGGGCGCGATTCCGCCACTGGCGGTGGTGTACGCGGTGCGACGGCCGCTGCCGGCCTGGTGGGCGGTGACGGTGACGATGGTCCTGGTCGCGGTGCTCGCGAAGCCGCACGGGCCGCAGATGTACCCGTGGACCGGCAGCGGCATCGCGCTGCACGCCGCGGCGTTGTTCATCCTGGCGCTGCGGATGCGGCCGCGGATCGCGGCCGAGGCGCTGGGGATCAGCGTCCTGGTGGGCGCGGTGTGCACCCTGGCCGCGTCGCCCGTGCACAACCCCGATCTGTACCAGGCCACACTGATCTTCTGCGTCACGGTGCTGGTCGGCGCGGCGCTGCGCGCGCGGGGGGTGGCCCGGAACCAGTTGTTGGCGCAGACCGAACTCACCGCCGAGGAACGGTCCAGGCGCACCCTCCTCGAGGAACGCGCCCGGATCGCTCGCGAGTTGCACGACGTGGTCGCCCATCACATGTCGGTGATCTCGATCCAGGCGCAGGTCGCGCCGCACCTGGTGGACAACCCGTCCGACGCACTGCGCGAGAACCTGACCGGCATCCGGGCGAACGCGGTCGACGCGCTCGCCGAACTGCGCCGGGTGCTCGGAGTGTTGCGCTCGGAGGACGACCTGTCGACCGCGATGCGGCACGTCCCGCAGCCGACCCTGGACCGGCTGGACGAGTTGGTCGACAACGTGCGCGGCGCCGGCGTCGAGGTCGACACCCGGATCACCGGCGAGCGTCGGGCGTTGTCGCCGGGGGTCGAGTTGTCCGCGTTCCGGATCGTGCAGGAGGCGCTCAGCAACGTGCTGCGGCACGCGCCCGGCGCGGCGATCCGGGTGGAGGTGGGGTATCAGGCCACGGGGTTGGCACTGCGGGTGGCCAATACGGCGCCGCCGGCGGCGGGCGGTGCGGCCGGGGCCGCCGGGGTGGGGGCGGAGGGTGGCGGGCACGGGTTGCTCGGCATGCGGGAGCGGGTGGCCATGCTGGGGGGCGAGTTCGCCGACGGGCCGATTCCCGGCGGCGGTTACGAGGTGGTGGCGCGGCTGCCGCTGGGCAGTGGTGCGTGACGCGGTGGCGGTTCGGGAAAGGGAGCGGTTCGTGAGGGGGAACGGTTCGTGACCGTACGGGTGTTGATCGCCGACGACCAGGTGATGGTCCGGCAGGGGTTCACCGTGCTGCTGAACGCCGAGCCCGGCATCGAGGTGGTCGGCCAGGCGGTGGACGGCCTCGACGCGGTCGCGATGGTCGCCGAACTGGCCCCCGACGTGGTGCTGATGGACATCCGGATGCCGCGCCTGGGCGGCATCGAGGCCACCCGCCGCATCACCGGCCCCGCCGACGCCGCGACCAAGGTCCTCGTACTGACCACCTTCGACCTGGACGAGTACGTGTACGAGGCGCTGCGCGCCGGCGCGTCGGGCTTCCTGCTCAAGGACGCCTCGGCGGAGGAACTGGCCCACGCGGTACGGGTGGTGGCCGCGGGCGACGCCCTGTTGGCGCCCAACCTCACCAAACGCCTGATCGGCGAGTACGCCCGCCTGGCCGGCGCCCCGAAGCTTCCCGTCAAGGGCCGGCTCGGCGACCTGACCGAACGCGAGACCGAAGTCCTGTCCCTGATCGCCCAGGGCCTGTCCAACGCCGAGATCGCCGCCGGCCTGGTGGTGGCGGAACAGACCGTGAAGACCCATGTGGGCCGGATCCTCGTCAAGCTGTCCCTACGCGATCGCACCCAGGCGGCGGTATACGCCTACGAATCCGGCCTGATCCGCCCGACGGGATACTGATCCGCGGCGCAGGCACAGTCGGGCGCGGCGCGGACGCGGCGGGGCACGGCCCGAGCGGGGCGCGGGCGCGGCGGAGCGCGGCCCGAGCGCGGCGCAGGCACGGCCGGATGCAACGCGGGCACGGCCGGGCGCGACGCGGGCACGGTCGGGCGCGGCGCGGGTGCGGCGCGGACGCGGCCGAGCACGGTGGGGCGCGGCGCGGGCGCGGTCGAGCACGGTGGGGCGCGGCCCGAGCGCAGCGCAGGCACAGTCGGCCGCGGCCGGGCGCGGCCCGGGTGCGGCCCGAGCGCGGCACAGCCGGGCGCGGGCACGGTCAGGCGCGGCGCGGGGGCGGTCGGGGGCGGTGGGGTGCGGCGCGGGGGTGGTCGGGGGCGGTGGGGTGTCGGTCGGGTCGGTTAGCGTGTGGCCGCGAACCGCAAGCCACGGGAGACACGATGGCCCCGCCGCCCCGCCGACTGCCCGGCATCGCGCTGCCCCGCAGGCCGCCCGCCGCACAGCCGGCGCCCCGCCCCGCGCCGCCCGCCAATCCGGCCGCCGCGGCCTGGTCCGCGCTCCGGGCCCGCGAGACGCGGGCTCCGCACGACGCGACGGCGGTCCGCACGGGCGTCTCCGCCCCCGTCGCCCCATCCCCGAGGCTCACTCCCGCGCCCTCCGGGCCCCGCCGTGGGCCGGCCCGAGTGCTCCGGGACGCGGACCGGGTGGTGTTGCAGGAGGCCGCCGACCACTGGGGTGAGGTGGTCTCCGCCACCGGCGGTGCGGATCGGGAGGCGGCCGAACGGGCGATCCGGGCGGTGTATCGGGCCGCCGGGATGGCGGAGCCCGAGCGGGTGGTCTGGTACGACTCGCCACTCACGGCGGCGGTCGCGGCGGCGGTGGCCTCCGGTACGTGCCGGCCGGCGGATCTGGCCGCCACGCGGTTGTCGGTGAAGGTGCCCGGCCGGCCCGGTCGGCCCGTCCAGGAGCGGTTGTGGAGCGGGCCGTGGCAGGCCGCCAAGGCCGAGGCGAGCGCGGCGCTCGGCGCGGCCGGTTGGCAACTCGCCTGGAACGAGGGCACGTCGCGGTTGTGGGAGCCCACCCGCGAGTTGACCGAGCGGATCCGCGAGGCCGTACACGCCGGCGTCGGCGCGACGGACCCCTCGGTACGCACCCCCACCAGGCGCGCCGCCTCCGTCCCGGGCCGATGGGACGTCGCCGACAAGATCCGCGCGACCACGTACAGCGCCCTCGGCGGCCAGTTCGACGGGGCCTGGCTGGCGGTGTTCGACGGACTGCGAAGGTGTTTCCCCGAGTTCGACTTCCCCGTCGTGGCCGAACTGGGCGAGGTGGCCCGCCACGTCGGCTGGTGGTGGCCCTACGAGCGGGTCGCCCTCGTCAGCGAACGGCCCACCGTCATGCACCGCGACGACCACTCCCGGCTGCACCACGGCGACGGCCCCGCGCTCACCTACGCCGACGGCTTCGCGCTGCACGCGTGGCGAGGGATGCCCGTACCGGCCGACTTCGTCGGCGGCCTCGGTCCCGGTGGCAGCCGGCTGACCGCACGGGCCATCCGCAACGAACACAACGCCGAACTGCGCCGGGTGATGCTGGAGATCTACGGCTACGACCGCTATCTGCGCGAGGTGGGCGCCCAGCCGCTCGACCGGGACGAGACCGGCGTGTTGTGGGAGATCGACCTCGACGACGACGAGCCGATCGTGATGGTCGAGGTGCTCAACTCCACCCCCGAGCCCGACGGCAGCGTCCGCACCTACTGGTTGCGGGTGCCGCCGGACACCGAGACCGCCCGCGAGGGCGTGGCCTGGACGTTCGGCCTGAGCCCGGACGACTACCGCCCGCTGCGCGAGACCTGACGGCCGATCGGCCTCAGTGCGGGATCGCCTGCCTGGGCCGGGTCGACGGCAACTCGTCGCGGAACTCCGCTATGCGCGACGAGACCTCCCAGATGTTGCGGGTGCTCTCCAACCGGTCGAGGTAGAGCGAGCGTTCGGCCAGACCGACCAGGTCGACGGTGAAGTAGACGCTCATCAGCGGATTGATGAACAGCTCGCTGTTCCCCGTGCGTTCGGTGAAGTGCGCGTCGCCGAACCGGCCGCTCAACGCCGCGCCCACGGACCCCTGCACGATGCTCGGGCGGCGCGGGGTGACCCGATTCGCGTAGGCCACCGCGTCCAGGAACAGCGCGCCCTCCCGCGATTCGCGCGGGATGGACAGCGCGCCGAGATAGTGGCCCGACCGGCTGAGCGCGGCCAGGTTCTCCAACACCTGCGCGTGGCAGATCCCGTGGTAGGCGTCGATCCCGAACCCGAGCGAGGCCACCAGCCGGACCGGTACGTCCACCCCGGCCACCGCGGCCAGGCTGGTCATGTCCTCCTCCGGCGTGCCGAGGGACGCCTCGTCGCCGCGCATCAGGATGTCGGTCCCGCCGTCGACCAACACGATCGCGTCGATGTCCAAGTCGCGTACCAGGCGCCGGTACAGCGCCCGCAGCGGCTTCGCCCCGGTCTTCGCGAACGTGTACACCGTGTCCGGGAAACCGTTGCGCGAGAGCCACATCGCCAGCGCCCGCTCCGGGAAGTAGTCGTCGTTCCCGGGGGTATCCGACCGCACCGCCGCCAGGCCCGGAGTCACCCGCACCGAGGACGGCAGGTGATCCACCGTCACGAACGACAGGTTGGCGAAGTGCACCCGCTTGCCCAGATCCGTCAACGCGATGCCGAGCGGCAGCCCGGCGAACACGTCGAATCCCCCGCCCGCCCCGGCGATCAGCACCGAGCGGGCATCGCGGAGGCGGGCGAAGAGCGGAGGTTCGGCAAGTGTGAACACGGCCGGACCGTACCAAGGTGATCACCACGAGAGTCAACACATTTGAGCCATACCGCAGGGGCCCCGGGGCGCACCCGAGCGGACGCGGATGTGCTCGGCCCGAGGCGCGGCGTCGAGGCTCGCCGCCGGCCGCTATCGCGTCGGTGGTACCGGGACGGCGGAGGAGCGAAAGCCGCACTCGCCGCACTGGAACAGGTCCGGGCCCTCCGCGTGCCAGTCGTGCGGCGTGGCGTCCCAGTGTTCGAAGGAGTTCTTCCAATCCTTCCGGGGCGGCCTGCTCTTTCGCGGAGGATCGTATTCCTGCGCCATGATCGCGCCTCCCTTCGAAGGTTTCGGTCCGTGTCGATACCTACCCACACGGAGCGTATTCGACCTCGGTCAGGGAGTGAGGGCGGCCATCCGCAATTCCACGACCAGCGTGTTGATCGCCGCCCGGTCCGGGCGGTCGGGGAGCACCGAGGCCACGGCGTCGAGGCCGGCCTTCTCGTGTTCGAAGCGCGCGGCGAACGCGGGCGGGTCCTCGACGGCCAGCCGGCCCGCGGCGAACAGGTCCTCCCGCTGCGCGCCCACATCCAGGATCAACTCGCCGGTCGCGAGCAGTCGTTGGGCCTGGATCAGCAGGCGCAGACAGTGTCGACCGTGTTTGGCGGTGCGTCGGGCGGTGTCCGCGGAGAAACCGTCCTTGCCCGCCTCGTGCCGCCCGAGCAGGCGTTTGGCCTGCTGGAGCGCGTAACCGCCGTAGGCCGACCGGACGTACTCCGTGGACAGGAACTTCCCCCGCAGCGCCCGGAGTCGACGCCCGGCCTCGGTCTCGACCCGATACTCCGGGAGCCACAACAGCTCGGTCACCGTCGGGTTGCACTTGAGCGCGAGCGAGCAGTACTTGCCCAGTTCGTGCATCGTCACGTCGGGCTTCGTGGTCACCCGCGAGCGGCCGGCCGCCGCCGCGCCGTCCAGGCCCAGCACCTCCCGCGAATCCGCGAGGAAGACGCCGAGCAGATCCTCGTCGGAGGTCTCGGTGGCCAACCCGTAGGCGGTCGACCCGACCACCCCCATCAACAACGTACGCATCCCGCCGACCTCGCTTCCCCGTGACCGTCCCCCGAGCCCGCAGTATCCGACACCGCGCACCCGATGCGAATCCCGTTTTCCGGCCCGGCGACTCACCGGCGTCGGCCATCACGCCGCGAGGAAGTTTCGGGGAGCCTCGCGAATGATCTTGCCTGATACCCCCCAGGGGTATAACTTCATCTTCGTGGCCGACACCACCGGCCGCCGACGAAGAGAACGAACACCTCGAACACCACGCACATCGCCCAGGGAGACCGTCATGACCGTCCACGCCCACCACGCAGCCGCCACCACCGCCACCCCCGAGGGTCTTCAGGTCTCCCGCGACGGCTACACCCTGGTCCCGGTCACCGCGCCCGCCGGCACCTTCGCGTTCCGGATCGACGGCCCCGACGGCACCCCGGTGCGCGAGTACGTCCCGCAACACGACAAGGACCTGCACCTGATCGTGGTGCGCCGCGACCTGAGCGGTTTCCGGCACGTCCACCCGGTCCTCGGCCAGGACGGCGTCTGGACCCAGGAGCTGACCCTCGACGAGGCCGGCACGTACCGGGTCTTCACCGACTTCGCCCCGGCCGCGACCGGCACCCCGCTCACCCTCGGCGTCGACATCCACGTCGCGGGCGACTTCCGGCCCGTGCCGCTGCCCGCCCCGGCCGCGACCGCCGAGGTCGACGGCTACACGGTCACCCTCGCCGGCGAACCCGCGGCCGGACAGGGCGCGCACATCACCCTTTCGGTGGCCCGGGACGGCGCGCCCGTCACCGACCTGGAGCCCTACCTGGCCGCGTTCGGCCACTTGGTCGTGCTGCGCGACGGCGACCTCGCCTACCTGCACGTGCACCCCGGCGGCGCGCCCGGCGACGGGGTCACCCCGGCCGGTCCGGAGATCGCGTTCCACACCGAACTGCCCAGCGTCGGCACGTACCGGTTCTTCCTCGACTTCCAGCACGGCGGCGTGGTGCGCACCGCCGAGTTCACCGTCGAGGCGGGCAAGCCCGCCCCGCACGCCCACGCGCCGGAGCAGGCCGCCGACCCGCACGCGGGGCACCACGGGCACCACGGCTGATCCCGCCCGCCGACGCGACCCTCCCCCGGGTCGCGTCGGCGTCGTTGTGCGCCGACCGACCCGGATACGGCGCCGGCGTCCGCGACTCCCCCGCTGCGCTCGGGCCTTCCATAGCCAAGTGACCGGCCGTTAACATCCGGAAGCTGCCTTCGCGTCGACAGGCGAGGAGTCGAGGTCGTGCCCGTTCTGCGTTCCCGTCTCGATCCGCGGTCCGACACCTACCGGGCCAACCGCACCGCACAACTGGCCGCCCTCGCGGCGCTGCACGAGCAACTGGACCTGGCCCGGGCCGGCGGCGGCGAACGCTACGTCGAACGACATCGGGCCCGCGGGCGCCTGACCGCCCGTCAGCGCATCGAGCTGCTGCTCGACCGGGACGCGCCCTTCCTGGAGTTGTCCTCCCTGGCCGCGTGGGGCACCGAGTTCACCGTGGGCGCCGGCGTGGTCACCGGCATCGGTCCGGTCTGCGGCGTGGAGTGTGTGCTCATCGCCAACGACCCGACGGTGCGCGGCGGTTCGGTCAATCCTTACTCGCTGCGCAAGCACCTGCGCGCGCTGGAGATCGCCCGCCGCAACCGACTCCCCGTGGTCAACCTCGTCGAGTCCGGGGGCGCGGATCTGCCCACCCAGGCCGAGTTGTTCGTGCCCGGCGGCCGGGTCTTCCACGACCTGACCGAGCTGTCCGCGCTCGGGATCCCCACCATCGCCCTCGTGTTCGGCAACTCGACCGCCGGCGGCGCGTACATCCCGGGCCTGTGCGACCACGCGGTCCTGGTGGCCGGCCAGGCCAAGGTCTTCCTCGGCGGGCCGCCGCTGGTGCGGATGGCGACCGGCGAGGAGGCGGACGACGAGGAGTTGGGCGGCGCCGCGATGCACGCGCGCGTGTCCGGACTCGCCGACCACTACGCCGTCGACGAGTACGACTGCCTGCGGATCGGGCGGCGCGTCGTGGCCGACCTGAACTGGCGCAAGCAGGGCCCTGGTCCGAGCCGACCGCCCGACGAGCCGCTGTACGACATCGACGAGGTGCTCGGCCTGGTGCCGACGGACCTGCGCGTCCCGTTCGATCCGCGCGAGGTGCTGGCCCGGGTGGTGGACGGGTCGCGGTTCGACGAGTACAAGTCCGAGCACGGCACCAGCCTGGTCACCGGCTGGGCCTCGGTGCACGGCTTCCCGGTCGGGGTGCTGGCCAACGCGCGCGGGGTGCTGTTCGGCGAGGAGTCCAGGAAGGCCGCCGAGTTCATCCAACTCGCCAACCGCGCGCACACCCCGCTGCTGTTCCTCCAGAACACCACCGGCTACATGGTCGGCACCGCGTACGAACAGGGCGGCATCGTCAAGGACGGCGCCAAGATGATCAACGCGGTGACCAACTCCACCGTCCCGCACCTCACCCTCAACATCGGCGCGTCCTTCGGCGCGGGCAACTACGGGATGTCCGGGCGTGCCTTCGATCCCCGTCTGCTGTTCGCGTGGCCGACCGCGAAACTCGCGGTGATGGGCGCCGCGCAACTGGCGGGCGTGTTGTCCATCGTCGGCCGCCAGGCCGCCGCCGCTCGTGGGCTCGCCTTCGACGAGGACGTGGACGAACTGCGGCGCGCCGCGATCGAGGCGCAGATCGAGCGCGAGTCGCACGCCTTCTTCGTCACCGCGCGGCTCTACGACGACGGGGTGATCGATCCCCGCGACACCCGCACCGTGCTCGGCATCGCGCTGTCCGCCGCACATTCGGCCCCGGTCGCGGGCACCACCGGCTACGGGGTCTTCCGCATGTAGGCCCGACCCCGCCGGGGCCACACCCGCCCCCGAGACCGCCCCCACCGGCCACCCGTACACCGAGGGGATCGTATGCCGCTCATCCGTAGGCTGTTGATCGCCAACCGCGGCGAGATCGCGGTCCGGATCGCCCGCACCGCGCACGCGATGGGGATCGACACCGTGGCCGTGTACGCCGATCCCGACGCCGACTCCCCGCACGTCGCGGCGGCGGACGAGGCGGTCCGGCTGCCGGGCGCGGCGGCCGTGGACACCTACCTGCGCGGCGACCTGCTGATCGAGGCGGCCCGCACCACCGGCGCCGACACGATCCACCCGGGCTACGGATTCCTGTCCGAGAACGCCGACTTCGCCCGCCGAACGGCCGAGGCGGGGCTGCTCTTCGTCGGCCCGACCCCCGAGACCATCGCCGCGATGGGCGACAAACTCGCCGCGAAGGACCTCCTCGGCCGCGCCGGCGTCCCGGTCCTGCCGGGCGGCGTCGTGGCCCCCGAGTCCGCTCCCGAATCCGTGAACGAACTGGCCGCCCGCATCGGCTTCCCCCTCCTCGTCAAGGCCGCGTTCGGCGGCGGCGGTCGGGGCATGCGCGTGGTCCGCGAGCCGGGCGAACTGCCCGCCGCCGTCGCCACCGCCCGTCGCGAGGCCGCCGCCGCGTTCGGCGACGACACCGTGTTCCTGGAGCAACTGGTCCAGAATCCGAGGCACATCGAGGTACAGATCCTCGGCGACACACACGGACGGGTGATCGCCCTGTTCGAGCGGGACTGCTCGATCCAGCGCCGGCACCAGAAGCTGATCGAGGAGAGCCCCGCGCCGGGCATCGACCCCGGATTGCGCGCCGAGTTGTGCGCGGCGGCGGTCACCGCCGGTCGCGCGATCGGCTATCTCGGCGCGGGCACCGTCGAGTTCGTCCTCGACCGCGCCGGCGCCTTCCATCTCCTGGAGGTGAACACCCGACTCCAGGTCGAGCACCCGGTCACCGAACTGACCACGGGCCTGGATCTGGTCCGCCTGCAACTCCTGGTGGCCCAGGGCCACGCGCTGCCCGCGGAGGCGCACGCCGCCGGGCACGCGATCGAGGCCCGGCTGTACGCGGAGGACCCGGTCCGGGACTACGCCCCCTCGGTCGGCACCCTGCACCGGTTCGAAATCGCCGAGTCCGAGCGGGACGGAATCCGGGTGGACGCCGGGGTGGCGACGGGCAGTCGGATCGGCGCGCACTACGACGCGCTCCTGGCCAAGGTGATCGCGTACGCGCCGACCCGCGAGGAGGCGTGCCGCGGACTCGCCCGCGCGCTGGCCCGTGCCCGGGTGCACGGCGTACGCACCAACCGCGACCTGCTCGTCGGCGTGCTGCGCTCGGCCGAATTCACCGCCGGCGCCGTGGACACCGGCTTCCTGGATCGGCATGCCGCCGCCGACCTGTGTGCCGCCGACCCCTCGGCGACGCCCGTGCACGCCGCGGCCGCGGCGCTCGCCGGACAGGCCGAACGCCGCTCCCGGGTAGAGGTGTTGACGAGCATCCCGAGCGGCTGGCGCAATGTCCGCGACGCCGACCAACAGGTGACCTACACATCCGACCCGGACACCCGGACCACCGTGTCCTACCGCCTCCCGGACCACGTCGCGATCGACGGAAAACCCCTGCCCGGCCTGGTGATCCACGCCGCGCACGCCGATCGGGTCGACCTGACCGCCGACGGCGTCCGGCGAACCGTGCACGTACACCGGGTCGGCGCCACGGTGTACCTGGACAGCCCGCTCGGCGCGAGCGTGCTGACCGAACTCCCGCGCCTGCCCGAGCCGGTGCCGGCCGAGACCGAACCGGCCGGGTCACTGCTCGCGCCGATGCCCGGCACGGTGGTGCGGGTCGCGGTCGCCGTGGGCCAACGGGTGGCGGCCGGGCAACTCGTCCTGGCCGTGGAGGCGATGAAGATGGAGCACGAGGTGACCGCCCCGTACCCGGGGGTGGTGTCCCACCTGCCGGTCGGCACGGGCGAAGCGGTGGACACCGGCGCCGTGTTGGCGGTCGTCCGCGCCGCGGATGGCGAGGAGGAGGCGGGGCTCACGACGGCCGACCCACCGGCCGGGACACCGCAGGAGGCGGTCGGATGAGCCGGACCGACAGCCGCCCGATCCGGATCGCCAACTGCTCCGGCTTCTACGGCGATCGCCTCGCCGCCGCGCACGAGATGGTCGAGGGCGGCCCGATCGACGTGCTCACCGGCGACTACCTGGCCGAACTGACCATGTCCATCCTGTGGAAGGCCCGCGCCAAGGACCCGAGTGCCGGCTACGCGCGCACCTTCGTGACCCAGCTCGAACAGGTCATGGGCACGTGCCTGGACCGGGGCATCCGGGTGGTCTCCAACGCGGGTGGCCTCAACCCCGCCGGCCTGGCCGAGCGACTGCGCGCGAGCGCGCAACGCCTGGGCCTGGCCCCGAAGATCGCGTACATCACCGGCGACGACGTACTGGACCGGATCGACGCCGGCCCGCGCACCGTGACGGCCAACGCCTACCTCGGCGGCTGGGGCATCGCCGAGGCGCTGGCCGAGGGCGCCGACATCGTGGTCTGCCCGCGCGTGACCGACGCGTCCCTGGTGGTCGGCCCCGCCGCGTGGTGGCACGGCTGGCGACGCACCGACCACGACCGCATCGCCGGCGCGATCGTCGCGGGGCACGTGATCGAGTGCGGCCCACAGGCCACCGGCGGCAACTACCCCTTCCTCGGCGAACCCCCGAGGCGGCAACGCCCGGGCCGGACCGACGACTTCGCCCTGGAAACCCGCCGACCCGGCTTCCCGATCGCCGAGGTGGCCGCCGACGGCTCGTCGGTGATCACCAAACACCGCGGCACCGGCGGCACCGTCTCGATCGGCACGGTCACCGCCCAGCTCCTGTACGAGATCGGCGGCCCCGCCTACGCCAACCCCGACGCGGTGGCCTGCTTCGACACCATCCGGATCGCTCCGGCCGGCCCCGACCGGGTCCGGATCCAGGGCGTCCGGGGTTTGCCGCCACCACCCACCCTCAAGGTCGGCGTCAACGAGCTCGGCGGCTACCGCAACACCATGACGATGGTGCTCACCGGCCTGGACATCGAGGCCAAGGCCGCGCACGCCGAGCGCATGTTGTTCGACGCGCTCGGCGGCCGGGACCGCTTCGCCGAGGTGGACGTGCGGCTGATCCGCTACGACCGCCCCGACGCGCCGACCAACGAGCAGGCCGGCGCGCACCTGCGGATCACCGTCAAGGACCCGGACCCGACCAGGGTCGGCCGGGCCTTCTCCGGCGCGGTCGTCGAACTCGCCCTGGCCGGCTACCCCGGCTTCCACACCACCACCCCGCCCACGGCCGAGACCGCCTACGCCGTCTTTCGCGCCGGGTGGATCCCGGCGGGCGAGGTCGCGCACACCGTGGTACTCCCCGACGGCACCGCCCGCCCGATCCCGCCACCGGAGCTGACCGCCGCGCTCCCCCGCGGCATCCCGAACCCCATGCCTCCCCCACGCCCGGACCCGCCGAGCCGGCCCGCCCGCCCGCCGGCCCCCACCCGCCGAGCCCCCCTGGGCCTGGTCTGCGGCGCCCGCTCCGGCGACAAGGGCGGCGACGCCAACCTCGGCCTGTGGACGCGCGACGACGCGTCGTATCGCTGGCTCCGCGTACATCTGAGCGTCGATCGGCTGCGCGAGCTGCTGCCGGAGGCGGCCGACCTGCCGATCGAACGCCACGTGTTCGACAACCTGCGCGCGGTGAACTTCGTGATCACCGGCCTGCTCGGCGAGGGCGTCGGCTCCTCGACCCGACCCGATCCGCAGGCCAAGGGCCTGGGCGAGTACGTGCGGTCCCGCCATACCGACATCCCCACGACGCTGCTGGACGGGTGATCCATGCGCTTTGCCGAAGACCGCGACGAAACCCGCGACGAAGGCTTCGACCCGAGCATCGACGAGAGCGACGAACACCGGGCCCTGCGCGCCGCCGTGGGCGCCATCACCGACGGATTCGGCCCCGGCTACTTCGCCGAGCACAGCCGCGAGCGCCGCCCCACCACCGAGCTGTGGCGGGAACTGGGCCGGCACGGCTACATCGGCGTCAACCTGCCCGAGGAGTACGGCGGCGGCGGTGGCGGCCTGCTCGAGCTGACCATCGTCTGCGAGGAGGTCGCCGCGCACGGCTGCCCGCTGTTGCTGCTTCTGGTGTCCGGGGCGATCGCCGGCGAGGTGCTGACCCGCTTCGGCACCGCCGGGCAACAGGCCGCGTGGTTGCCCGGTCTGGCCGCCGGCACCCGCAAGATCGTGTTCGCGATCACCGAGCCGGAGGCCGGTTCCAACACCCATCGACTGTCCACCACGGCCCGCCGGGACGGCGAGGGTTGGTTGCTGCGCGGCACCAAGCAGTTCATCTCCGGAGTCGACGAGGCCGACGCGGTACTCGTGGTGGCCCGCACCGGCACCGACCCCGGCTCCGGGCACGGCCGGCTCTCGCTGTTCGTGGTCGACACCGCGGACCCGAGAGTGACCGCGACCCCACTGGCGATCGAAGGAGCGGCCCCGGAACGCCAGTTCACCCTCTTCTTCGACGACGTACCACTGTCCGCCGACCGGCTGGTCGGCACCGAGGGCGACGGCCTGCGCCAGGTCTTCCACGGCCTCAACCCCGAGCGGGTGACCGGGGCGGCACTGGGCGTGGGCATCGCGAGGTACGCCCTCGCCCGCGCGGCCGACTACGCCCGGACCCGCGAAGTGTGGGATCGCCCGATCGGCACCCATCAGGCGATCGCCCACCCGCTCGCCCAGGCCGCCATCGAGGTCGAGTTGGCCGCGCTGATGACCTACCGCGCGGCCCGGCTGCACGACGCGGGTGAGGCGCGGGTCAAGGCCGCCGGAGAGGCCGCCAACATGGCCAAGTACGCCGCCGCCGAGGCGGCCGTCCACGCCGTCGACGCGGCGATCCAGACCCACGGCGGCAACGGGATGAGCCGTGACTACGGGCTGATCCCGCTGTGGGCGATGGCCCGCACGTTGCGGATCGCGCCGGTGAGCCGGGAGATGATCCTCAATCATGTGGCGCGGCACACACTGGGATTGCCACGTTCGTACTGATCCCCGATCGGCGGCCGGAGGAGTCGGCGCACTTGCGTGCGACTTGTGAATGACTCGGCACGGGACTCGGGATCGACGCGCCGGCAACCCGTCGGGCACAAAATAGACAGAGGCTGCACCGCTCCCGGCGCGACCGTGCGGGGCGTCGTCCGGGACCGGCGCCATCGGTCGGGCTCGGCGGAGAAGGCAGTGGGAGCGTTGGATCAAGTGCTGGCGGGACGGCCCTTCTGGGACGTGGACATCACGAGTGTGTGGTTCGTCATAGGCATGGCGGTCGCCACCGCCGGTACCGCCTTCGCCACCGTCTGGTTCTGGAACCGCCCGACACTGCAGCGCACCCGCCGGATCTGCACGCTGTTGTTCACCCAGCTCATGGTGACCTTCACCATCCTGGCCGCGGTCAACGCGCAGATGTACTTCTATTCGACCCTGTCGGACCTGATGCACATCGCCGACGGGCCGTCCGTACCCGACGTGTCGGTGTCCACGGTGAAGGTCAAGCACCTCGATCCCAAGCCGGCCGTGCCGTTCTCCGACGACGACGGCAAGGGCCTGCCGTTCATGGTCACCAAACCCCCACTGACCGACCGGCCGCGCCCGCCGCATCCGCCGCGGCGCGGCGCCGACCCCAAGCACGGCGTGCTGGTCAACACCAGCATCCAGGGCCCGCGCACCGGCTACAAACTGAACACCTTCGTCTACCTGCCGGCCGCCTACTTCACCCCGGACAACGCCCGGACCCGCTTCCCGGTGATCCAACTGACCTCGGGCTTCCCCGGCACCCCGGACACCTGGCTGCGCCGGATGAAGGTGCACCAGATGCTGGCCGGCCTGATGGAGTCGGGGCGGATGCCGCCGGCGATCGTGGTGATCGCGGCGCAGAACCCGATCGAGGGCCGCGACAGCGAGTGTGTGGACGCGCCCGGCGGCGCCCGCGCCGACACCTACCTCGGCCAGGACGTGCCCGACGCGATAGCGGCCAACTTCCGCACCGCGCCCGCGCCGGCGGGCTGGGGGCTGCTCGGCTACTCGACCGGCGGCTTCTGCTCGGCGAACCTGGCCCTGCGCCACCCCGACCGCTACACCGCGGCGGCCAGCCTGTCCGGCTACTTCAAGGCGATCACCGACATGACCACGGGCGATCTGTACCGGGGCGACGACGGGCTGCGCCGGGCCAACAGCCCGCAGTACACGATCGACAACCCCCGGCGGGCGCCGGTGCGAATGTATCTGTTCGCGGCCAAGGGCGAGGGCAAGACGGTGCGCGAGGCCCGGGAGTTCGCCCGCAAGTTCCGGCCCACGGACACGGTGAAGGTACAGATCGAGTCGTCCGGCGGGCACAACTTCGGCACCTGGGCCAGGGGGCTGCCGGCGGCGTTCGAGTGGCTGGGGCGCGAACTCGCGGCGGCCACCGCGCAGCAGGGCGAGGTACGCGGACCGGCCTTCACGGGCGGACGCCCGCTGCACTGAGCGGTAGCGGCCGGTCCTTCAACGCGGCCGCGTACGGTGCGAGACTTCTGCGGCGCCATCCGAACGGAAGCTCAGCAGCCCGTCGCCCGCCCGGGCGGTGGACCGCCGCACCGAGACGAGGATCGCCCATGCATCCCGGTGTCATCGCCGCCGCGCACCCCGACCGCCCCGCCGTGATCCTGGCCGGCTCCGGCCGCGTCGTCACCTACGCCGAGTTGGACGCCGAAGCCAATCGTTTCGCCCACCTGATGTACGACGCCGGGCTGCGCCCCGGGGACCATCTGGCCATCGCCCTGGAGAACCATCCCCTCTATCTCGCGATCACCTGGGCCGCACAGCGCTCCGGACTGATCTACACGCCGGTGAGCGTGCGCCTGCACCCGGACGAACTCGCCTACGTGGTCGACAATTGCGGCGCCCGCGTCTTCGTCTGTTCGGCCGGCGTCGGCGAACTCGCGGGCGCCGTCCGGGAACGGGCGCCCCGGGTCGAGCGTTGGCTGATGCTCGACGGCGCGAGAGCCGGGTTCGAGGCGTACGAGGAGGCGGTGCGGCCGTACCCGAGCACGCCGATCGCCGTCGAACTCGAAGGCGCCGACATGCTCTACTCCTCCGGCACCACCGGCCGGCCCAAGGGCGTGCTGCCCCGCCGCGAGGAGCATCCGCTGGGCAGCGGACCGGCCGTGACGCTCTATCAGCTGCTCGGCGCGCTGTACGGGATGGACACCTCGGGCGCCGGCGGCGACGTCTACCTGTGCCCGGCGCCGCTGTATCACGCGGCCCCGCTGCGCTACTGCACGCAGTTCCTCCGGGGCGGGCACACCGTGGTGGTGCTGGAGCGCTTCGACGCCGAGGCCGCGCTCGCGGCGATCGAGCGATACCGGGTGACGCACAGTCAGTGGGTACCGACCATGTTCGTGCGCATGCTCAAACTGCCCGCCGAGGTGCGTGATCGCCATGATCTGTCGTCGCTGCGCTACGCGGTGCACGCGTCGGCGCCGTGTCCGCCCGAGGTCAAGGAACGCATGCTGGAGTGGTGGGGGCCGGTGTTGTACGAGTACTACGCGGGCACCGAGGCCAACGGCTACGTCTCCTGCACGCCCGAGGAGTGGCTGACCCATCGCGGCACGGTGGGGCGGGCGATCGTGGGCACGCCGCACGTGTGCGACGAGCAGGGCCGCGAACTGCCGGTGGGCGAGGACGGCGTGGTCTACTTCGCCGACGGGCCGCGGTTCTCCTACCACGAGGATCCGGTCAAGACCGAGGCCGGCCGCGATCCCGGAGGCCGGGGCTGGACCACCCTCGGCGACATCGGACACCTGGACGCGGACGGTTTCCTGTACCTGACGGATCGTCAATCGCACCTGATCATCAGCGGCGGGGTGAACATCTACCCGCAGGAGGTGGAGAACCTGCTCACCCTGCATCCCGCGATCGCCGACGTCGCGGTGTTCGGCGTGCCCGACGACGACCTGGGCGAGCAGGTCAAGGCGGTCGTCCAGCCGGCCGACGGCGCCGTGCCCGGACCGGAGTTGGCCGAGGAACTGATCGCGTACTGCCGCGCCCGACTGGCCCACTACAAGTGCCCGCGCTCCGTCGACTTCCGTCCCACACTCCCGCGCCACCCGACCGGGAAGCTGTACAAACGCCTGCTGGTCGAGGAGTACGAGCGCTCGTGAGGGAACACCGGTAGGTTGTGCGGCCCGAGGCCCCCGTGCCTGCGAATCCAATGAATCCCTGGGGGGATCGCGCACGTCATGACCATGCCGTTCCAGAACGAGACACAGCTGATCATCCGGCAGAACTTCCGCCCGATCGTGAACCAATACGTGGTGCACCTGGTCGGCCCGGACGGCAAGCACGGACCGGTGATCGCCTTCGCGCAGCAAAAGCGCGGCAAGCTCAAGGAAGAGGTGATCCTCTACACCGACGACACCAAGACCACCGAACTCGCCCGGTTCAAGGCGCGCCAGATGCTCGACATCCGGGCCCAGCACGACGTGACCGGTGTCGAGGGGGCCAACCTCGGCATGTTCGCCAAGGACTTCAAGAAGTCGCTGCTGCGTTCCACGTGGCACCTGGAACGTCCGGACGCTCCCCGCGCGACGGGGCGGGAGCGCAGCCTCTCCGGGGCGATCGTGCGCCGCCTGTGGGGCTTCATACCGGTGGTCGGGGACTGGTTGCCGGCTCCGACCTACCACTTCGACTTCGTCGACGAGGGCGGCCGGCCGGTGCTGACCGTCGAGCGGCAGATGAAGCTGCGCGACCAGTACCTGGTGTCGCTCCCCGACCCGACGATGGACCGCCGACTGGCGATCTGCGTCGCGGTGGCCATGGACGCCATCCAGAATCGCTGAATCGTTCCGCCGCCGGCCGGGTCCCCCAGCGACCCGGCCGGCGGCGGGCCGGTCGTGCCCGGTGCCCCGCGTGCGCTCAGTCCTGGTCCGGCACCAGGACGGGCGTGTCCCGCTTGAGCACCTCGCCCCGGAAGAACGCCGGGCTCTCGATCCGGCGGATCTCCATCAGCACCACGCCGAGCACCAGCAGGCCCACGCCGATGATGAACACGCTGCCCACACCCAGGACCCGGTTGCCGTCGCCGTAGTTCGGGTCGGCCACGTCGACCAGCGTCTTGACGAAGATCGCGCCCAGCATCAGTCCGCCGAGGGCCGGCATGACGCCCTTGACCATCGCCTCGCGCACGCTGCGCGACAGGTCCTTGCGGAAGTACCACACGCAGGAGAACGCGGTCAGCGAGTAGTAGAAGCAGATCATCAGGCCGAGCGCGTAGATCGTATCGGTGAGCACGTTCTCCGACAGGATCGTCATCACCGTGTAGAACGCGCCGGTCGCGACGCCCGCGGTGATGGTGGCGAACCCCGGCGTCCTGTACCGGGGATGCACCCGCGAGAACACCTTGGGCACCGCCTGGTAGGTACTCATCGACAGCAGTGTGCGGGCGACCGGGATGAACGTGGTCTGGAGGCTGGCCACCGAACTGGCCAGCACCGCGACGAACATCAGCACGCCGAGCCCCGAACCCATCACCGGATCGGCCAGTTTCGCGAAGATGTTGTCGTCCTCGTCGTTGTTCAGGCCCAGTCCCGTGGTCCCGGTGCCCGCGTACATCAGCGTGGCGACACCGGTCGTCAGGTAGGCCACCACGATGCACAACACCGAGATGATCGCGGCTCGGCCCGGCACCTTGGGCCCGCCGGCGGTCTCCTCGTTGATGCTCAGCGCGGTGTCCCAACCCCAGTACATGAAGATCGACAACGACAGGCCCGCGGTCAGCGCGGCGAAACTGCCGATGCTGAACGGATTGAACCAGTCGAAGGAGAACGGGATCGAGGTGGGCACGTCGCCCGCGCCGGCCTTGCCGATGGCCATCACGACGAACAGGGCGAGCACCGCGAGTTGGAGCGCGACGAGCACGTATTGGACCCGCTTGGTCACCGTCATGCCGCGGTAGCTGATCGCGGTGGCGATGGCGATGAAGGCCAGACAGGTCGGCACGTGGACGAGTTTGTTGTCGTCCAGGTCGCGGATCCGGTCGCTGTCGAACGCCTCACCCAGCGCGAGGTAGAAGAACGACGTGCCGATGCCGGCCAGGTTGGACAGCACGATGATGGTGGCCATCACCAGGCCCCAGCCGCACATCCAACCCACGCGCGGACCGAACGCCTTGACCGTCCAGGTGAAGGACGTGCCGGCGTCCGGAACGGCCTTGCTGAGTTCGCGGTACGCGAAGGCGACGAGCAACATCGGCACGAAGCCCACCAGGAAGATCGCCGGCATGTGGGTGCCGACCTGGTTGACCGTGGGCCCGAGCGCGCCGGTGAGCGTGTACACCGGCGCCACCGTGGAGATGGCGACGACCACGCTGCCCAGCAGGCCGATGGAATTTCTGCTCAGCCCCTTGTCCTGGAGATCGGACTCCGGCAGGTAGTGCGACTCCCCTACCAGGTGGTGCTGGTGCTTATCGCCCCTTTGGCGCACGTGCTCATGACTCACAAGTGAACAGACTAAGTCAGGATGAAACGACTTTTGACCATAGGGGTCGGGAACGATCACACGAGTCGTTCATGTCACTCGTTGCGGCTTTCGGGCGGAGCTGTCGGGCGGGACCGTCGGGCGGTATCGCCGAGCATTCCGGCCAGCAGTTCGGCGATTCCGGTGCGGATGTCGGCGCGGGAGGGGGGTGTGGCCCAGCCCGAGCCGGCGATCGCGTCGAACATCACCCCTTCGCACCACGCGACCAGGAATCGGCCGTGCCGCGCGGGTTCGGGCGAGCCGAGCGCGGCCACCATCGCGACGGCCGCCTCCCGGAACGCGACTCCGGCACTGTCGTACATCCCGCGCAACTCGGGACGCCGGGTCGCCTCCAGGGCCAGTTCGTAGCGGGCGATCTTCTGCGCGCGCCCCTCGCGGATCGCCTCGCTCACGATCGCGGCGGCCATGTCGGCTACCCCGTCCACGTCGCGGGGCAGCGCGGGCGGCAGGTCGCCGGCGGCCAGCGCCGGGGCGAACTCCCCCGCCTCCAGGACGGTCATCCGGGCCAGCGCCACCTCCAGGAGCGCGACGCGCGTGCGCGCGTAGTAGGAGGTGGACCCGGCCGGCAGCCCGGCGGCCTCGTCGACGGCGCGATGGGTCAGCCCGCGCATGCCGCGCTCGACGAGCAGGCGGATCGCGGCGTCACCGATCAGCACGAGGCGGTCGGGGCGGTCGGGGGTGCGCTTGGCGGTGGTCGTCACGGGGGCAGCCTAGCGATTTCGCTACAGCTGTAGAGGCGGGCGGGCTCGCCGGGGCGGCGTCCACCCTCGTGGAGATTGGCGCACTACAGCTGTAGAGATCAGTCCGCTACAGCTGTAGAGATCCGGCCCACTACAAGTGTAGAGTCATGGCCGTGCCCTCTACACCTGTAGTGGCAACCAGGCGGTCGACGTCGTCGACACCCACCGACATCGGGGGAAACCATGTCCGTCACCAAGCCCGAAGCGATCGTCGTCGGCGCCGGCCCCGGCGGGCTCGCCGCGGCCACCGCGCTGCACCGGAAGGGGTGGTCCGTGGTGGTCCTGGAGCGCTCCGCCACGCTGGAGCCGATCGGGGCCGCGATCGCGATCGCGCCGAACGGGCTGCGCGCCCTGGACACCATCGACGCGGGTGTGCCGCTGCGCGCGTTGGCCGCGATCCGGGGCGCCGCGACGTTGCGCCGGCCGGACGGGCGGGTGCTCGCGCCGACCAGCGGGGAGGCGTTCACCGCGCGGTTCGGCGAGCCGATGGTGCTCGCGGCGCGGGCCGCGTTGATGCGGGTGCTGCTCGCGGGGCTGCCGGCCGACGCGCTGCGGACCGGGACGACCGTGCGCACGGTGACCCCGGGGGACACGGATCGGCGCGCGACGGTGACCACCGCGGACCAGACGCTGACCGCCGACCTGGTGGTCGCCGCCGACGGGATCCGGTCGCCGATCCGGCAGGCGATGTTCCCCGAGCACCCCGGTCCGCGCTACGCCGGCTTCACCACGTGGCGGGCGATCGTCCCGGCCATGGACGTCACACCGGGCGAGACCTGGGGACGCGGACTGGTCTTCGGGGCGATGCCGCTGGCCGACGGTCGGGTGTACTGGTACGCGACGGCGAACCGGGCGGCCGGCACCACGCACGGCGACGCGGTCGGGGAACGGGCCGAACTACTGCGGCTGTACCGGGACTTCCACGCGCCCGTCGGCGACCTGATCGCCGCCGCGCCGGCCGAGCGCATCCTGCGTCTGGACGTGCACGAGATGGCCACGCCGCTGCCGGCCCATCACCGGGGGCGGGTCGTGCTGATCGGCGACGCCGCGCACGCGATGACGCCGAACCTGGGCCAGGGCGGCAACCAGGCGCTGGAGGACGCGATCGAACTGGCCGACGTGCTCTCCGACGTGAGCGCGGCGGGGGTGGTCGACGCGCTGCCGGGATACAGCCGGCGCCGGGTGGCCCGGACCTCGGCGGTGGTCCGCAAGTCGCGTCGCATCGGGGCGATGGCGCAGTGGCACGGGCGCGGCACGGTCGCGGTACGTGACACGCTCCTGCGGGTGGCGGGCCGGATCGCGCCGGACGCGGCGTTGCGTCCACTGGACCCGGTGCTCGCCTGGCGTCCGCCGACGGGCGCCGCCGCGTCGACCCGGGCCGAGGTCTGATCCGGGCCGGGCGGCCCGAGTGCGGTACCGATGTGGGTTCCGCCTTCGGGGCATGCGTCGTACATTCCCTACCGGCCGGTATCGGGGCTCGACGGAGGGAGCACGGTGACCATCGATCCGCAGCTGGTGGAGTTGTTGGGGGTCCTGCCGGACGACCTGTTCGTGGGGGACGCGGCGACCGCGCGGGCCGGCATCGACGCCGGGGTCGCACTGCTGCCGGTACTGACCGAGTTGGCGCGGGTCGAGGATCGCACCGTCCCCGGCGCCGTCGACGCGCGGCCGGCGCGGGTGTACCGGCCGTCGGAGGAACCCGGGCTGCCGGTGACCCTGTTCTTCCACGGCGGCGGCTTCGTGATCGGCGGCCTGGACAGCCACGACGCACTGGCCCGGCGGATCGCCCGACACGCGAACTGCGTGGTGGTGTCCCTGGATTACCGGCTCGCCCCCGAATTCCCCTTCCCCGCCGCGACCGAGGACGCGTTCGCCGCGTACCGGTGGCTGCTGGACCACGCCGGCGAACTGGGCGCCGATCCCACCCGGATCGCCCTCGCCGGGGACAGCGCCGGCGCCACGCTGTCCGCGACCGTCTGCCTCCTGGCCCGCGAACACGGGCTTGCACAACCGGCGTTGCAGATGCTCTGGTATCCGACGACCGGCGTCGAGGGCACCGCGTCGCAGGCCGAGAACGCGGACGCGCCGCTGCTCACCGCGGCCTCGATCGCGTGGTTCCTCGGCCACTACTTCGGCGGCCGGAAGCCGGACGACCTCGGTCCGTACGCCCGGATCGGCACCATCGAGGACCTGTCCGGCCTGGCTCCGGCGCATGTGGTGATCGCGGGCCACGATCCGCTGCGTGACGAAGGCGCCGACTACGCCGAGCGGTTGCGCGCGGCGGGCAACGCCGTCGAGTGCGAGTCGTTCGACGACATGGTGCACGGGTTCATGAGCTTCGTGGACCTGGTCCCGCGCTGCGAGGAGTGCGCGGCGGGCTCGTTCGCCGCGCTGCACCGGGCGTTGCACCCCTGAGGTCGGACCCGGCCGCCGCTCGGCGGGACGGCAGGATCAGCAATTCGTCCGTGCCGGGTCGGCGCAGCACCTCGACCGGGTGGCCGTACAGGTCGGAGAGCACCGGTGCGGTGCACACCTCGTCCGGCACGCCGCACGCGACCAGGCGTCCGCCCGCGAGCAGTGCGATCCGGTCCGCGTAGGCGGCGGCGAGGTTGAGGTCGTGCAGCACGATCACCACCGCGTCGCCGAGCCGGGCCCGGGTGCGGGCCAGGCGCAGGACGTCCTCGGTGTGCCTGAGGTCGAGCGCGGCGGTGGGTTCGTCGAGGAACAACACGGGCGCGCCCTGCGCCAGCACCCGGGCCAGCGAGACCCGGGCCCGCTCGCCGCCGGACAACGACGGGTAGGTCCGGTCGGCCAGGTGCGCCACGTCGGTCTGCGCCAGGCAGCGCGCCACGATCGTGTCCTCGGACTCCTCGCTCGGCAGTCCCGCGTGCGGCGCGCGGCCCATCCGGACCACCTCGTCCACGGTGAACGGGAAGGACAACGTCACGCTCTGCGGCAACACCCCTCGATGCAGCGCCAGTTCCCGCTGCGCGTAGTCGGGCACCGGGCGACCGGCGATGCGCACCGTACCGTGGTGCGGAGTCAGGTCGCCGGTGAGCAGGCCGAGCAGGGTGGACTTGCCGGCGCCGTTGGGTCCCAGGACCGCGACGATCTCGCCGTGGCGCACGGTCAGCGAGACGCCGTCGACCAGGTTGCGGCCGCCGATGGCGAAGGTGACGTCCTCGGCCTCGACGCCGATCGTGCCGATCTCGGGGGTGCTCCGGTCGATCGCCGACCGGCTCCGGGCGAGCAGCCTCATCAGGCCCAACCTCCTTGCCGGGAACGGGTCCGGCGCAACAACCACAGGAAGAACGGGGCGCCGATCAGCGCGGTGAGCACGCCGAGCGGCACCTCCTTGGGCATCGCGACGGTGCGCGCCGCCAGGTCGGCGGCGACGGTGACCAGCGCGCCCAGGACCGCGCTCGCGGGCAGCAGCAGTCGGTGTCGGGGGCCGGCGATCAGGCGGATGATGTGCGGTACGACCAGGCCGACGAAGGTGATCACACCGGCCGCGGCGACGGCCGCGCCGACCAGGGTCGCGCTCAGCACGACCACCACGACGCGTACCCGTTCGGTGTCCACGCCCAGGTGCCGGGCGCCGCGTTCGCCGAGGGCCATGATGTCGAGCGCGCGGGCGTACCGGGGCAGGATCAGCAGGCCGATCGCCGCGAAGGGGGCCAGCGCGCCGATGATCTTCCAGCTCGCGCCGCCGACGCTGCCCAGGTTCCAAAAGGTGATGCTGCGCAGTTCGGCGTCGTCGGCGACGAAGGTGAACAGGCCGATCGCGGCGCCCGCGAGGGCGTTGATCGCGATGCCGGTGAGCACCAGCGTGACCACTTCGGTGCGGCCGTCGGAGCGGGAGAGCAGGTAGACGAAGAGGGTGGTGAGCAGGCCGCCGATGAAGGCGAAGGCGGTCACCGTCCAGGATCCGAAGGTGGACACGCCCAGCACGATCGCGCCGACCGCGCCGAGCGCCGCGCCGGAGGAGACCCCGATCACGCCGGGTTCGGCCAGCGGGTTGCCGAACACGCCCTGCATCGCGGCTCCGGCGCAGCCCAGGCAGGCGCCGACCATGATGCCGAGCACGATGCGCGGGAAGCGGATGTTCCAGAGCACGGCCTCGTTGGCCTCGGACACGTGGCCGACGTCCAGGCCCAGGTGGTGCAGCGCGGAGTAGAGCACCTGGTCGGAGGGGATCTCGAAGGCGCCCATGCCGGCCGAGACGATGCTCGTGGCCAGCAGGAGCAGTACGAGGGTGGGCATCAGCCAACGGCCGTGTCGGCGCGGCGCGGCCGGCACCGGGGCGGTGGGCGTGCCGAGTTCGACCACGGGCGGGGGCGAGTCCGGCTCGCCCGTGGGTTCTTGACGCTCCGTCACCGTGGCCACGGGCTCCCCTGGGTCGTCGCGTCGTGGGTCCTCGGGCGTCGGACGGGCGGGACGGGCCCGTCCGACGCCCGGGGGGCGTGGACCCCGGGCCGGCCTGCCCCGGCGCCGATCCGGCGGATCCTGGCGGGACCGGGCCTAGCCATGCAGGAGGTCGACGAGCTTGTTCAGCGCGACGCCCGCGGTCGGGCCGCCGCCGCCCAGTTCCAGGTCGTCCATCGCGACGACCTTGCGGTTCTGGCCGGCCGGGGTCTGCGCCACGCCGGGCAGCTTGAGCACGCCGTCGATGCCGCCGACCGACTCGAGGCCCTTTTGGAAGACGAGGATGACGTCGGGCTTGGCCGCGACCATCGCCTCCGGGGTGAGCGCGGCGGACATCTGCACGCCCAGTTCGGTGCCCGTGTCGATGCCGCCGGCGGCACTGATCATGCTGTCGGGGCCCAGGCCCTTGCCGCCGATCTGGTACAGGTTGGCCTGCCCGCGGATGTAGAGGAACGCCACGCGCGGCTTGGTGGCGGCCTGTGCGCCCTTGGCCTTGGCGCCGGCGATCTCGCCGGCGGTGCGGTCGGCCAGCGTCTTGCCCCTGTCGGGCACGCCGAGCGCGGTGGCGATGGTGGTGATCCGGGTGATCGCGTCCTCGGGCTTGCCGCTGTCCGGGACCAGCACGATCGGTACGCCGGCCGCCTTGAGTTGGTCGACCGCGCTGCGCGGGCCGACCGAGGCGCTGCCGATCGCGACGGTGGGCCGCTGCGCGAGGATGCCCTCGGGGTTGAGGCTGCGCGAATTGCCGAAGGTGGGCTTGCCCTTGCTCTCCGGCAGGACCGCGCCGGAGGTGTCCACGCCGACCACGTTCGGGGCCAGGCCGAGGGCGTAGACGGTCTGCGCGATGTCGCCGCCGAGCGGCACGATGCGGCTCGCGTCCTTGACGGTGACCTTGCCCATCGTGGTGTCCACGGTGGCGGGCAGCGCGGCGGCGGCCTGGTCGGGCTTGGCGGACTTGGCGTCGGACTTGGTGTCGTCGTCGCCGCCGCACGCCGTGGCGAACGCGATGATGGCGAGGACGACCGCGGCCGGCTTCGAGCTTGTTCGGCGCAGACGCATCCGGCGGCCTTTCGTGCACGGGGTGGGCCGACCCGGAGCCGGCGAATTCAGGCAAGCCTTGCCTTCCTTCACCCGGCAATTTAAAGGTAAGGCTTGCCTAACTCAAGCCCGTGTCGGGTGGACAACGTCACACGAACCCGCCGACCCGCCCACGATTCGCCCACCGGTCACCGGCCGGTGGCCCCGCCGATCGCCCCGCCGCTCACCCGGCCGAGCGGCGGGCGCGCCAGTCCCGGCTGTGTCGGCGGATCTCGGCCGCGGAGAAGTTCTCGTGGTCCTCGCCCCACGCGGTGACGCCGTCGAAGGTCCACTCGGTGAGGCCGTTGACGGTGAACAGATTCGGGTTCAGGAAGAAGCCGAGGCGGTTGTACAGCCGCCCCTCGGCGCGCAGTTCGCGACCGAGCGTGTCCACGCCGGTCAGTACCACCCGAGTCGCCCAGCCGGTGGCGTCGTCCCGTTCGACCACCTCACGGCGCCCGCGGGCCAGCTTCGCCCAGGTGCCGTCGCGCAACAGATAGCCGTGGATCGACACGCACCCCCGGCCGAAGTCCATGGTGATGCTGTGGAAGGCGTCGTGTTCGGAGGCGGTGGCATAGCTGTATCCGCCGCGCCGGGCGGGCGATTGCATCAGGCCGGGGCCGAACTGGGAGCGCGGACCCCACGAACGGTCCCGGAAGCCGTAGGAGTCGACCGGGATCTCCTCGCCGCGCAGCACCACCGTGCCGGTGTAGCGGCCGGGCTGGTCGAGGTGCTTCTCACCCAGATAGTGCGGCGGCAGCAGCCCGGTGAAGGTGAGGTCGACGTGGATCTCGTCGCCGCCGTCGGGGTCGTCGTAGCCGACCTCGTACACCCGCCGCGGCTCCACGCAGCGCACCCGGAAGCCGTTCGGCAGGCGCAGGTCGGTCAGGTCCTGGTCGGGGATCGGCAGGTGCCAGAAGTTCTTGGCGTAGACCGCGTCGTGCGGGTGTTGTCCGCTGTCGTCCCAGAAGTACGCGCCGCCCGCCGCGACCCCCTGGTTCGCCCGGAAGAACGGGTACAACTGCCCGGACAACCGCTTGTGCGGCACGGTGAAGGTGAACCAGGAGGTCTCCGACCAGTACGGGTCGTCGCCGGTCGGCGGGTGGAACCTGTCGTCGGGGTGGTGAGTGGTCATGACCAACGGGTACTACGGGTACTTGGCCGAGTCAATGAATGTTCGATGCGACTCGATGCCGGGCGCGGCTCGAGGGCCGGGTGCTACTCGAGCACGACCTCCGCCGTCAGCGGCCCGCTCCCCGGCACCCGGTCGATCCGGGCGATGCGGCCGGCCGCGCGCAGGTCGGTCTCGATCGGGGTGACGCGGGCCAGTTCGTCGGCGTCGCCGGTGACGGTCAGCGCGGCCACCTCGGCGCGCATCGACACCCGGGCGGCGGACTTGGCCCGACGCACCTCGGCGATCAGGCCGGACGCGACGCCGAGCAGGGCCCGGTCGGCGGCCGGCGGTGCGGCCGGGGCGGGCCAGGCCGACCGGTGTACCGAGCCCTCCTGCCACCAGGACCACACCTCCTCGGTGGCGAACGGCAAGACCGGCGCGAGCAGCCGCGTCAGCACCGACAGCGCGCCGGCCAGTGCGGCCCGGGCCGAGGCGGCGCCGGCCTCGTCGCCGGCCTCGCCGTACGCGCGGGCCTTGACCAACTCGACGTAGTCGTCGCAGAAGTACCAGAAGAAACGCTCGGTACGCTCCAGCGCCCGTGCGTAGTCGTAGTCCTCGAACGCCTCCCCCGCCGCCCGGGCCACCTCCGCCAACTCGGCGAGCAGCGCCAGGTCGAGCGGTTCGCTCACCGCCTCGGGCGCCTCCGCCGCGCCGATCGACAACACGAAGCGGCCCACGTTGAGCAGCTTGATCGCCAGCCGCCGGCCGACCTTCATCTGCCCGACGTCGAACGCGGTGTCCACGCCGGGCCGGCCGTTCGCCGCCCAGTAGCGCACCGCGTCCGAGCCGTGTTGCGCGAGCAGGTCGACCGGGGTGACCACGTTGCCCTTGGACTTGGACATCTTCTTGCGGTCCGGGTCCAGGATCCAGCCGGAGATCGCCGCGTGCGCGAACGGCAGGCTGTCGTTCTCCGCGTCGGCGCGCACCACGGAGGAGAACAGCCAGGTACGGATGATCTCGTGCGCCTGCGGCCGCAGGTCCATCGGGAAGACCCGGGCGAACAGGTCCTCGTCCCGACACCAGCCGCCCGCGATCTGCGGGGTCAGCGAGGACGTCGCCCACGTGTCCATCACGTCCGGGTCGCCGACGAACCCGCCCGGCTCGCCGCGCTGTTGCTCGGTGTATCCCGGCGGCACGTCGGTGTACGGGTCGATCGGCAGGTCGGCCTCGGCGGGCGACAGCGGCTTGTCGTGGAGCGGCAGGCCGGCCTCGTCCAACGGGTACCACAGCGGCACCGGCACGCCGAAGAAGCGCTGCCGGCTGATCAGCCAGTCGCCGTTGAGGCCGTCGACCCAGTTGTCGTAGCGAACCTTCATGTGCGCGGGATGCCAGGCCAACTCGGCGCCCCGGGCCAGCAGTCGGTCGCGCAGGTCGGCGTCGCGTCCGCCGTTGCGCAGGTACCACTGCCGGGTGGTGACGATCTCGAGCGGCTTGTCGCCCTTCTCGTAGAACTTGACCGCGTGCGTGATCGGCTCCGGCTCGCCGACCAGGTCGCCGCTCTCGCGCAACATCGCCACGATCCGCTCGCGCGCGGTGAACACGGTGGCGCCGGCGAGGCGCGCGTACGCCTCGATCCCCTCGGGCCGCTCGATCCCGGCCGGCGGCTCGGCCCGGAACCTGCCGTCCCAGTCGAGCACGGGCCGGGTCTCCAGGCGCAGTTCGCGCCACCACGTGACGTCGGTGGTGTCGCCGAACGTGCACACCATGGCCAGCCCGGAGCCCTTCTCCGGATCGGCCAGCGGGTGGGCGTACACCGGCACGGCGACGCCGAACAGCGGGGTGCGGGCGCACGAACCGAACAGGTGGGTGTAGCGGGTGTCGTCGGGGTGCGCGACCAGGGCCACGCACGCGGGCAACAACTCCGGCCGGGTGGTGGCGATCTCCAGTGCGTCGCCGGTCGGGGCGCGGAAGGTCAGGCGGTGGTAGGCGCCGGGACGCTCCCGGTCCTCCAGCTCGGCCTGCGCCACGGCGGTGCGGAAGGTGACGTCCCACAGGGTGGGCGCCTCGGCCGGATACGCCTCGCCGCGCGCCAGGTTGCGCAGGAAGGCCCGCTGCGACGCGGTGCGCGAGACGGCGTCGATGGTCTGGTACGTCATCGACCAGTCGACGGACAACCCGAGCAGTCGCCACAACTCCTCGAACGCGCGCTCGTCCTGCCGGGTGAGTTCCTCGCACAGTTCGATGAAGTTGCGTCGGGAGACCGGGATCTGACGCTTCGCCGGCTGCGCGGGCGGCACGAAGTCGGGGTCGTACGGCAGGGCCGGGTCGCAGCGCACGCCGAAGTGGTTCTGCACCCGCCGCTCGGTGGGCAGGCCGTTGTCGTCCCAGCCCATCGGGTAGAAGACCTCGCGCCCGCACATGCGGCGGTAGCGCGCGACGGCGTCGGTGTGCGTGTACGAGAAGACGTGGCCCACGTGCAGCGATCCGCTGACGGTCGGGGGCGGGGTGTCGATCGAGTAGACCTCGTCGCGGGTCCGGGTGCGATCGAAGCGGTATACGCCCGTCTCGTCCCAGACGCGCGACCATTTCGCTTCCAGCCCGTCGAGGGTGGGCTTGTCGGGCATGCGGGGGGAACCAGAGGCGGGAACCATGCCCCCGGAGCGTACCGGGCGAGGGGGCGGGGCTCTAACCGATTGTTCGTTTCGTGGGGGTGGGGCGCGGCGGGTCGCGGTGGGGTGGGCCCGGCGAACACCCCTCGGGGGGTCGGGTGTTCGCCGGGGCCGGTCGGGTGACGCGGGTGCGCGGGCGGATCGGTCAGGCGTCGGCGCGCAGTGCGGTGACGAACGCGGCCCAGGGCGCCCGGGCGAGGGTCAGCAGCCCGATCGCCGGGTCCTTGCTGTCGCGTACGTCGGTGCGGCCGTCCGGGTGCGGGCGGATCTCGGTGCAGTCGCCGTTCTGCATGCTGTAGCTGCTCTTGACCCAAAGGGGTGAGTTCTCAGGCATCGGCATTCTTCCTACTCGGTTACTCGACTGCTCGGCTACTCGACTACTCCGCTGCTCGGCTGCTCGGTTACTGGCTGCTCGGTTACCGGACTACTCGGCTCTTCGGTGCGCGAGTCGGTGGGGGCGCGAGGGGGCAGCGAGGTGGTCGGTGCGCAGGACGATCGGCCTGCGAGTTCCTTGGCACTGGACGCGATGAAGGCCTCGGACTCGATGGGACTCAGCGCGATTCCCCGCAAGTCCGCGAAAACCTTGCCGTAGTGAGCGGTGTCCTGGGCTCTTTCCAGGTAGGCGTGGCTGGTGAAGTTCTCCAGCGAAACCACTTCCATCCCCGAGGGGGGAGGGAACCCGTAGATCGAGAACGGCGTGGGGCCGCCCGGATAGGCGCCTGCCGAAAAGGGTAGTACCTGCACGGTCACGTTCGAAAGTTGGGCAATTTCGATCAAGCGCAGGAGTTGCTCGCGCAACACCCGCCGGCCGCCTATCTCCTGGCGCAGCGCGGCCTCGCCGATGACCATCAACACCCGCATCGGCGCCGGCTCTTCGCGGGTCAGCACGCGCTGCCGATCCAACCGCACCCGGACCCGGGTCCGGCACTGTTCGTCGACCGGTCCCACGGCGCCGCCGCGGATGACGGCGGTCGCGTACGCCTCGGTCTGGAACAGCCCCGGGATGATGCTGGGTTGGAAGCCCAGACAGGAGGCGACCTCGGCCTCCAGGCCGATCAGGTCGAGGAAGTCCTGCGGGAGTCGGTCGGCGAGGTCGCGCCACCAGCGCTGTCGCCGACCCTCGCGTGCCAACGCCAACCAGCCCTCGCGCGCGGCCGGATCGGCCACCTCGTACAGATCGAGCAGCGCCTTGAGGTCCAGCGCCCGGATGCCGCTGCGGCCGGACTCGATCCGGCTCACCTTGGCGGGATGGCAGGAGAGGGCGTCGGCCACGTCCTCCAGGAGCAGCGCGCAATCCTCGCGCAGCCGACGCAGGTTGGCACCCAGGACGCGCCTGCGCACCGTCGGGTACTGCTCGGCGCCCATGGTTCCTCCCGATTTTCGATCCCGAGCCGATCCCGATCCGCACCGACCGCTGCGGTGGCTTTTCGCGACACTCAGGGCTTTTTTGCGGAATTCGGGGAGTTCGCCCTGAGGAGTGGGCGTCATGGTACCCATATCCGACACGATGCAAGTCGGGTGAGTTGTTTGACTTGCACTTGATGCCCGTACCGAGGACGCTACTTACAGCGACCCGTCGAGCACCTGCCGAAGGGCTCGTGGGGGTCCGGTCGCGCCCGGGGCCGCGCCGGTGTCCCGAACCTTGGGAGGCGAGGAATCGTGCTGCGGGAGCAAGACGCCGGCGTGAATCAGGCCGGGATCGCGTGGATCAGTGCCGCCACCCGCGATCCGCGCGACACGCGGTACACCTGGCTGACCAACCCCGGCGCACGCCGCGCCGCGGATACCGGCCGGCTGTTCGACGCCGTGGTGGTGCGGGCCGATCTGGGCCGGGCGGTGCTGGCGCTGCTGGTCGCGACGGGCGCGCCCGTGGGGGCGGTGATCGCCGAGGAGCACGCGGGCAAGTGGGCGTACCTGGTCGGACCGGGCAGCGCGGAGGCGTGGGAGGGCGCGGTCGGCCCGGCGGAGGGCACCCGCTACCACTACGTGGGCCACGGTGGCTGCCTCACCCTCCCGGGCCCGCGCCCGCTCCCGGGCTCGTCGATGACCTGGATCATCCGCCCCGGCCTGGGCACGAACCTGACCTGCGTCACCACCCTGGCCGACGCCTACCTGACCGCCGAGACCGGCACACCGAGGGCTTGCCGCGCCTCCGGCGGGTCGTAGGCGAGCGGGCACCGACCGCGGAGCGGGCTCCACTCGCGAGGGTGAAGCGAGGGGTCATCGGCGGGGAGGTGGGGGTGGCGCGTCGGGTGGGGCGGGCCATGTCACGTCACGTCACGTCGTGTCGTGTCGTGTTCGTGTCGTGCTCGGGCGAAGCGGGTGTCGGTCGGGCGCAGTGCGGCGCGGGGGCCGGCGGCGGCGACGATCACGTCCAGGCAGCGGGCCGGATCGGCGGCGTAGATGTTGCTGAACCAGGCCATGTTCGGCTCGACCACCACCCAGTGCTCCTCGGCGCTGTCCGCGGTGCCGGCCAGGCCGACGTCCAGGACCACCGCGCTCGGCAACCCCGCACCGTGCTCGGCGAGCAAGTCGCGGGCGAAGGCGAACACTTCCCCGGCCCTGGGATCGCCCACCAGCGGCATCGGGTCGAGCCGGCCGAAGGTCGCATAGCGCGAACCCGTGTGCGGGACGCCGTCCAGCACGAACAGCCGGTACTCGACGACGAAGGTGCGGATCTCGGCGACCAGCACCGGCGTGGCGTCGGGAACACCGGCGGGCAACCGGGTGCCGTCCGCGTACACCGCCGCCTCGAACGACTTGTCGCTGGGCGGCTTCACGAACGCGGGCACCCGCAACCGCCGCGCCTCGCCCATCGTCGTCGCGGCGATCCCCCGCCGCGTCCACCGCTCCGGCAACGCGGTCAACCAGCCGTCCGCAGGCTCCAGAAGCGCCACATCCAACGACGCGGCAACGGTGTCGGCGAATCGGGGCCCGCCGTAGTAGGCCGCAACGCCCCGCAGATCGGGCCGGGGCCCGGTAAGCACCACAACCGCCATCCCACGCCCCACGGCAACCTGGGCCAACAGTTCGGCCGTGGTGGTGGATTGAGCGGACAGCGCGAGGGTGGCGGGCATGATCGGAGACACGTGTGCACGTTACTCCGGCCGGTGCCCACGGGTGATTCGCGCGGGGCCCGAAATCCCGGTTGTGTCCGCCTCGCTGCGTGCGGCGGCCGGGTTCAGTGGTGCGCGAGGAGTGCCCGCAATGCCCGGTCGAGGGCGGGAATCAGTTCGTCCTGCGCGTCGGGGGTGTAGAGCAGGCGCATGGCCAGGCCGTCGGACAGGGCGATCACCGCGTCGGCGAGCTGCTCGCAATCGGCGCGCTCGTGCGTGGGAAGTGCGGCGGCGAGGAGCCAGTCGGCCAGGGCCGTACGGACGTCGACGTCGATCTCGCGTTGGGTGGCGGCGAGACCGGGATGGTGGACCGCTCGGGTGACGAAGGCGAAGCGGACGGTTGCCTCGGCACGCCGGGCGTCGTCCAGCGGGAGGGTGGTCAGCACCAGGCGGCGCAACACCTCGTGCGGTGGACCGGTGACATCCACCTCGGCCCACCGCCGTTCCACCTGCTCCCCGGCCAACTCGGCGGCAAAGCGCACCATTTCGTCCTTGGTGCGGAAGTACTTCTGGACCGCGCCGGCGGAGCGGCCGGCGGCGACGGCGACGGTGCGCACGCTCACGTCGTCGAGGCCGTTGCGGGACACCAGATCCAACAGCGCGGCGCCGATCGCGCGACGTTGTGCGGCACGGTCGACGACCTTGGGCATCGGACCTCCTGACAAGTTTCGGATACGACTGTATTCTAAAGATTCGGAAACCGCCCGGAAGGAGATTGTCGTGGATGCTCGACTCGATCTCGCGATGCGCGCGTCGGACCAGGACCGCGACACCACACTCGCGCGACTCGCCGCCGGCTACGCCGAGGGCCGCCTGGACCGCGGCGAGTACGACGAGCGCGCGACGCGCGCCGCCACCGCCACGGTGCTCGGTGAACTGGCGTCCCTCACCGCCGATCTGCCCGCGCCCTCGGCACGGCACCGAACGACCCCGGCCGCGCGGGCGGAACGAGATCGCCGGGACCTGCGCGCATGGCTGAGGGAATGGCTCTACTGGCTGGGCGGCGCGGTGATCCTCACCGCCGTATGGGGAACGCGCTGCCTGATCAAGGGCGAACCGGCCCCCTACTGGCCACTCGCACCACTCGGCATCTGGGCCGCCGTCCTCGTCGCGATCGCCATCTGGCCGCGCGGAGACGAGGACGGAGCGGACGGAGCACGCAAAGGCTGTTGAGCTTTGCGAATCCGGCTGCCGTCGGCCCTCGTGCCGGTTCGACGGCTGCCCGGCGGCCCGCCCGAACGCAACGCACCGACTCCCGGGCGCGAAGTCCATCACCTGGGGCGAAAAGGCGCACTCGCGCGCAGACCCGACCCCGCATCGGCCGGGTTACCCGCATGGTCCAGGTAGGTGAAGGTTTCGAGCCACGTCGCGCACCACTGACGGAACCACGGGTGACTCTCGGCGAGCGGGACGATGGTTCGCGCCGTCTCACGGTGGTACGACGGGTCCTCACCGCCTCCGGCGAGCATTGGGTGTCCTCGACCACATCGTGCAGGACTGCCGCCCGCAGAACGTCGACGTCGACGATATCCAGGGCCTCGACGAGAACGCGGACGACGTGCCGATCGGTGTGCGGTGGCGGGTGCTACTTCTCGGACGGGGCGGATTCCCCGGTGATGGACTCCTGGACGATGTCCGCGTGCGTGCGGGAGTCCTTGGTCAGGTCGTCGCAGAACGCGGCGACGTCGCTGCCGACGAGTTCGAGGACTCCCTTGCCTGCGGCGGCGCCCTCCTCGAAGAAGTCGACGATTCCCGGGAGTAGGGGCCCGTCCGGCAGGTCGAGCGGGCCGACCCTGAACAGGTACGCCTGCATTTCCTTGTAAACGATGCGGTAGTCGGGCGGGAGGGCCTTGACCCGAGCCATGTGCGCCCGCCACTGCTTCTTGCCCTCGATGACGTCCCGGATACTCACGTCAGCCTCCCAGCCGGCTCAATTTCCGTGCGACGTTCCTGTTCAGCCGCTCGCGCCGGCGGTCGCGAAAGGTACGAGCGCCTTCCCCGCCGGCCAGCGCCGCGCAAAAGCCCGGGATGTCGTCGCCGAGCACCTGGTGGGCGCTCTGCCCGTCCGCCGCCGATTCCTCGAGCAGCCCCAGCGCTCCGTCGAGGATCGGCATGAGGTTGCGGCCGGTGAAGTCCCCGTAGGGGAAGAGGTTGGCCTTGATCTGTTCCCACGCCGCCCGGTGGTCGTCCGGCAGGGCCTGGGCCCGGGCTTCGAACATCTGCCATTCCCTGGTGAGATCGCTGCCGGTGACCGTCTCCCGGAAGTTCATCCGCCGCCCTCCTTGAGCTTGTCGATGCGTGACGAGACGTACTGCCATTTCGCCCAGAACCGCGCGAGTTCCTCGCGTCCGGCGTCGTTGAGCGCGTAGAACTTGCGTGGCGGACCGACCCCGGACGGTCGTTTCGTCACCTGAACCAGGCCGTTGCGCTCCAGTCGCAGCAGGATGGTGTACACCGTCCCCTCGACGACGTCGGCGAAGCCGAGTTCGTTCAGCCGACGGGTGATGGCGTAGCCGTAGGTTTCCTCGCCGGCGACGATTTCGAGCACACAACCTTCGAGCGTGCCCTTCAACATCTCCGTCAAGTCGTCCATCGCGAGTTCTCCTCGGCTTCCCCCGGTACTGAGTGACACCGAGTACCACTACAAAGTATCACCGAGTAGCGGTGATGCCAACCACCGGCCCCGCGAGCGCGGCGGCGTGTGGCGCGGCGGGGCGGGCGGGTTTCGGATAGGAATGGGGCAGGGTTCGAGCAGGGGGACGGTATGTGGGACGCGATCGTGGATGTGGCCGATGTGTGTCACTCCGAGGAGTGGGAACCGGCCGGCGCGGAGGGCGCGGTTCTGGCTCGGGTCGATGCCGCCAAGGCGGCTTGGCGGGCCTGCCACGGGGCCGACGCGCGGGTCGAACTCGTGGTCGACCGGGCGTTGTCGTACGCCCTGGGCCCGGCCGACGCGCAGGCGTTGCGACGGCTTGTCGGGCTCGGCGAGGCGAGTCTGGTTCCGGTCGCGGACACGGTGATCCTGGAGCGGGCCGAAGCCGGCGGGCTGCATGTGCTGAGCGGGGACCGCTACCTCGACTTTCGCCGCCGACACCCGTGGATCGAGGCGCATCCCGAGCGGTTCCACCACTGGCGGCGGGATGCGGACGGGGTGGTGCGCTTCGTGCCCGCCGGGATCCGGCCCGAGGCGCCTGCCCCCCGCACCGAGGAGGACGTCGACGACCGCCGTCCCGACCCGGCGCGGCATCCGGAGATCGTGCGCACCCGGTGGCGCTGCGCCGAGGCGTCGTGTGTGTACGCGCGTACCTGGAGCGGGCGACTGCCGGTGTGGCCGCGCGTGGACGACGGCGGGCGGGCGATCTGTCCGGGCTGCGCGAGCGCGCTCCGGGCGGCGGGGGCGCGGCGGGTGACGCGCGAGGTGGCGCTGGCCGACCATGCCGGCGGCGCGTCGATCGAGCGGCTTCCGCTGGAGGTGGGCGACACCCTCGTGCTCGGCCGGGGGCGCATCGACAACGGCTACGACCTGGGCGGTCGGGGGCACCGGTTCGGCGAGGCGGTGCGCTACGTGAGCCGACAGCACGTACTGCTGCGCCTGGCGTCGGGGCGGGCCGGCGAGCACGTGGTCGCGGTCGATCTCGGCTCCGCCAACGGCACCGAGGTGGAGCGCTGGAACGGCGCGACGTACGAGCCGGGCCGGCCGCTGGCCGCGGACGCCGAGGTGATCCTCGCCCCGCGTGATCGGCTCGTGCTCGGCGGCGGGGTCCGGGTGGAGGTCGCCGACCGCCGGATCGCCGTCGCGACCGAAGCAGCCGGCGCCGGCGGCTGACCGCCCGGTCCGGGCGTGCCCCGGGTCGGCGACAGTCGCGTCACGGGACGGTGCGCGGGCGATCGGGGGTGCGCGGCGGGCGGTAGCGTTCGCGGCGGGGGCAGCGGTCGGGACGTAGGACGAGAGGGGCGGCGTGAGCAACGTCGACACGGTGTCGTTGCAGGACATGTGGGACCGGGTGGTCGGGACCCAGCCGGATCCGCCGAGTTGGCTCGCGTTGGTGACGGGGGCGGTCGCGGTCGCGGTGGTGCTGTACCGCCCGACCTGGCGACCGCTGCGCACGGTGGTGACGATCGCCCACGAGGGCGGGCACGCGATGGTGGCGCTGCTGATGGGGCGCCGGCTGTCCGGGATCCGGCTGCACTCGGACACCTCCGGAGTGACCGTGTCGGTGGGCAAACCCACCGGCCTGGGCATGGTGTTCACCGCGATGGCCGGCTACATCACCCCGTCGATCCTGGGCGCGGGCGGGGCGGCGCTGCTCGCGGGCGCGCACATAACCATGGTGTTGTGGGTGGCGCTGGTGCTGCTCGCGCTGATGTTGATCGCGATACGCAACGTGTTCGGCGCCCTGGTACTGCTGGTCACCGGCGGGGTGATCTTCGCCATCTCGTGGCTGGCCGGCGCCCGGATCCAGGCGGCGTTCGCCTATCTGCTGGTGTGGTTCCTGCTGGTGTCCGGCGTACGTCCGGTCCTGGAGTTGCAGCAGATGCGCAGCCGGGGCCGGGCCCCGTGGTCGGACGCGGACCAACTCGCCGATCTGACCCGGATACCGGGCGCGTTCTGGGTCGGCTTCTTCGGGCTGGTCTCCGCCGCCGCCCTCGGCATCGGCGCGGGCTCCCTGCTCACCTGATCCCGCTCGCCCGGCCCGAACGCGCCGAGGCCGCCGGCCCCACCACGAG
>NZ_JBHTVA010000056.1:0-78090 GCF_042793325.1 Embleya sp. NPDC056575
GCCGGGGTTGAGCGATTCCGCCCCGGCGCCCCCCCGCGGGCCCCAAAGCCGCGGAGCCGACTCGGGCCTACTTCCTCGCCGCCGCGATCGGCTCCAGCAGAATCGCGTCCACCAGATCCCGCGCCCACGTCAACAGCGCCCCGTCACGCAGCGGTTGCCCGCCGATCCGGGCGGTCATCGGCTTGGGCACCAGGATCTGCTGGGTCCCCGCCTTGACCAGCGTCTTCGGGTACAGCCGCTGGAGCCGCAACTGCTGCGACTCGCGCAGTTCGACCGGGCCGAACCGGACGAAGTTGCCCTGGAGCGTGACGTCGGCGATCCCGGCGGTGCGTACGTGCGCCCGGAACCGGGCCACCTCCAGAAGGTTCTCCACCGGCTGCGGCAACGGCCCGTAGCGGTCCACCAGTTCGGCGCGCACCGCGTCGATGTCCGCCTCGCAGGTGATCGCCGCGATCCGCCGGTACGCCTCGAGCCGCAGCCGCTCGCCGGGCACGTAGTCGTGCGGGACGTGCGCGTCGATGGGCAGCTCGACCCGGATCTCCGGGACCTCCTCGGCGCCGTCGCCGCCCGCCGCGAGTTCCTTGTACTGGTTGACCGCCTCGCCCACCATGCGCACGTACAGGTCGAACCCGACGCCCGCGATGTGCCCGGACTGTTCGCCGCCGAGCAGGTTGCCCGCGCCGCGGATCTCCAGGTCCTTCATCGCCACGAACATGCCCGCGCCCATCTCGGTGTGCTGCGCGATGGTCGCGAGGCGCTCGTGCGCGGTCTCGGTCAGCGGCTTCTCCGGCGGGTACAGGAAGTACGCGTACGCCCGCTCGCGGCCCCGGCCCACCCGGCCGCGCAACTGGTGCAGCTGGGACAGCCCGAAGTTGTCGGCCCGCTCCACGATCAGCGTGTTGGCGTTGGAGATGTCGATGCCGGACTCGACGATCGTGGTGCAGACCAGGACGTCGAACTCCTTCTCCCAGAAGTCCACCACCACCTTCTCCAGCGCGTTCTCGTGCATCTGGCCGTGGGCGATGGCCACCCGGGCCTCGGGCACCAGTTCGCGGATCCGGCCCGCCGCGCGGTCGATCGACTCGACCCGGTTGTGGATGTAGAAGACCTGCCCCTCGCGCAGCAGTTCGCGCCGGATCGCGGCGCCCATCTGCTTCTCCTCGTACGGCCCGACGAAGGTGAGCACCGGGTGCCGCTCCTCGGGCGGCGTGGTGATCGTGGACATCTCCCGGATGCCGGTGACCGCCATCTCCAGGGTGCGCGGGATCGGGGTCGCGGACATGGTCAGCACGTCGACGTTGGCGCGCAGCTTCTTCAACTGCTCCTTGTGCTCGACGCCGAAGCGCTGCTCCTCGTCGACGATGACCAGGCCCAGGTCCTTGAACCTCGTCTCGGCCGCGAACAGCCGGTGGGTGCCGATCACGATGTCGATCGAGCCCTCGCGCAGGCCCTCCAGGACCGCCTTGGCCTCGGTCTCGGTCTGGAACCGGGACAGCGACTTCACCACCACCGGGAACTGCGCGTAGCGCTCGGAGAAGGTGGAGAAGTGTTGCTGGACGAGCAGCGTGGTGGGCACCAGGACGGCCACCTGCTTGCCGTCCTGGACCGCCTTGAACGCCGCGCGCACCGCGATCTCGGTCTTGCCGTAGCCGACGTCGCCGCAGATCAGCCGGTCCATCGGGATCGGCTTCTCCATGTCGCCCTTGACCTCCTCGATCGAGGAGAGCTGGTCGGGCGTCTCGACGTAGGGGAAGGCGTCCTCCAACTCGCGCTGCCACGGGGTGTCCGGGCCGAAGGCGTGTCCGGGCGCGGCCATCCGGGCCGAGTAGAGCTTGATCAGGTCGCCCGCGATCTCCTTGATCGCCTTCTTCGCCTTGGCCTTGGTCTTGGCCCAGTCGGCGCCGCCGAGGCGGTGCAGCGACGGGCTCTCGCCGCCGACGTACTTGGTGACCTGTTCCAACTGGTCGGTGGGTACGAACAGGCGGTCGCCCGGTTGGCCGCGCTTGGCGGGGGCGTACTCCAGGACCAGGTACTCGCGCTGCGCGCCCTGCACCGTGCGCTGGACCATCTCCACGTAGCGCCCCACGCCGTGCGACTCGTGCACCACGAAGTCGCCGGGCCTGAGCTGGAGCGGGTCGACCATGTTGCGCCGCCGGCTGGGCAGCCTGCGCATGTCCTTGGTCGAGGTGCGCTGACCGGAGACGTCCTCCTCGGTCAGCACCAGGGTGCGCAGCGACTCGGAGCCGAAGCCGTGTCCGATGCAGCCGGTGGTCACATGCACCACGCCGGTCTCCGGCACCTCGGCGAGGTCCGCGTCGAGCCGGGCCGGCACCCCCTCGCCGGACAACGTCTCGACGAAGCGCGCGGCCGGTCCGTGGCCCTCGGTGACCAGTACCACGCGCCAGTCGTCGGCGAGTCGGCCCTTGATCTCGGCCAGCACCCGCTGCGCGTCGCCGCGGTAGGCCTCGACCTCGACCGCGCCGATCTCGGTACCGGAGTCGTCGGCGTCGGCGCCGAACGGGCTGAGCGACCACCACGGCACACCGATCCCGGCGGCGTGCTCGCGCACGTCGGCCAGGCTCCACAGGGACGCGGCGCCCAGGTCGATCGGGCTCTCCCCGCCGCCCGCCGCCGCGGCCCAGGACGCGTCCAGGAACTCGCGGCTGGTGGCCACCAGGTCGGCGGAGCGGGTGCGGACCCGCTCGGGGTCGCAGACCAGCACGTGACTGCCCGCGGGCAGCACGTCGAGCAGCAGCTCCATGTCGTCCACCAGCGCGGGGGCCAGCGACTCCATGCCCTCCACCGCGATGCCCTCGGCGATCCTGCCGAGCATCTCGACCAGCCCCGGATGCTCCGCCAGGAGTTCGCGGGCCCGCTCGCGCACCTCGTCGGTGAGCAGCAGCTCGCGACAGGGCGGTGCCCACAGGCCGTGTTCGGCGGTCTCCAGGGAGCGCTGGTCGGCGACCTTGAACCAGCGGATCTCCTCGACCTGGTCGCCCCAGAACTCGACCCGGAGCGGGTGCTCCTCGGTCGGCGGGAACACGTCGAGGATGCCGCCGCGCACGGCGAACTCGCCGCGCTTCTCCACCAGGTCGACGCGTGCGTAGGCGGCCGCGGCCAAGCGCTCGACCACGGTGTCGAGGTCGATCTCCTGCCCGGCCGCCAGAGCCACCGGCTCCAGCTCGCCCAGGCCCTTGACCTGCGGCTGGAGCACGCTGCGGATCGGCGCGACGACGACCTTGAGGGTGCCGGTGCCGGCGTCGGCGCGCTCGCCCGAGGTCGGGTGGGCGAGCCGGCGCAACACCGCGAGCCGGCGGCCGACGGTGTCCGAGCGCGGGGACAGCCGTTCGTGCGGCAGCGTCTCCCACGAGGGGTATTCCACGACGGAGTCCTCGGGCAGCAGCGACCCGAGGGCCGCGACGAGGTCCTCGCACTCGCGGGTGGTGGCGGTGACCGCGAGTACGGGTCGATCCGCGCGGGCGGCGACGGCGGCCACCACGAAGGGGCGCAGCGCCGGTGGTCCGACGAGGTCGAGGGCGGTACCGCGGCCCTCGGACGCGGCCCGCACCGCCTCGGCGACGGCGGGGTCCTGGACGACGATGTCTAGCAGACCGGTCAGGCTCATGGGCCGGTTGGATCCTCCGCAACGCGAACGGCCCCGACCTTGGAAAAGGACCGGGGTTCCCCGACAACCCTACGCCCGAAGGGGTCGGTGCCGCCCGCGATGACAATGTGTGACTGTGACCAGTACCGCCCACCCCTCCCCCTTGGCAATGTGACTGATAGGGGGTCCAATGGCCTGCGAACAGGAATCTGACGGGTCGTCGGATTTCCGGCGGGCGGCCGTCGGGAATCCGGGCAGCGGCTGGACCAGGGGAGACGACGGACACGATGAGCAGCGCGCAGCAGAAGCTCTACATCGGCGGCGAATGGGTCGAGCCGGAGCGCGGTCACTACGAGGTGATCAACCCGGCCACCGAGGAGGTCGTGGGCCTGGCGCCCGAGGCGTCGGTGGAGCAGGCGAACGCGGCGACCGCGGCGGCGGCCGAGGCGTTCGGCACCTGGTCGCGGACCACCCCCGAGGAGCGCTCCCGGATCCTGGACCGGGCGGCGGACCTGTTCCTGAAGATGGGCGGCGAGGTGGTCCCGCTGGCCTCCGCCGAGACCGGCGCCACGCTCTCGGTCGCGGGCATGATGCAGCTGGGCACCACGTACTCGCGGTTCAAGCGCTACGCCAAGGGCGCGCTGGAGCCGACCGAGTTCCCGCTCGCCCCGCAGCCGACCCCCGAGACCGCGCTGAGCCGGGCGGGCATCTTCGGCGCCGTGGAGGTGCGCCAGCCGGTCGGCGTGGTCACCTGCATCACCTCGTACAACAACCCGCTGGCGAACACCGCGGGCAAGGTCGCGCCGGCGCTGGCGATGGGCAACACGGTCGTGGTCAAGCCCGCGCCGCAGGACCCGCTGGCGGTGTACCGGATGGCCGAGGCGCTGGCCGAGGCCGGGCTGCCGGCGGGTGTGCTGAACGTGGTCACCGGCTCGGGGGTGGACGTGTCCGAGGCGACGGTGGCCTCGCCGCACGTGGACATGATCAGCTTCACCGGCTCGACCGCGATCGGCGCGCGGATCGCCGAGGTGGCCGGTCGTACCTTCAAGCGTCAGCTGATGGAGCTGGGCGGCAAGGGCGCGTGCATCGTGCTCGACGACGCCGACCTGGACGCGGCGGTGCACGGCATCGGCACCGTGTGGAGCTTCTACGCGGGCCAGATCTGCACCGCGCCGACCCGGGTGATCGCCCAGCGCGGCATCTACGACCGGCTCGTGGAGCGGCTCGCGGAGCACGCGAACGGGCTGAAGGTGGGCAGCCCGCTGGATCCCGCGACCCAGGTCACCCCGGTCATCTCCGCGGTGCAGCGCGGCCGGGTGGAGGCGCTGATCGCCAAGGGCCGCGAGGAGGGCGCCCGCCTGGTGGTCGGCGGCGAGCGGCCCGACTTCGCGAAGGGCTTCTACGTGGCGCCGACGCTGTTCGCGGACGCGACCAACGAGATGACCATCGCGCGCGAGGAGTTCTTCGGCCCGGTGGTCACGGTGATCCCGTTCGACGGGGACGAGGAGGAGGCGATCCGGATCGCCAACGACTCGGACTACGGCCTGATCTCCTACGTCTTCGCCGGGGACACCACCCGCGCCTACGGCATCGCCCGCCGGCTGCGCTCCGGCGGCGTCGGGGTGAACACCGTCGGGCGCAACATGGAGGCCCCGTTCGGCGGCTTCAAGCAGTCGGGCGTCGGCCGCGACGGCGGCTCCTACGGCCTGGCCGCCTACAGCGAGATCCAGAGCATCGTCTGGCCCAGCGCCTGACCGGCGCGACACGGACCGCGAGCGGCCCCGGGATCCTTCCCCGGGGCCGCTCGCCCGTTTCCGGCGGCCTCTTCGTGTTCGGCTCCGGGACGTCTCGGGTTCGTCGGTTTCCCGCGTGGGGGTGAGGTCGTGGCCATAACCTGAGGGGCGGTTCGCGGCGCTCGGTCGCGGGCCCGTCAGGGGGGATCTCTCGCAATGTCGCAACCGCAACGTCTGGTCCGGGCCTGGTCGGTGCGCGCGGGGGCCGCGCGCACCCAGGTGGAAGCCGGGGTGCGGGCACGACGATGGTTGTGGTTCCGCGAGGCGTTCCCGGACATCGAGCGGCTGCGCGTGGTGGACCTGGGCGGCTCCGCCGAGTTCTGGTGGCACGCCCCGGTACGGCCCGCGCACGTGCGGGTGATCACGACGGCCGAGCGGGCCGCCGAACCGGTGCCGTGGTTGGCCGTCGAGGCCGGCGATCCGCTGGCCTGGAACGGCGGTTGCGACCTGGTGGTGAGCGACGGCCTGCTGGACCGGCTGGCCGCGCCGACCGACCGGGCCCGGCTCGCCGACGTCGTGCACGCCTCTGCCGAGCGCTACTGGCTGCGCACCGCCGCCCGCGAGCACCCGCTCGATCCGCAGACCTCGCTGCCCGCCGTGCACCTGCTGCCCGGTCGGGTCCGGACCCGGATCGACGGCTCCGCGCCGAGGGTGTTCCCGGCCCGGCGCGCGGAGTTGGCCTCGCGCTTTCCCGGATCGGTGGTCCGCGGCGAGCGGGTGGCCGGGCTCGTGTCGTCCTGGGTGGTGGCCAAGCCGCGTGCCGATCACGTGCCGGGCCGCCCCTGACGTTGCATCACCAGCCGCTCGGGGGTGGGCGGTTGCGCGAGGAGGGGGATTCTCGGATGCGTGTTGTCATCGCCGGTCAGGGATATGTGGGACTGCCGCTGGCGGTTCGGGCCGCACAGGTGGGCCACGAGGTGGTCGGCTACGACGTCGACCGGGAGCGGGTCAAGCGGCTGGCGGCGGGTGAGTCCTACGTCGAGGACATCCCCGCCGCCGAGGTGCGCGCGATCTCGGACGCGGGCCGCTACCGCGCCACGAGCGAGCCGAGGGATCTGGGCGGCTACGACATCGCGGTGATCACCGTGCCCACGCCGCTGCGCGAGGGTGTACCGGACCTGAGCTACATCGAGGAGTGCGCCCGCACGCTCGCGCGGTATCTGCGCCCGGGCGCGTGCGTGGTGCTCGAATCGACCACCTACCCGGGCACCACGGAGGAGTTGGTCGGCCCGATCCTGGAGGAGGGCTCGGGGCTGACCGCGGGCCGCGACTTCCACCTGGGCTACAGCCCGGAGCGGATCGACCCGGGCAATCCGACCTGGAACCTGGTCAACACCCCGAAGGTGGTCTCGGGGGTGGACGCCGCCTCGCTCGCGGTGGTGGAGGGCTTCTACGGCTCGCTGGTAGAGCGGGTGGTGCCGGTGTCCTCGCCCAAGGAGGCCGAACTGGTGAAGCTGATCGAGAACACCTTCCGGCACGTGAACATCGCGCTCGTCAACGAGGTCGCGATGTTCGCCCACGACCTGGGCATCGACGTGTGGGAGGCGATCGACGCCTGCTCCACCAAGCCGTTCGGGTTCCTGCGCTTCACGCCGGGTCCCGGGGTCGGCGGGCACTGCCTGCCGATCGACCCGTCGTACCTGTCCTGGCGGGTGCAGCGCGCGCTGGGACAGAGCTTTCGTTTCGTGGAGTTGGCCAACGACGTCAACAACCACATGCCCGACTACGTGATCCGCCGACTCACCGCCGCGTTCAACGCCCGGCGGCGCTCGGTCAACGGCTCGCACGTGTTGTTGGTGGGGCTCGCGTACAAGAAGAACACCGGCGACGCCCGGGAGTCGCCGTCGACGCACGTGGCCCGGCTGCTGCTGAACCTGGGCGCCGAGGTCAGCGCCGCGGATCCGCACGTGGAGCAGTCCCAGGTGGTGGACGCGCGGTTGCGGCGGGTGGAGTTGACGCCGGAGACGGTCGCCGCGGCCGACGCGGTCGTCCTCCTCGTCGACCACGACGACATGGACTCGGAATTGTTGCGCACCGCCGACTACGTACTCGACTGCCGTCGGGTGCTCGGCGCGGGGCCCAACATCGAGGTGTTGTAGCGGTGTTGCAGGCGGTGTAGTAGGCCCGTCGCGGCCGGCGCACGGTGGTCGGAGGTGTCGACCACCGTGCGCCGCTTCGGACCGTCCCGGGCCCTGCGGCCCGTTCGCGTCGTTCCCCCGCCCCTACTTGTATTCGATGATCCTCGTCTTGTGCCCGGTGGCCTTCGTGTGCGCCTTGGCCGCCACCTGTGCCGCGTCCTTCGACCGGTACCGCTGGCGGGCGCCGTCCGACTTCGACGGACAACCGCCTTCTTGGCAGAGCCATCCCCAGGTACTCATGGACAACCTCCAGACATCACAGGCGCCACTCCCGTCCCGACCGAGGACGCGAATGACTCGGACGGCCACACCGCAGCACCTGCGGCCGCCGTGCGACCGACACTCGACACGTCATGACACGCTCGTGACGGAACCCGGACGTTCCGGAGAAAATCGTTGTCTTTTTGAATGCCTACCGCTTCGCGATCGACATACAAAGGATGCAATACCGCGATCAATGATCTTTTCTGCCTATTGCGACGAAAGAGTGATGCGGGATAGCTCGCCGGGGTGACGACGCGCAAGAGGCGGCGGTCGATTGCCGATAAGCGCGACACGTTATGTCAACCGGATCGCCTCGAACGAGTGCCTTCGGCCCCGGCGGCGAATGTCACGGATTCGGGACTTGCGGACCGGCACGATCGACGGCGGCGAGCGGGCCGGGCGCGGCTGCCGGGCCCACTCGCAGCGGCACCGTCCCGCCCGAGACGCACTCCCCGGTGTCCAGCCGCCACTTCCAGTGGTGTCGGGGGCACTCCAGCACCCCCGCCTCGATGTCCGCGTGCGACAGGTCCTCGCCGGCGTGCGGACAAAAGCGCTGCATCCGCACCCCGCACCGCTCGATCGACTCGCCGTGCGCGGCCGATTCGCGTTCGCGGACCATCTGCATGGTCTGCGCCGGGTGTTCGCCGTAGCGCAGCAGGCTCATCAGGGTCAGGTCGAACACGTCCGGATCGCGGGCCAGGCCGAGCCGCATGGACAGCAGCGCCTCCTCCCAGCCCACCTCGCCGTCCACGATCGCGCGCAGCGCCCGCTGCGGCACCTCGATCGTGTAGGCGGGGTCGACCGGTTCGTCCTCGAACACGATGTCGCCCGCGATCCGGCCCAGCCGCACCGACCACGAACCGCCGTCCGAGGTCAGCCGCACGTCCTTGCGCCACGCGCCGAGGAAGCGCCGGTTCCAGCTCTGCAACCGGGCGAAATAGGCATCCAGTTCGGCCGGGGTCACCGGCTCGAAGGGCGGCTCGGCGTATGCCCGCCACTCCTGCTCGCGGCGGTCCCGATAGGCGCTCAGATAGGCGTCGGTGCGCCAGTGCGCCACCGGGCCGCTCGGCGCCGCGAGGTCGTCGCCCGGCGCCGCCTCGATGACCCGCACCCTCGGGCAGGCCGCCGCGAAGTCGGCCGCGAACGCCTCCCACAGCGGGAAGATGGTCTCGTCGCGGTCGTTGAACCGGGCCAGTTCCGGGTCCAGGAACACCGGCGGGCCGGCCGAGGGCAGATAGGACCGCGCGCCGGTCAGCCGGACCTTGCGCACCAGCGTGTCGAACAGGTCCGAGCGCACCTCCGCGGTCTTCTCGCGCTGCACCTCCCCGGGGTACGCGTAGGCGTTCGGGTACCACATCGCGCCGGAGAACTGCGCGGACAACAGGTCGATCTCGTCCGGAAGTTCGCCGAGCGGGGTGTTGCAGTCGTTGAGATCGAGGAAGCGGTATCCGTCGAGGTCGACGAGCAGCCCGCTGTCCTCCTTGTGGCTGGTGTCGAGGAACATCGTCAGGGTCAGCCCGGGCACGGGAGTGAACGACTCGCGATGGCCGAGCACCACCTGCTTCGCGAACCCGAGCGCGGTCATCCGCCGGACCAGCGACTTGGACCGGTAGCGGGGCAGTACCACGGTGACGCCCCGGTCCAGCCGGTCGAGCAGCCGCTCGTCGAAGTGGTCCTCGTGCAGGTGCGAGAGGTAGAGGAAGTCGGGCCGGCCGGCGACCACCTCCGGCAGCAGTTCGCGGTTGTCCGGAAAGGGGAACCACGAGCCGAGGAACGCGGGATGGAACCACGGGTCGATCAGCAGCGAGAGCCCGGCGTGCGCGACCACGAACCCCGCGTGGCCGAGATAGCGGATCGCGCCGGGCGCCGGCGGATCGGGCCTCGGGGCGACCGGCCGCGCCCGGCGGCGCTCGGACCCCGGCGTCACAGCCGGCTCAGCGCTCCCGCGAGCACCTCCGCGACACGCTCCTGCTGCCCGGCGGTCAGCTGCGGGTACAGCGGCAGCGAGAGCAGTTCCTCGGCCGCCCGCTCGGCGATCGGGAAGTCGCCCCGGGCATGGCCGAGTTCGGCGAACGCGGGTTGCAGGTGCACCGGCACCGGATAGTGCACGCCGGCGCCGACGCCCGCCTCGTTCAACAGCGCGAGCACCTTGTCCCGCTCGGGCACCCGGACCGCGTACAGGTGCCACACGTGCTCGTTCCCGGGCGCGGTCCGGGGCAGCCGTACACCCTCGACGCCGGCCAGGAGCGTGTCGTAGCGCGCCGCCGCCGCCCGCCGGCGCACGTTCCAGTCGGCGAGCCGGCGCAACTTCGCGCGCAGCACCACGGCCTGGATGGTGTCCAGGCGCGAGTTGAACCCGAGCCGGGTGTGCACGTACTTGCGCGAGGAGCCGTGATCGCGCAACTCGCGCAGTATTCGCGCGTGTTCCTCGTTGCCGGTGCATACCGCGCCGCCGTCGCCGTACGCGCCCAGGTTCTTGCCCGGGTAGAAGCTGGTGGCCGCGATCGCGTCCGGACCCCACGCGCCGGGGGCCAGGCCGTCCTGGGTGGCGCCCTGGCACTGCGCGGCGTCCTCGACCAGGAACACCCCGCGCGCCTGGGCCAGCGCCCGCAGCGCGCCCATCGGGGCCAGTTGCCCGTTCAGGTGCACCGGCAGCAGGGCCCGGGGGCCCGACGAGTCGCCCAGCGCCTCGGCGGCCTGCCGCGGGTCGAGCAGGAGGTGGTCCTCGTCCACGTCGGCCAACACCGGCCGCGCGCCCGCCCGGACCACCGCCTCCGCGGTCGCCACGAACGTGTTGGCGGGCAGCACCACACCCTCGCCCGCGCCGACCCCCAGCACCCGCAGCGCCAGTTCCACCGCGTCGGTGCCGTTGGCCACGCCCACACAGTGCGCGGCGCCGGTGAACGCGGCGAACTCGGCCTCGAACTCCGCCACATCGGGACCGCCCACGAACGCGCAGGTGTCCAGGACCCGGGCGATGCCGGCCGCCACCTCGGTCGCCACCTCGGCGTGCGCGGCGGCCAGGTCCACCAGCGGGATCCGGCTCGGCTCAGCACTCATGCGTGTCTCCCCCACCTCGTCGCTCCGATTCGGCGAGGTCCGGCGCCGCGCGCAGTCGGCGCGCCGGCACCCCCGCCCACACCTCGGCCGGCGGCACGTCCCGCGTCACGACCGAGCCCATCCCCACCAGCGATCGGGCGCCGATCACCCGGTGCTCGCGCACCAGCGCACCGGCCCCCAGGTACGCCTCCCGGCCCACCACGACCCCGCCCGCCAGCCGCACTCCCGCGGCCAGCGTGGCGAACTCGCCCACGTCGTCGTCGTGGGTCAACACCACCTGCGGCATGGTGTGCGCGTGTGCGCCGATCCGGACCCCGGTGGTCAACACCGTCTGCGCCATCAGCACCACACCGGGGCCGACCTCGCAGGTCCGCGGGACCACCGCGCTCACGTGCACCAGCGTCGCCCAGCGCTCCGCCGGCAGCCCGAGTCGGGCCACCACCCGCGACCGGCTCCACCAGTGCGCCGGGCTGCCGGTGCACACCACCACGAGGGCGTCGGGCCACTTGTGCACCACGTCGGCCCCGCCGAGCACCGGCACGCCGTCCACCTCGGTGTCCTGCCGACCCGGATCGTCGTCCAGGAAGCCGAGCAACCGCCAACCCGAACTCCCGCGCGGGGCCCGGAAGTCCGGCAGCGCGGCGGCGACCTCCCGGGCGAACCCCCCGGCGCCGACGAGGAGCAGATCGCGAAAGGACACTAGACCGCCGCCCGCACGCCCGCCGCCGCCCGCACCGCGGCGACCACGCGGTCCTGCTGCGCCTCGGTCAGCTCGTGGAACAGCGGCAGGATCAGCGAGTCGCGGGTCAGCCGTTCGGTGACGGGCAGCGGTACGTGCTCGACGTCGGCGTAGGCGGGCTCCAGGTGCGCGGCCATGATCCCGCGCCGGGCGGAGATGCCGGCCCGGGCCAGCTCGCCGAGCAGTTCGTCGCGCGACATCGGGAAGTCCTCGGGCAGCAGCACCCAGAACGCCTGGAAGTTGCTCAGCCCGTACGCGGGATCCGCGGCCGTCTCCAGGCCCGCCACATCGGCCAGCGACCGCCGGTACCGGGCCGCCAACTCCCGCCGCCGCTCGACCATCGCGGCGAGCCTGCCGAGCTGTACCAGGCCGATCGCCGCCTGCACGTCGGTCATCCGGTAGTTGAAGCCCAGTTCGTCGTAGCTCTCCACCACCGGCGCCCCGCCCGCCCGGTCCGCCGCGTCCCGATCGGCCGCGCTCACGCTCATCCCGTGCTCGCGCAGCCGGCGCAACCGGGGCGCATGGCCGGCGCGCGCCAGCGTGAGCATGCCGCCCTCGCCCGTGGTCAGCAGCTTGCGCGGGTGGAACGAGAAGGTCGCGGACATCGCCCCCGCCCCGACCGGCCGACCCTTGTAGGTCGAACCCGCCGCGCAGGCCGCGTCCTCCACCACCACGATGCCGCGGCGGTCCACCAGGGCCCGCACCGCGTCCAGGTCGGCCGGGATGCCGCCCTGGTCGACCAGGATCACCGCCCGCGTGGCCGGGGTCAGCACCGGCTCGATCGTCTCCGGCGCCAGGTTGCCGGTGGTCCGCTCGACGTCGGCGAACACCGGGCGCGCGCCCACGTAGCGCACCGCGTTGGCGGTGGCCACGAAGGACAACGACGGCACCACCACCTCGTCACCCGGCCCCACCCCGGCGTTGATCAGCGCCAGGTGCAGCGCGGTGGTGCACGAGGACACCGCGATCGCCTCCGGGACCCCCAGCCGGTCCGCGAAGGCCCGCTCGAAGGCCGCCACCCGAGGCCCCTGGGCCACCCACCCGGAGCGCACCGCGTCGGCCGCCGCGGCCGCCTCCTCGTCGCCCATCCAGGGCCGCATCACCGGAATTCGTTCCATGCCCATCGTGTCCTCCCCCAGCCCCGTCCGCACCCAACCCTTGACCCAGCTCCGCGTGTCCACGCCCGAGCCGCACCGAACTCCCCCGGTGCGCCGATCGGTTCAGACCACGTCCCGCCACCACGCCACCAGCCGGCGCAGCCCCTCGTCGATGTCCACCTCGGCGGTGAAGCCCAACTCCCGTGCGGCCTTGGTGGTATCGGCCAGCCGCCGGGTCACCCCGCCACTGGCCCGGGCCGGCCCGTACTCGACGCCCAGGTGCTCGGCACCCATCACCACCAGCAGCCGCTCGGCCAGCGAGCCCAGCGAAGTCTCGCTTCCGGACGCGATGTTGAACACCTCACCGCTCGCGTCCGCCCGCGCGGCCAGGAGATTGGCGCGCGCGATGTCGTCGGTGTACACGAAGTCCATCGTCTGCAGGCCGTCGCCGAGGATCAACGGGGGTTCCCCCTTGCCGATCCGCTCCATCCAGCGGATCAACACCTCGGTGTACAGGCCGTGTACGTCCATCCGGGGGCCGTAGACGTTGAAGTAGCGCAGCGCCACGTAGTCGAGGCCGTACATCGCCCGGAAGCTGCGCAGCAGGCCCTCGTTGAACAGCTTGGCCGCGCCGTAGAGCGTGTCGTTGTCGTACGGGTGGTGCAGCTCGGTGGTCGGGAAGTGCTCGGCCAGCCCGTACACCGACGCGGAGGAGGACGTGACCACCTTGCGCACGTCGGCCGCGACCGCCGCCTCCATCACGTCGTAGGTGCCGTCCACCAGCACTTCCAGGGCGAGCCGGGGTTCCTCGACACACTGCGTGATCCGGATCGCGGCAAGGTGGAACAACACGTCCACACCCGGCGTCAGCCGGGCCAGCAGCGCCCGGTCGCGGATGTCGCCGTCCACCAGCTCGACCCGCTCGTCGGCCAACGCCCGGGCCAGATTGCCCCGGTGACCCCGGGTCAGGTTGTCGAGCACGACCACCTTCGCCGCGCCCTCGTCGAGCAGGCGGTCCACGATGGTGGATCCGATGGTCCCGGCCCCGCCGGTGACCAGGCAGTGCGATCCGGCGATCTCGACACTCGTCACGATGGCTCCCCCACGGCGACGGTGACGCCGCCCAGTTCCAGGCTGCGCGAGGCGGCCTCCAGCAGTTCCAGTACCCGCAGTCCCGCCCGCCCGTCGGTCAGCGCGGGTCGGGCCGCGCCGATCGCGTCGGCGAACTCGGCCATCACCGCGCGCAGCGCCTCGCGTTCGGGCAGCGCCGGCAACACCACGTCGCCCATCCGGTAGGAGATCAGCTTCTCCCGGCGGGCGTCGTGGTCGAGCGTGGTGTCCTCGATCCGGTCGACCCCCTTGTCGTGCACCTGGAGCCGGGCCGCCGGGTTGGTGTCGTCCCACACCAGCGTGCGCCGCGAGCCGCCGATGATGGTGGTGCGGACCTTGGTCGGCGAGAGCCAGTTGACGTGCACGTGCGCGATGGCGCCGTTGCTCAGCCGCAGCACGAGGTAGGCCAGACAGGCCCGGCCGGTGCCCAGCGGGTCGGCGCCGTGCGCGGCCACCGACACCGGGCGCACCCCCGGCGGCAGGATGAAGTCGAGGATGGACAGGTCGTGCGGCGCGAGGTCCCACAACACGTCCACGTCGGGCTGCACCAGGCCGAGGTTGATCCGGACGGAGTCGAAGAAGCGGATGTCGCCCAGCTCGCCGCCGTGGATCGACTCGCGGATGTGCCGGACCACCGGCATGTAGCAGAACGTGTGATCGCACATCAGGGTCAGCCCGGTGCGCTCGGCCAGTTCGACCAGCTTGACCGCCTCGGCGTACGCGGCCGTGATCGGCTTCTCGACCAGGACGTGTTTGCCCGCCTCCAGGGCCGCCGCGACCAGTTCGAAGTGCGTCGCGGCCGGCGTCGCAATGGCGACGGCCTGTACGGCCGGGTCCGCGAGCACGTCCCGATACGACGTGCTCACCCGGACCGTGCTGTACTCGCCCAGGACCGCTCTGGCCCGTGCCTCGTCGAGGTCACACAGCCACTCCACCCGCAGCGCCGGCGTGGCCTGCGCGTTGCGGATCAGATTGGGCCCCCAGTAGCCGGCCCCGATGACGGCCAGCCCGATGGGCAGACCGGAGCCGGAACCAGACCCGGAATTCGACATGACGGAACGTCAACTCCCCTGCACCCCCCGGCCGCACGGGCCCAGCCGCCGCACGGCACCCCCACCCGAACGAAGCTAGCGCCCGATCCGGCCCGGCGCCGGTCAACCGGGAAATCCGCGGGGGTCGGACCGGCCTGCGAAGATCCTTGGCGGAGTCCCGGTTGCACGTGACGCCGAGGCGTTTGGCACGCTGTTGCACGCACAGTCACCGATCCGGGCGCCGGCACGATCCCAGCATCGACACAAGCGGCCACCCGGCAAGCAGCACATGAACGAGAAGGGAACGCCACGTGGCCGCGGGTACCCCGACGACGACACTGGCGAAGGAACGTACGGCGGAAGCGGATCCGACGATCGAACCGGTCCCCGAGACCCCGGACCGGGGCACACCTCGGGGGACGCGCGAGAGCATCCTCCCGGCCGTAGCCGCCGCGCTGATCATCGGCAAGCGGATCAGCACCCGGGCGGGCGCCAAGGGCGACACCGTGCCGAACCCGCATCCGCTGGTCCGGGACTTCCTGCTGGCGCTGCCGCCCGAATCGCGCGAGCGCTGGCGGGGCCGCTGCCCCGAGGTCGAACTGGTCTCCGAGCACCTCTTCGAGGCCGAGGCGGCGCGCAGCAAACGGGCGGCCCGACGGCCGTTCACCGTGCAGGAGGCGCGCCGCTCGCTCAAGGGAGCCAAGCTGACGCTGCGCCGGATCCGCGAGGACGGCGACCCGCAGCACGACACCTACCAGCCGCCGTGCCGATCCTGCGCGCCGATGCTCGACCACTTCGGCGTCACACCGACGGAAAGCGGCTGACGTGTCCCGGTTCTCCTCCGACGTGGTACACGAACTCAAGCGGGCCGGCTGGACGGTGGGCCGGCGCCGGCTGGCCCAGGCCGAGACGTGGGCCCGGCAGATCAGCGACCACGAGTCGCCCGACGGGCACCGGCACAGCGTGTTCCCGGCCGCGCTCGTGGCCTGGGCCGAGTTCGGCACCCTGCACTTCGCGATCGGCGGCGCGGGCAAGGACGTTCTGCGCCGACCCTTCACCATCGATCCCACCCGGGGGCTGCACCTGCCCCGCACGCTGACCGACGTGGGCCGCGCGCTCGGCACCCCGCTGGCACCGCTCGGCGACGAGGACGGCGGCAGCGCCTACCTGGCCATCGACCCGGGCGGTCGGGTGTTCGGCCTCGACCACACCGGCGAGTGGTTCATCGGCTCGTCGATGGACGCCGCGATCAGCACGCTGGTCCTGGGGCACGCCCCGGTACGCATCCGCGACGACGGGCGCTGGTAGCCGGGGCGGGCCGTCGTACGCATGCGAAAGGGCGGCGCCCCGTGGGGGGGGTGCCGCCCTTCGTCGTCGTGGCTCGCTCAGGTGTTGAACCGGTTCTGCGCCCGCTCCAGCCCCTCGCGGACCAGTGCCTCGCACGCGTCGGCCGCCCGGTCCACCTCGAACCCCAACTCCTTGCGCTCGGTGGCGGAGAAGTCCCTGAGCACGAACGCCGCGACGTCCATCCGGCCCGGGGGTCGCCCGATGCCGAACCGCACCCGCAGGTAGTCGGGCCCGAGCGACTTGGTGATCGACTTCAGGCCGTTGTGCCCGTTGTCGCCACCGCCGCGCTTGAGCCGCAACACGCCGTAGTCGACGTCCAACTCGTCGTGCACCGCGACGATGTTCGCGACCGGGATCTTGTAGAAGTCGCGCAGCGCGGTCACCGGACCGCCGGACAGGTTCATGAACGACATCGGCTTGGCCAGCACCACCCGGTGCGGGCCGATCCGGGTCTCCACCACCTGGGCGCGCGACTTGTGCGTCTTGAATTTCGACCGATCCCGCTCGGCGAGCAGGTCGACCACCATGAACCCGACGTTGTGGCGATTCCCGGCGTATTCGGGGCCGGGATTGCCGAGGCCCACGACCAGCCAGGGACTGTCGTCCGTGGTGGCGTGGGCCTGCGACTCACTCATGATGCCGTTGTCCCCGCGTTCGTTGCGCGTGTGTCGACTCAGGCCTCTTCGGCCGCGGTCTCCTCGGCGGTCGGCTCGGGCGCCGACGGGGTGAGGATGTGCAGGATGACGGCCTCGGGGTCGCCCGCGAGCGCGGTGCCCTTCGGCAGCTTGATGTCCTTGGCGTGCACCGAGGCGCCCGGCTCCAGGCCGGTCACGTCGATCTCGATGGTGCCGGGGAGGGCGGTGGCGTCGGCCTCGACGGGGAGCGCCGGCACGACGGTCTCCAGCAGGCCGCCCGGGGCGATCTCGCCGACGGTGCTGACCGGAACCTCGACCGCGACCGTCTCGCCCTTCTGGACGATCAGGAGGTCGACGTGCTCGAGGTGCCGCTTGATCGGGTGCCGCTGGACGTCCTTGGGCAGGGCGAGCTGCGCCTTGCCGTCGATGTCCAGCGAGAACAGCACGTTGGGGGTCTTGAGCGCGAGCATGAGCTCGTGGCCCGGAAGCGCAAGGTGGAGCGGAGCGGAGCCGTGACCGTAGAGGACGGCCGGCACCTTACCCGCGCGACGGGCGCGACGGGCGGCACCCTTGCCGAACTCGGAACGCGGCTCGGCGACGATACGGACCTCGGACACGACGGGTACTCCTCGAACGACGCGGTGGCGGATGGCGGGGCGGGGTCCCCATGATGCGGATCGACTGCGGACGGTGATCGCCGGAGTCGGTTCGTAGGTGCCCGAGTGGCACCGGGTCCCCTGCAAAAGCCTTGGAGGAGTACACGACACACAACTACCGCGTCGATCACGGAGCAAGTAGCGCGCATCCCTCGCCGGGCAACCCCGTTAGCCTACCCGCTCTTCTCGGTCGACCCGAAATCGGGTCGCGACAAGCACCACTCGAACGAGTGATGGCGCGCCCCCCGGTCGGGGCACAATACCGCGAAGAGCGAGCGGGCACACATACGCCGCCCGGCCGAACGGACGGGCGGCGTACGCGAGTTGGAGCAGTCGAGACTCGGCATCCCGCTAAGGTGCCGAATGTCGACAAGACCGTCGGATCAGCTGTGGCCCTCGAACAGGCTCGTGACCGAACCGTCCTCGAAGACCTCGCGGATCGCGCGGCCCACCATCGGGGCGATCGACAGGACGGTCAGCTTGTCGAACCGACGCTCCTCCTCGATCGGCAGCGAGTTGGTCACGATGACCTCGCTGATCCGCGAGTTCTTCAGCCGGTCCACGGCGGGGCCGGAGAGCACCGCGTGGGTGGCGGCCACGATCACGTCGGCCGCGCCGTTCTCGTACAGCGCGTCGGCGGCGGCGCAGATCGTGCCACCGGTGTCGATCATGTCGTCGACCAGCACACAGGTGCGGCCGGCGACGTCACCGACCACCTCGTGCACGGTGACCTCGTTGGCGATGTTCGGGTCGCGGCGCTTGTGGATGATCGCCAGCGGGGCGCCGAGGCGGTCCGTCCACTGGTCGGCCACCCGGACCCGGCCGGCGTCCGGGGAGACCACGGTCAGCCGCTCGCGGTCCACCCGCTTGCCCACGTGGTCGGCCAGCAGCGGCAGCGCGAACAGGTGGTCCACCGGGCCGTCGAAGAAGCCCTGGATCTGCGAGGTGTGCAGGTCCACGGCCATCAGTCGGTCGGCACCCGCGGTCTTGAACAGGTCCGCCATCAGCCGCGCCGAGATCGGCTCGCGACCGCGGTGCTTCTTGTCCTGACGGGCGTAGCCGTAGAACGGGACGATGACCGTGATGCGCTTGGCGGAGGCCCGCTTGAGCGCGTCGATCATGATCAGCTGTTCCATGATCCACGTGTTGATCGGAGCCGTGTGGCTCTGGATCACGAACGCGTCGGCACCTCGTACGGAGTCCTCGAACCGTACGTAGATCTCCCCGTTGGCGAACTCGAAGGCCTTGGTGGGAACGAGGTCCGCACCGAGCTCCGAGGCCACCTCCTTCGCAAGTTCGGGGTGGGCCCTGCCCGTGAAGAGCATGAGCTTGCGCTCAGGCGTCACCTTGATCCCGCTCACAGCACCGTCTCCTTGCCATTCGCCTCGGCAGAACCGTCGTTCGGCCCGGCCGTTGTGTGCACGTCACCCGCGTCGCCCTGGCTCGACGCGAGCGCGCGTTCGGCGGCCTGCGCCGAGGCCGTACCCGCGCGTTTGCGTGCGACCCACCCGTCGATGTTGCGTTGGCGCCCCCGCGCCACCGCCATCACACCGGGTGGGACATCTTCGGTGATCGCCGATCCGGCGGCCGTGTAGGCGCCGTCGCCGATCTCGATCGGGGCGACCAGCATGGTGTCGCTGCCCACGCGGACGTGGTCGCCGACCACCGTGTGGTGCTTGTTCACGCCGTCGTAGTTCACGAAGATCGTGGCCGCGCCGATGTTGGTGCCCACTCCGATGGTCGCATCCCCGACATAGGTCAGATGCGGCACCTTCGATCCCTCGCCGACCACGGCGTTCTTCATCTCCACGAAGCCGCCGGCCTTGGCCTTGGCGGCGAGGCGGGTACCGGGCCGCAGGTAGGTGTACGGACCCACGGTCGCCTCGGGGCCGATCTCGGCGCCCTCGCTCGTGGTGTTGTACACGTGCGCCCCCGGCCCGACGACCGTGTCGCGCAGCGTGCAGTTGGGCCCCACCACGGCCTCGGCGGCGATGCTGGTGACGCCGTGCAGCTGGGTGTTGGGGTGCACGACGGCGTCCGGCTCGAACGTCACGTCGACGTCGATCCAGGTGGTCGCGGGGTCGATCACGGTGACCCCGGCGCGCATCACGGCCTCGATCAGGCGGTCGTTGAACACCCGCCGCGCCTGGGCGAGCTGGACCCGGTCGTTGACGCCCAGGATCTCCTGGTGGTCCACGGCGGCTGCGGCGCCCACCCGGTGTCCGGCCTCGCGCAGCACGTGCAGCGTGTCGGTGAGGTATTCCTCGCCCTGGCTGTTGTGCGGGGTGATCTGGCCCAGCGCCTCGCGCAGCAGCTTGCCGTCGAACGCGTACACGCCGGAGTTGATCTCGGCGATCGCGCGCTGCGCGGCGGTGGCGTCCTTGTGCTCGACGATCGCGGTGACGGCGCCGCGCCCGTCGGGGGTGTTCTCCCGCACGATCCGGCCGTAGCCGGTCGGGTCGGGCACCACCGCGGAGAGCACGGTGACGGCGTTGCCCTCGCTCTCGTGGGTGGCGACCAGGGCGGCCAGGCTGTCCGAGGTCAGCAGCGGGGTGTCCCCACAGGTGACCAGGACCACTCCGTCGGGTTCGCGGCTGCTCGCGGCGAGCCCGTCCAGGGCGACGCGCACGGCGTGGCCGGTGCCGTTCTGTTCCTCCTGGACGACCACCTTGGCGGCCGGGTCCAGGACGGAGAGGTAGCCGGCGACCTGGTCGCGGCCGTGGCCGACGACGACGATCAGGTCTTCGGGATCCAGTCGTCGGGCGGCCTCGACCACGTGCCCGACCATGGCCCGACCGGCCAGGGAGTGCAGGACCTTCGGGGTGGTCTTGGAGCGCATGCGGGTGCCCTCACCCGCAGCGAGTACGACGACGGCAGCCGGGCGGATGGGGCTCACAGAGCAAGGCTCCTCGGCATCGCTGGCGGGGGGATGCCCGACGACTCCGAAGGCCGACCTCGGAGATACGAAACGACGGCACGACGAAGCCGAGCCGAACAAACCGGGCCCTATGAGGATAGCGCCGTCGGCGGGAGCCTCCACGCGCCGATGCGGCCTGCACGACCGAAGGGCTCCGCTACCAGGATTTGAACCTGGACCAAGGGGACCAAAACCCCGTGTGCTGCCGAGTTACACCATAGCGGAATGAATCGGGCATTCCGCCTGAGCAGCGGGTTCATCCCGTTTTCACGGCACCCACTATGCCGGCCCCCCGGCATCCCGTGCGCGAATAACCCCCCGGAAACCGGGCCCGAGATCGCCGAAGCGCCGTCGGCATGCTCGCGGACACACCTGGAAAACGTCGTCCTCGGGCCGCGCGAGGCAAAAATGAGAAGGCGTACAGACCCCTCGCTTTCCGCTCATGACCTGCCATACTGACGGAACTTACGGCTCCGTAGGTTACGTCGCCGTAGCGTTGCCTGTCCCCGATCCGAGGGAATCCCTGTGACCGTTTCCTCCTCCGGTTCCACCGGCGCCGGCGTGCTCGAAGCCGAACGGAAGTCCGCCGACTCCGCCACCCGCGGCACGCTCGGGGGCGAGCGCAAGCACGCCGCCGAACAGATCGCGCTGGCGCTCTTCATCGGCGTCCCGTTCCTCGCGCTGGTGGCAGCCGTACCGGTCGCATGGGGATGGGGGCTGTCCTGGCGCGACGTGGTGCTCGCGGTGGTGATGTACGCCATCACCGGCCACGGGATCACCATCGGCTTCCACCGCTACTTCACCCACGGGTCGTTCAAGGCCAAGCGCCCGGTCCGGATCGCACTGGCGATCGCGGGCAACATGGCCGTACAGGGGCCGCTGGTGCGCTGGGTGGCCGACCACCGCAAGCACCACAAGTTCTCCGACAAGGAGGGCGACCCGCACTCGCCGTGGCGCTACGGCACCGGCGTCGGCGCGCTGTCCAAGGGCCTGTGGTGGGCGCACATGGGGTGGCTGTTCGACGTCGAGCAGACCTCGCAGGAAAAGTACGCGCCCGACCTGCTCAAGGACCGCGACATGATTCGCGTCTCCCGCCAGTTCCCGCTGTGGGTGGCCGTCTCGCTGGCCGCTCCGGCGCTGGTCGGCGGGCTGTGGGCGTGGTCGTGGCAGGGCGCGGTGACCGCGTTCTTCTGGGCCGGCCTGGTCCGGGTCGCGCTGCTCCACCACGTGACGTGGTCGATCAACTCGATCTGCCACGCGGCGGGCGAGCGTCCGTTCAAGTCGCGCGACCGTTCCGGCAACGTGTGGTGGCTGGCCATCCCGTCGATGGGCGAGTCCTGGCACAACCTGCACCACGCGGACCAGACCAGCGCCCGGCACGGGGTGCTGCGCGGTCAGCTCGACAGCAGCGCTCGCACGATCCGCTGGATGGAGAAGCTGGGCTGGGTCTGGGACGTGCGTTGGCCGGACCGGGAACGGGTCGCCGCACGGCGCGCGGCATGATGGGCCAGTGACCGAGACCAGCAGGCGGAGTGCACCGCGCGGCGGCGGTCGTGTGCGCATGACCGGGAAAGAGCGCCGGGAGCAGTTGATCGACATCGGTCGAACGCTGTTCGCGGAGCGTGGCTACGACGCGACGAGTGTCGAGGAGATCGCACACAAGGCCGGTGTGTCGAAGCCGGTGGTCTACGAACACTTCGGCGGCAAGGAAGGGCTGTACGCGGTCGTCGTGGACCGCGAGACGAGCGCGCTGCTCGACGGGGTGACCGGCGCGCTGACCGGCGGCCACCCCCGGGAGCTGCTGGAGCAGGCCGCCTTCGCGCTCCTCGACTACATCGACCAGAACACCGACGGCTTCCGCATCCTGGTCCGGGACTCGCCGGTGGCCCAGTCGACGGGCACCTTCGCCTCGCTGATCAGCGACATCGCCTCGCAGGTCGAGGACGTACTCGGCCTGGAGTTCAAGTCGCGCGGCTACGACCCGAAGCTGGCCCCGATGTACGCCCAGATGCTGGTCGGGATGGTCGCCCTGACCGGCCAGTGGTGGCTCGACGTCCGCCGCCCCAAGAAGGCCGACGTCGCGGCCCATCTGGTCAACCTGGCCTGGAACGGCCTGTCCGGCATCGAACCGAAGCCGAGACTGGTCGGCCGCCGCAGCTCCTGACCCGATCCGGGGTCTTCGGCATGTGAGGCGGGGACGCCCCTGGGGCGATCCCCCTCTCGGCGTCGCGCCCTGCGGCACGGTGACGGCCGCGGAGTTCCGGGGATTCCGCGGCCGTCGCGGGGTGGGGTCAGCGCAATACCGCGCGGAGTTGGTCGAGGGACCATTCCAGGTCGTCCTTGGAGATGACCAGGGGTGGGGCGATGCGGATCGTTTGGCCGTGGGTGTCCTTGACCAGGACGCCGCGGTCCATCAGGGCCTGGGAGACGTCGCGCGCGGTGCCGTGCGCCGGGTCGATGTCGACGCCCGCCCACAGGCCGCGACCGCGGACCGTGGTCACGGAGCGGCCCACCAGCGCGGCGAGTTCGCGGTGCAGGTGGTCGCCGAGGTCGGCGGAGCGCTGCTGGAACTCGCCGGAGCGCAGGATCTCCAGGACCTCCAGGCCCACCGCGCAGGCCAGCGGGTTGCCGCCGAACGTGGAGCCGTGCTCGCCGGGGGCGAACACGCCGAGCACGGCACGGGACGACACCACGGCCGAGATCGGCAGGATGCCGCCGCCGAGCGCCTTGCCCAGGATGTACATGTCGGGCACCACACCCTCGTGCTCGCACGCGAACGTGCGGCCCGTGCGGCCCAGCCCGGACTGGATCTCGTCGGCGATGAACAACACGTCGCGCTCGGCGGTGACCCGGCGCACCTCGGCCAGGTAGCCGGGCGGCGGGACCAGCACGCCGGCCTCGCCCTGGATCGGCTCCAGCAGCACCGCCACCGTGTCGTCGGTGATCGCCGCGCGCAGCGCCGCCGCGTCGCCGTAGGGCACGACGTCGAAGCCCGGGGTGTACGGGCCGAAGTGCCGACGCGCCTCCTCGTCGGTGGAGAAGCTGATGATCGTGGTGGTGCGGCCGTGGAAGTTTCCCGCCGCCACGATGATCCTGGCCCGCCCGTCCGGCACGCCCTTGACCTCGTAGCCCCACTTGCGCGCGGTCTTGACCGCGGTCTCCACCGCCTCCGCGCCGGTGTTCATCACCAGGACCATCTCCATGCCGGCCATCTCCGCGAGTTGCTCGCAGAACGGCGCGAAGCGGTCGTTGTGGAACGCCCGGCTGGTCAGCGTGACCCGGTCCAACTGCCGCTTGGCGGCGTCGATCAGGCGCGCGTTGCCGTGTCCGAAGTTGAGCGCGGAATACCCGGCCAGCATGTCCAGGTAGCGCCGGCCCTCGACGTCGGTCATCCAGGCCCCGTGCGCCTCGGCGACCACGATCGGCAGCGGGTGGTAGTTGTGCGCGCTGTGCTCCTCGGCCAATGCGATCAGTCGGGTGCTCTCGGCGCCGGGGCCGCCCGGGCGACCGACCCCGGACTTGTGCTCGGGGGAGGAGGGGACGGGGGTGTGCTGCGTGCTCATGACGTCCTTTCGCAACGGTGGAGAGCCGTGGGAATCGCTACGAGAGTGGAGAACGGCGATACGGCGATACCGGGAGATGCCGGGAGGAGGTTCGGTACGAAGGCGGGAAAATCCCGTGACAAACGACAAGACGGAGGAAAGTCACCCGGGTGGGTACGGACGGGATACCCCGCGGGGGCGGCGGATCAACGGGCGGCGCGCAGTTCCAGGACGCAACCGCGCACGCTCGCGCCATGGGCCGCGAATGCGGACATGTCCAGCTCGATCGTACGGAATCCCCGCTCCGCCAACCGGGCGGCGAGGGCGGGTGTCGTGTCGCCCATCACCACGCTGCGCCCGTCGGAGACCGCGTCGAGGCCGAGCGCCGCCGCGTCCGCCTCGTCCACCTCGATCCGCTCCGGGAACACCCGGGTCAGCCGGCGCAGCGCGGCCGGGGTGAACGCCCCCGGGTAGTAGGCCGCGGTGTGCTCGCCCAGCACGGTCAACGCCGAGCCGAGTCGGGGAAAACGCGGGTCGGCCAACTCCAGCGGGACCACGGGCAGGCCGAAGAACGCCTGCGCCTCGGCATGCGCGGCCGCCTCGGTCGACGGCCCCACCGCGGCCAACAGCCGGGGGCCGACCGGGATCAGGTCACTCTCGCCCTCGTGGGCGAACACCGGCTCCAGCGCGGAGCGGAAGCCGTGCCGGGCGAACCACTCCAGATACACCGGCGTCGCGGCCGACCGGGCCGCCGCCCGCGGCCGCGCGCCGAGCACCCGCCTGCCCACCACGGTCGCGGCCCGCGAGGCGAAGACCATGTCGGGCAGCCCCGGGCGACCCGGCACCAGGCTCACCCGATGCCCGAGCCCGATCAACACCGCGCGCAACCGTTCCCACTGACCCATCGTGGTCGTGGTGCGCGCCGTGAAGCCGGTAGCCGGCGGCGTCCCGTCCAGGAACACCGGCGGACACATCACGTAGTGCCGCAGTTCGGCCGCCCGCGGGGCGACGAAGCCGCGTCGCCGCTGTCGGGCCACCCGCGCCCGCTCGGCTCCGGGCGATATGCGCTCCGACCGCAGGTCGGAACGGCCCGATCGGCCACAGCGCGAGGTGAGGCGCACGCGATATCCCCTTCTCGCGGACGGTGGCGGCAGGCGCGCGCCCGGGATTTCCGCGGCCCACGCCCGTCCGACCCTGCCGATGACGACGCCGTGCGGTCGGCGGCAGGCCGGGAGCCGCACCCGATCGTCACCGTGGATAGGCGGTCGGCGACCCTCTGTGTCGGCTTTGGACAGCCTAGGTTGCCGGCGCCGGGGGCGTAAAGGCGGCTGCGTTGTCCCCTACCGCACGATCGTTGCGCATTCCCCCGGGCGCTCACCTGCTTTGTTGTGCGCCCCGCGCGGACGTCGTGCGGCTCCCCTGACCGGAACCACGTCACGCGCCTGAGAGAATGGCGGCATGGCCTCGACGCGTCCCCGTGTTCTGTCCGGAATCCAGCCGACCGCGGATTCGTTCCACTTGGGTAACTACCTGGGCGCGATCCGGCAGTGGGTGCCGTTCCAGGACAGCCACGATGCCTTCTACATGGTGGTCGACCTGCACGCGATCACCGTTCCACAGGATCCGAAGCAGTTGCGCGAGCGCACCCGGATCTCCGCCGCGGAGCTGCTCGCGGCCGGTCTGGACGCGGATCGCTGCACCCTGTTCGTGCAGAGCCACGTACCCGAGCACGCACAGCTCGCGTGGGTGATGAACTGCATGACCGGCTTCGGCGAGGCCGCGCGGATGACCCAGTTCAAGGACAAGTCGGCCAAGCAGGGCACCGACCGCACCACCGTCGGCCTGTTCACCTACCCGGTGCTCCAGGTCGCCGACATCCTGCTCTACCAGGCCGACGCGGTCCCCGTCGGCGAGGACCAGCGCCAGCACGTGGAGCTGACCCGCGACATCGCGCAGCGGTTCAACTCGACGTTCGGCGAGACGTTCACCGTCCCCAAGCCGTTCATCGTCAAGGAGACGGCCAAGATCGTCGACCTCCAGGACCCGACGATCAAGATGAGCAAGTCCGCCTCGACGCCCAAGGGCATCGTCAACCTGCTCGACGACCCCAAGGCGAGCGCGAAGAAGATCCGCAGCGCGGTCACCGACACCGGCACCGAGGTGCGCTTCGACGAGAAGGAGAAGCCGGGGGTGTCCAATCTGCTCACCATCCACTCGGCGCTCTCCGGCACCTCGATCGCCTCGCTGGAGGAGCGCTTCGCGGGTCGCGGCTACGGCGACCTGAAGAAGGAGGTGGCCGAGGTGCTGGTCGATTTCGTCACCCCGTTCCAGGAGCGGGTGCGCGGCTACCTCGACGATCCGGCCGAGCTGGACGCCGTGCTCGCCCGGGGCGCCGACAAGGCCCGCGAGGTGGCGTCGCGAACGCTCGCCGAGACCTACGACCGTGTCGGCTTCCTGCCCCCGGTCACCGGCCGGTCGGGAGGCTGAGGCGCAGCACATGGCCAAGCGCACCATCGGGGTGTCGATCGCGATTCCCGAGCCCTACGGCAGCGAGTTGCAGGCTCGCCGCGCCGGGTTCGGGGATCCGCTCGCGAACGCCATCCCGACCCACGTGACCCTCCTGCCGCCGACCGAGGTGGCCGACGAGGCGATGGCCGAGATCGAGGAGCACCTGCGCGCGGTCGCCGCGGGCGAGGCCCCGTTCGACATACACCTGCGCAGCACCGGTACGTTCCGGCCGACCTCGCCGGTGGTGTTCGTCCAGGTCGCGCGCGGCATCCCGGAGTGCGAGCGGATCGAGGCCGCGGTGCGATCCGGGCCGCTGGAGCGCGAGTTGCACTTCCCGTACCACCCGCATGTGACCGTCGCGCATCACCTGCCCGATCACATGCTCGACCTGGCGTTCGCGGAACTCGTCGACTACGACGCGGTCTTCCCGATCTGGGGCTTCAGCCTGTACGAGCACGGCACGGACGGGGTGTGGCGCCCGCAACGTGACTTCGCGTTCGGCCAATCGTTGCCAGGTCCGCTGCCCGTGTGACGCCGTCCCGGCCGCGCGGGACGTCACAGAGTGGAGTCGCGTGTGGGCAGGGCATCGGACGGGCAGCAGTCATCCGTGGCGATCAAGGAGCGGCTGGCGAGGATCCCGGTCATCGGCCCCACCTGGCGGGCCTATTCGCGCTACGGCGATCGACAGGGCAATCGACTCGCCGCCGCGGTGACCTATTACGGGTTCCTGTCGCTGTTCCCGTTGATCACGCTCGCGGCGGCGGTGGTGGCCGCGGCACTCGACCCCTCCCAGGTCCGCCGGATGCAGAACAAGATCTCCGAGCAGATCCCCGGTATCGCCGACAAGTTGGACCTGGACGCGCTGGTGCGCAACGCGGGCGCGGTCGGGGTGATCGGCGGCGCGCTGCTCCTGGTGTCCGGGACGGGGTGGGTGGACGCGACGCGTTCCTCCATCCGGGCGATCTGGGACGTGGAGGAGGAGCCGGGCAACGTCGTCGTGCGCAAGTTCGCCGACGTCGGCGTACTGATCGGCCTGGGGCTCGCGTTGGCGTTGTCGGTCGGCGCGTCCACGTTCGCGACGGTGGTGATCCGGCACGTCTCCGACTCGATCGGGCTCGAACACCAGCCGGTGGGCCGGGTCCTGCTGCAGATCGCCGCGTTCGCGGTCGCGGTCGGCGCGAGCGTGGTGCTGTTCCTGTACCTGCTCGTGGGGATGCCGCGGCTGACCATGCACCGCTCGGTCGCGATCAAGGGCGCGTTGATCGGGGCGGTCGGCTTCGAGTTGCTGAAGCTGTTGGTGTCGTCGTACATCGCGGGGGTCGCGGGCAAGAGCGCGTACGGCGCGTTCGGCGTCCCGGTGGCACTGCTGCTGTGGATCTACTTCGTGACCCGCCTGCTCCTGTTCTGCGCGGCCTGGACGGCCAACGCCCAGGAGGCCGACGAAGCCGCGGACAACATCGAGGCCGCCGCCGAAAAAGCCGCCGCGGAACCCCCGTTGGACCTGTCCAAGTACAAACCCAGGCCCGCCCGCCCCATCCGCACCTACGCCCTGGCGGTAGCCGGCACAGCCACCCTCGGCATCCTCCTGGAACGCTTCACCCGAAACCGCCCACCAACCGACACCTGAACCCACCCGGAAAACCGCACCGCGCCACCGAAGCCAACCCCTCCAGCCCACCCGGCACTTGATGCCGCCGGCAAACCGCAGCGCGCAACCAACCCAGCCCGCCCGGCGCTTGAGGCCATCGGTAAAAGCCAAGCGTCATCACAAAGCCAACCAACCCAGCCCGGCCGGCGTTTGAGGCCGCCTGCAAACCGCAGCGCCTCGCCCGAAGCCAACCCCTTCAGCCCGGCCGGCGCTTGAGGCCATCGGTAAAAGCCAGGCATCGTCGCGAAGCCAACCAACCCAGCCCGGCCGGCGTTTGAGGCCGCCACACCCCTACGGCAGGATGTCGTCCTCGAACCGCACGCCCGAACCCCCCTCGCGCCGCCGAAGGGCGAACAGCACGCCACCGCCCACCACAAGCGCCGCCGGCACCCCGAGCCCCGCCCACAACACCCAGTCGAACCCGTCGTCGTCCGAGGTGGCCGACGCCTTCGTGGTCTTGGTGTCGCCCGGCTTCCCGTCGGCCGCCTTCGTGCCCTTGTCGTTCTTGTCCCCCGGCGCCGCCAACGGCTCCACCAGCATGCCGACCGGCTTGGCCTGGGCCATCGCGGCGAAGCCCCAGTCGAGCAGCTTCCCGGTGTCCTCGTACGTCTTGCCCTTGCCCTCGACGTGCATGATGCTCACGAGCAACGTGTGCCCGCCGCGCTGCGCGCCGCCGACGAAGGTGTTCCCGGCGTTGGTGGTGTAGCCGTTCTTGACACCGAGCATGCCCGGATACTGGCCCAGCATCGTATTGGTGTTCTGGATCTGGAACTTGGCCCCCGCGACACCGGGAAAGTCGGCGACCTTGGTGCTCGCGTACGAGCGGAAGTCGTTGTTCTTGAGCCCTTCGCGGGCGAACAACGCGAGGTCGTACGCGCTGGAGACCTGCCCCGGCGCGTCGTAGCCGTCCGGCGAGACCACGTTGGTGTCGCCCGCCTGAAGCTGCTTGGCCCGCTCGTTCATCTGCCGCACGGTGGTGTCCACGCCACCGTTCATCGCGCACAGCACATGCACCGCGTCGTTGCCCGAGCGCAGGAACACCCCGCGCCACAGGTCCTCGACCTTGTAGGTCTCGTTCTCCTTTATCCCGACCAGGCTGCTGCCCTCGCCGAGATTGCGCAGCTCGGCCGGCGCCACCTGGTGGGTGGTGTTGCGGTCGATCTTGGGCAGCACCGTGTCCGCGAACAACATCTTCAGCGTGCTGGCCGGCGGCAACTTCCAGTGCGGGTTCTTCGCCGCCAGGATCTTGCCGGTCTCCGCGTCGGCGACCACCCACGAGTAGCCCTCGACGGCGGGCGGCGGCGGGCTCCCGGGCGGCAGGTCGCTCTGTACACCCGGTTGGGCCAAGCGCGCGCCACCCACATCCGACATCGACGCGGGGGGCTGCGGCTCCGGCGTGCCCGGGGCGGCCTGCGCCATCCAGGCGGAACCCAACACGAAAGCGATCGCCCCCGCGCACGCGACAGCCGGCTTGCGAGAAGCCCGGAACCAGTAAGACATGCGATGAGCGTACTGGCGGCCCCCGGCTGCGGTTCGGCGACCGCGCCGCCGCATACTGAACCGGGACAAATTTGCTGAACTTTTGACCGGGAAACGGGTGCTTCACGTTGAGGATCGGCCGCGGTACATCCGCCTGTCTGGTGTTGTTCGGCGTCTGGAGCTGGATCCTGTGGCCGAACTTCCTCAGGAACATCTGGGCCGACGACCGCTCCTGGAACGACGGCGCGACCGCGTTCTTCCTGATCCACCTGGCACTGACGATCGTCTCGTTCGCGGCGGGCAACGCGATCGGTTGGCTCGGGATCAAGGGGCTGCGCGCGACGCGGACGTCGCGGACGTGACCGACGACCCCGCGGGCTGCCCCGCGCATCCCGTGCCGGCCGGGCCCGAGTTGTTCACCCGGGAGTTCATCGCCGATCCGTATCCGGCGTACGCGCATCTGCGCGAGTACGCGCCGGTTCATCGCACCACGCTGCCCAGCGGGGTCGAGGCGTGGTTGGTCACCCGCTACGCCGACGCCCGGCAGGCGCTCGCCGATCAGCGGCTGAGCAAGGACCCGCGGCGGTCCGAGGCGGCCTGGAAGCAGGGCAAGGTCGGCGTGCCCGGCGAGCAGCGCTCGGGGGTGGGCGCACATCTGCTCAATCTCGACCCACCGGACCACACCCGGCTGCGCCGCCTGGTGTCCAAGGCGTTCACGCCGCGCCGCGCCGAGGAGTTCCGCCCGCGCGTACAGGCCCTGACCGACCGGCTGCTCGACGACTTCGCCCGGACCGGCGAGGCCGACCTGATCCACGACTTCGCGTTCCCGCTGCCGATCTACGCGATCTGCGACCTGCTCGGTGTGCCGGAGGAGGATCAGGCGGACTTCCGCACCTGGGCCGGGATGATGATCCGGCACGGCTCGGGGCCGCGCGGCGGGGTGGCCCGGGCGGTGCGGCACATGCGTACCTATCTCGCCGAGTTGATCCACCGCAAACGCGCGACGCTCACCGACGCGGACGACGATCTGATCTCGGGGCTGATCCGGGCGAGCGACCACGGCGAACACCTGACCGAGGACGAGGCCGCGGCGATGGCCTTCATCCTGCTGTTCGCCGGTTTCGAGACCACGGTCAACCTGATCGGCAACGGGCTGCTGACGCTGCTCACGCACGACCGGGAACGGCTCGCGCTCCGGGCCGACCCCGAACTGCTCGCGCCCACGGTCGAGGAGCTGCTGCGCTACGACGGCCCGGTCGAGGTGGCCACGTGGCGGTTCAGCACCACCGAGGTGGAGATCGGCGGAACCCGGATCCCGGCGGGCGAGCCGGTGCTCGTGGTGCTCGCGGCGGCCGACCGCGACCCGCTCCGGTTCCCCGCGCCCGACCTGCTCGATCCGGCCCGCGCGGACAACCAGCACCTGGCCTTCGGGCACGGCATCCACTACTGCATCGGCGCACCGCTGGCCCGGCTCGAGGGCCAGATCGCGATCGGCACGCTGCTGCGCCGGCTACCCGATGTGCGGCTCGCGCTGCCGGCGGACGAACTGCGGTGGCGCGGCGGGCTGATCATGCGTGGCCTGCAGCGGCTGCCGGTGACGTTCACCCCGGAGGCGGACGGCCGCGCGGCGGGTGGGCCGAAGCTCGACTGAGCCGAAGTGCGCTCGCCCGGAAGGCGGTTCCGCCTCCGGTCGATCGGGACGCACGTGGGGCGGTGGGGTGACGGATCGTCATCCGTCATCCCGCCGCCCCGCCTGTACCCGAGCACCCTTCTCCCCGTATCGCCCCGACCCCGGTCTTCCCGCCCCTGGCCCCCGCCCCGAGCCCACCCCTGGTCCCACCCCGGTCCCACCCCCGGGTTTTTCCCCGCCCGTCCCCTACCTTCGAGTCCCCCTGCGCGCGTTCCCCCGCCTCACATCCCGGTGCTCGCCACCCCCACGCCCCCGGCGTTCCACCCCTCGGATCACCGTCCTTCGGCCACTCCGGCGTTACTTCCCCAAGACGCCTTCGCGGATCCGGACGATGCTCCCCGCCCCGCCCCCGCCCCCGCCGCGTCCCGGACTAGTCGTGCCCGGTCAGTGCCGCGAGGTCGGCGGGTGTGGGCCGACGGCGCCGTGTACTGCGAACCGGGTGAATGGTGGAGGTCATGCCCTGCTCCTGTTCCCCGAGGCGAACCCTTGCGGTCTCGCTCCCAACAGGGACTTGTCTACAGGGCGTCGTTCCCGACACACAACGGGTCCTTGACACATTTGATCACTTAGAGTGAATCCCGACCATGAAATGGTCAAAGAGGTTTGTTTCAGGCGTGGTTGTCGAACGGCGCGACGATCGAACGCAACAACCCGGCCAGCGCCGCCTGCTGATCGACCGTCAGGCCGGCCAGGATGGCCCGCTCGTGTTCCAGCAACTCGGCCATCGCCGCGTCGACCCGATCCCGGCCGTCGTCGGTCAGCCGGACCAGCACCCCGCGCCGGTCGTCGGGGTCGGGCAGGCGCAACACCAGGCCCTTGGCCGCGAGGCGGTCGATACGATTGGTCATCGTCCCGGAGGTGACCAGCGTCTGGGTGAGCAGTTGGCCGGGCGAGAGCTGATACGGCGCGCCGTCGCGGCGCAGCGCGGAGAGCACGTCGAATTCCCACGGTTCGAGGTCGCGCGCGGAGAAGGCGGTACGCCGAGCGCGGTCGAGGTGCCGCGCCAGTCGGGTCACCCGGCTCAGTACTTCGAGGGGTTCGACGTCGAGGTCGGGGCGCTCCCGCTTCCATGCCGCGACAAGCCGGTCGACCTCGTCTTTCATGAGGTCATTCTAGCGAATCGTTCGATGCCGAGCCTCTTGATGTCGAGATAAGAATCAGCAATATCCGCCATGTTCCGAGAGGATGCGGCCACCTTATGGCCGTACCGCACCAAGAAGGGCCGGAACCCGCGTGCCGAGACGGCGAAGTCTGCGTCCCGGCACGGTAATCCCTTGGTCTCCGGGCCGAACCGGCCGGCAGGGTGGGCGCATGTACCGCACCCGACGTGTCGCGAACGCGGCGCGCTCCCTGCACGGTTTGGCCCTCGGCGACGCCTTCGGCGAGCAGTGGTTCGGCTACCGGGGCGCCGAGCTCACCGAGCGGCTGACCGGCCGCATCACCCCGCAGGCCCGCCTCTGGTACTGGACCGACGACACCGCGATGGCGCTCTCGCTGCTGCGCATCCTGCACCTGTGCGACACGGTGGACCAGGACGCGCTCGCGGCGCATTTCGCCGCGTCGTACGAGGCAGATCCGTATCGCGGCTACGGCCCGTCGATGCACGGCGTGCTGCGCGCGATCCACGAGGGCGAGCCGTGGCGGGAGGTGACGCGCCGCCAGTTCGAGGGCCAGGGCTCGTGGGGCAACGGCGCGGCGATGCGGGTCGCGCCGCTGGGGGCGTGGTTCGCCGACGACGGGCTCGCGGTGGTGGCGGCCGCGGCGGAGCGGTCCGCCGAGACCACGCACGCGCATCCGGAGGCGGTGGCGGGAGCGGTCGCGGTGGCGATCGCCGCGGCGCTGGCGACTCGGGGGCGGGGCGAAGCGGCCCCGGATCCGGTGGAGTTCCTGGCCGAGGTGGCCGGACACACGCCGGAGAGCGACGTGGCGGCGGGCCTGCGGGCGGCCTCCCGGCTGCCCGCCCACGCCTCGGTCCGGCACGCGACGAGCGTACTGGGCAACGGCTCGCGGATCAGCGCCCCCGACACGGTCCCCTTCGCCCTGTGGACCGCCGCCCACCACCAGGACTCCCTCCCGGAGGCCCTGTGGCACACCGCGACCGGCATGGGCGACGTCGACACCACCTGCGCGATCACCGCGGGCGTCGTCGCCTCCCGCACCGCCCTGGCCGACGTCCCGCAACCCTGGCTCACCGCGCGCGAGCCGATCCCGACCTGGGCCGACACCGGCGAAACGGCGACGCCGACCCGCTCCTGACCGGACCGGGGAATCGGGCGCCCCGCTCCGCCCCCGCGGTCGGAGCGGGATCCGTCAACGAGCCAGGTCGGGACGGTACGAGCCCGCCACCCACGCGCGGGTGGCGACGCCGACCCGGTTGAGGGTGTTGATCGCGGCGATCGACCAGACGATCTGGCCCATCTCCACGTCGTCGAAGTACTTCGCCGCCTCGTCCCAGACCGGCGTCGGCACGTGCCCCTCGGTGAGCAGCGTGACCGCCTCGGTCAGGGCCAGCACCGCACGCTCGCGGGCGGTGAAGAACGGCGTCTCGCGCCACACCGGGATCGCGTGCATACGCTGCTCGGTCTCGCCGAGTTCGCGGGCGTCCTTGGTGTGCATGTCCACGCAGTAGGCGCAGCCGTTGATCTGCGACGCGCGGATCTTGATCAGCTCCGCGACGATCGGGTCCAGGCCCTCGGCCGCCGCCTTGCTCAGCGCGATGGCGGCCTTGTACGCGGCGCCGTGCAGGGGCTTGAGGGGCAGTCGGGCCGGGTCGCCGGCGACGGGGGTTTCGGTCATTTCCTGAATGCTCATGACCTCGACCCTACGTACGGATCGGACCACGATTAAGGTCCAATCCCATGCGGAGTTCCTGGGCCATCGGCGATGTGGATCTGTACCTGGAACCCGGCCCCGTGCGCGGCCGGCGGATCGGACTGGAGCGTGCGCTGCGCACGGCGATCGTGGACGGCCGGCTCGCCCCCGGCACCCGGCTGCCCTCCTCGCGCGCCCTGGCCGTGGATCTGGCGATGGCCCGAAACACGGTCGCCGAGGCGTACGCCCAACTCGTCGCCGAGGGTTATCTGATCGCCCGCCGGGGCGCCGGCACCCTGGTCGCCGAACGCCCGGCCGACCCGGTGCCGGTGCCGGTGTACGCGCGCGCCTCGGCTCCGCGCTTCGACCTGCGGCCCGGACGCCCGGACCTGTCGGCGTTCCCCCGGGCCCGCTGGGCCGCGGCCCAGCGGCGCGCGCTGGCCGCCGCCGGACCCGACGCGTTCTGGCCGCAGGCCGACCCGCGCGGCCGGATCGAACTGCGCGAGCGCCTGGCCGACTACCTCGGCCGGGTCCGGGGCGTGCGCACCCGGCCGGATCGCATCGTGGTGTGCGCGGGCTACACGCAGGGCCTGTACCTGCTCGGCCACACGCTGGCCGCCCGCGGCGCGCGCCGGATCGCGATGGAGGACCCGGGGCTGCCGTTTCTGCGCGAGATCGTGGCCCGCACCGGCGTCGAGGTCGGCGCCGTCGGGGTGGACGGGCAGGGCGCCCGGATCGACACCGCCGGCGACGCGGACGCGATCGTGCTGACCCCGGCCAACCAGGCCCCGATGGGCGTGCCGCTGCACCCGGACCGGCGTGCGGCGGCACTGCGCTGGGCGGCGGAGACCGGTGGCGTCGTGGTCGAGGACGACTACGACGGCGAGTTCCGCTACGACCGGCACCCGGTCGGCGCGCTCCAGGGTCTGGGCGCCGAGCACGTGGTGTACGCGGGCACCGCGAGCAAGATGCTCTCGCCGGGCCTGCGGCTCGGCTGGCTGGTGGTGCCGCCGTACCTGCTCGACGACCTGCTCGCGGTCCGCGACCGACCCGAGTTGGCGGTGGGCACGCTGGATCAGCTCACCCTGGCCGAGTTCATCGCCGCCGGCGACCTGGACCGGCACGTGCGCCGCGCCCGCCTGGCGTACCGCGACCGCCGCGACCGGCTCGTCGCGGAGCTGGCCCGGCGGGTGCCGGCCGTACGGGTGTGCGGCATCGCGGCGGGCCTGCAGGTGCGGCTCGAACTGCCCGAGGGCGGTCCGGGCGAGGAGGAGACGCGCGCGCTGCTGGCCCGGCGCGGCGTGGCGGTGCACCGCATGGGCTGGTACCACCGGGCCCCGTACGCCGAGCACCCGCCGGGGCTGGTCGTCGGCTACGCGGCGCCCGCCGCGGCCGCCTTCGCCGGCGCGCTGGAGGCCCTGGTCGGCGCGCTGGCCGAGCTGTTCGGGCCGAGGGTCACGCCCGGGCGCGCCCGGCTCCCCGCACACACCGGGGGCGGGCCGTTCGGCCCGCCCCCGGTCGATTCCGCGTGAGGCCGGCGCCGCGACGGCGCCGGCTCCGACTCAGATCAGGCCCAGCTCGCGCACCGCGTCGCGCTCCTCGGCCAGCTCCTGCACCGAGGCGTCGATCCGCGCCCGGGAGAACTCGTTGACGTCCAGGCCCTGGACGATCTCCCACTTGCCGTCCTCGCAGACGACCGGGAAGGACGAGATCAGGCCCTCGGGCACACCGTAGGAGCCGTCCGAGACGACGCCCATCGAGGTCCAGTCGCCGTCGGCGGTGCCGTTGACCCAGGTGTGCACGTGGTCGATCGCCGCGTTGGCCGCGGACGCCGCCGAGGACGCGCCGCGCGCCTCGATGATCGCCGCGCCGCGCTTGGCGACGGTGGGGATGAAGGTGTCGGCGAGCCAGGTGCGGTCGTCGACCACCTCGGCGGCGTTCTTGCCGGCGATCTGCGCGTGGAAGATGTCCGGGTACTGGGTGGCCGAGTGGTTGCCCCAGATGGTCAGCTTCGCGATGTCGGTGACCGCGACGCCGGCCTTCTTCGCGAGCTGGGTCAGCGCGCGGTTGTGGTCCAGGCGGGTCATCGCGGTGAAGCGCTCGGCCGGTACGTCGGGCGCGTGCTGCTGCGCGATCAGCGCGTTGGTGTTGGCCGGGTTGCCGACCACGAGCACCTTGATGTCGTCCGCCGCGCCGGCGTTGATCGCCTCGCCCTGCGGCTTGAAGATGCCGCCGTTGGCGGCCAGCAGGTCGCCGCGCTCCATGCCCTTGGTACGGGGGCGGGCGCCGACGAGCAGCGCCACGTTGGCGCCGGCGAAACCGTCGGTCGGGTTGTCGAAGATGTCGATCCCGGCGAGCAGCGGGAACGCGCAGTCGTCGAGCTCCATCGCGGTGCCCTCGGCGGCCTTGACCGCCTGGGGGATCTCCAGGAGGCGCAGGCGGACCGGGGTGTCGGGGCCGAGCAGGTGACCGGAGGCGATGCGGAACAGCAGCGCGTAGCCGATCTGACCGGCCGCGCCCGTGACGGTGACGTTGACGGGGGTACGGGACATTGCGCGCGGGTCTCCTCTGCTGCGGCGGGATCCGACGCCGATGGCAGTCCGCCGGTAGCTCGGCATCGAGATACTTTTCGCGGCCACACTACCCCCGCCTCCGGGGCGGCTCGGCCACCCACCGGTGTGAGCTTCGCCCGGCCGCGCGTCTTGGCTCACCCGCCTCGCCGGGGTGCGTCGGATCCGCCGGTTTCCGTTTCGGCGGAACCGGCCGGTAGGTTCGTGACGGATCGAAGTCGCACGGCCTCGAAGGGTGATCCCGATGTGCATGTCACCGCACCGCGTCGCGTCGATCCCGGCGGCGGTGCCGGCGTCGGTGCCGGAACCCGCGCTCGTGCCGGTCGCGCCCGCGGTCGAGGGCGCGTCGGTCGACCCGATCGACGCGGTGGCGCTCGGCTGGGTCGACAACGCGGGCATCACCCGGGTCAAGACCGTTCCGTACTCCCGCCTGGACGCGGTCGCCGTGCACGGCGTGGGCTTCTCCCCCGTGTTCGACGTCTTCCTCGCCGACGACTCGATCACCGCGGGCAACCTGGTCGGCGGTCCGGCGGGCGATCTGCGCCTGGTCCCCGACCTGACGGCGCTGCGTCCGCTGGCCGCGCAACCGGGCTGGGCCTGGGCGCCCGGCGACCGCTACACCCAGGACGGCGTGCCGTACGCGGGCTGCCAGCGCACCTTCGCCCGGCGGATGGCCGCCCGCGCCGGGTTGCGCGGATTGTCGCTGCGGATGGGCTTCGAGGTCGAGTGGGTCACCGGTACCGAGGACGCGGCCGGCCGCTTCGTGCCCGCCTTCCACAAGGCCGCGTACGGGATGACCCGGGTGGTGCGGGTGTCCGCCCAGCTGCGCGAGCTGATCCGCGCGCTCGCCGCGCAGGACGTGCGCGTGTTGCAGGTGCATCCGGAATACGCGGCGGGCCAGCTGGAGGTGTCCGTCGCCCCGGAGGACCCGGTCGGCGCGGCGGACACCACGATCCTGGTGCGCGAGACGATCCGGGCGGTGGCCGCCCGGCACGGGCACGCGGTCAGCTTCGCTCCGTGCGTGGTGCCCGGCGAGGTGGGCAACGGCGCGCACCTGCACTTCTCGCCGTGGCGCGACGGGACGAACCTGTGCCACGGGGGTGAGGGGCCGCAGGGGCTGACCCGTGAGGGCGAGGCGTTCCTGGCCGGTGTGCTGCGCGAGTTGCCCGCGCTGCTCGCGATCGGCGCGCCCGGCGCGGCCAGTCATCTGCGTCTGGTCCCGGCCCAGTGGGCGGGGGTGTACCGCTGCTGGGGCCTGGAGAACCGCGAGGCCGCGATGCGGCTGGTCACCGGGATGGTGGGCGAGCGGCAGCACACCGCGAACGCCGAACTCAAGTGTTTCGACGCGACCGCCAATCCGTATCTGGTGGTCGGCACGGTGATCGCGGCCGGTCTGGCCGGTCTGGAGGACGGACTGCGGCTGCCGGTGGAGGTGCCGGGCGACCCCTCGACGGCCGGCGACGTACCGCGTCTGCCCGGCTCCCCCGCGGCGGCGCTGGCCGCCCTGGAGGCGAGCACGGTGCTGCGCGAGGCGCTGGGCGAGACCCTGTTCGACGCGATCACCGCGGTCCGCCGAGCCGAGATCACCCGCTCGGCCGGGATGACCCCGAGCGAGATCGCCGCCGAGGCGCGCCGGTTGTATTAGATCCGACCCGGCGCCCCCGGCGGGCCCACCGCGACTGGGCTAGCCGCCGGTGCGCTTGGGCACCCACGGCAGGTCGACCAGCGGTTCCGGGATGCTCAGCCCCAGGAGCAGGACCGCGCCGCCGAAGAACAGCAGCATGGCCACGTCGGTGAACCGGCTGCGAACCGCCAGCACCCCCACGTCGGACACGAACATCCGCAGCAGCGCGGCGACCAGGAAGGTCCCGGCGATCATCATCGCGGCGGGACGGAACCCGCTCAGCGCCGCGGTCAGCAGCGCGGCGAACAGGCAGCCGAAGACCACCGTCGCGGGCCACTCGCGCAGCCGCCCGGGGCCGCTCGGCGAGCCGCCGCCCTCGGGCGGGAAGGTGCCCGGGTCCTTCCTCCTGCCATCCCTGCGTCGCCCCCGAGTCGTTGCCACCACGTCCACCTCTCATCGACAGGGCGAGCGATGCCGCGACCGGCCCGGAGCGATGCGGCCCCGGGCCCGTCGCGGCCGGGTCACAGACCGGTGACCTGCCGCTCGGCGGCCTCGACGACGTTGGTGAGCAGCATCGCGCGGGTCATCGGACCCACCCCGCCGGGCATCGGGGCGACCCACGCGGCCTTCTCGTACGCCTCCGGGTGCACGTCGCCGACCAGGCCGTGCTCGGTGCGGGTGATGCCCACGTCGAGCAGCACCGCGCCGGGCTTGACCATGTCGGCGCTGATCAGTCCGGGCACCCCGGCGGCGGCGATCACGATGTCGGCCTGGAGCACGTGGAACGGCAGCTCCTTGGTGCCGGTGTGGCACAGGGTCACCGTGGCGTTCTCGGTCCGGCGGGTGAGCAGCAGGCCGATCGGGCGGCCGACGGTGACGCCTCGGCCGATCACGCACACCTCGGCGCCGTTGATCTCGATGTCGTGCCGGCGCAGCAGTTCCACGATGCCGCGCGGCGTGCACGGCAGCGGCGCCTCCTGGCCGAGCACCAGCCGGCCGAGGTTGGTCGGGTGCAGGCCGTCGGCGTCCTTGTCCGGGTCCATCAGCTCCAGGACCCGGTTGGCGTCCAGGTGCCGGGGCAGCGGCAGCTGCACGATGTAGCCGGTACAGGCGGGATCCGCGTTGAGTTCGCGGACCACGTCCTCGACCTGGTCCTGCGTCGCGTCGGCGGGCAGGTTGCGCTGGATGCTCGCGATGCCGACCTGGGCGCAGTCGCGGTGCTTGCCGCGCACGTACGAGTGGCTGCCGGGGTCGTCGCCCACGAGCACGGTGCCCAGACCCGGCGTGATGCCGCGGGCCTTCAGGGCCTCGGCCCGCACGGCCAGTTCGGCTTTGATGGCGGCGGCGGTGGCCTTGCCGTCGAGGATCTGCGCCTTCAAGTTGTCTCTCCTGGTCCACGGTTCCGGGCCGGTCGTTGCGATTGTCCCGTATCCGGGCCGGCCGTGCGGCGGCCCCCGTACAGCAGCCGCGCCGGCGGGGCCAGGATGCGCCGCCGGACGAAGGCGGGCAGGTGCCGGGCCGCCACCGGTTCGTTCGCGCGGGTGATCACCCGACCGAGCCGCTTGAGGTGTTGCCGCAATACCGGATACCCCCACAGGTCCGGGAGTTCGGGCAGGGTCGGGGGGCGGCGCTCCTCGGCGGCCGAGGCCAGTTCCTCGACGTAGGCGTCGAGTCGGGCCAGGTCGTCCTCGGGGATCGGCTCGGGCGGATCCGTGCGGTAGGTCTCGGGCGTGGTCATCAGCCGGTAGCCCAGGCGCTGGGCGGTGACGATGGCGGGCCACAGGCGTTCCGCGTCCAGGTGCCGGCCGGTGATCTCGCCGAGCGCGGACTCGTACACGCTCCACAGGTCGATCAGTTCGCGGCGGGCCGCCCGGCGGGTGCTGCCCCAGGCCGGATCGTCGACGATCTGCCCGGTGACGGTGGCGCGCAGCAACATCGCCTCGGCGCGGATGGCCCGGCCCAGCTGCCGGGGCAGCCGGGTGGCCGAGGCGCGCGGCCACAACACCAGGCTCGCGACCAGGCCGACCGCCAGGCCGAGCACGGTGTCGATCATCCGGGTGGCGGCCAGGTCGCCCACGTGCGCGCCGGGGCTGCCGGCGGCGGCCAGGAACAGGCCGACGGGGGTCACGCAGGCCGCGCCAACGGCGAGGTTGCGGGCGATCACCGTCTGGGTGGAGCCGAACAGCAGGGCGACGACGATCACCACCAGCCACTGGTCGGGCCGCAGGTCGTGGAAGAACAGCGCGATCACCGCGACGCCGAGCAGGGTCCCGATCGCCCGTTGCAGCACCCGGCCGAAGTCGAGCACGACATTGCCGCCCTGGAGCGCGGCACCGGCCGCGATGGCCACCCACACGGGGTGCACCACCGGCAGCAGCGCGGCGGCGAGCGCGGCCGAGCCGACGCCGAGGCCGGTGCGCAGCGCGGTCGGCGGCACCAGCGAGGACCGGTCGAACGCGGCGCGCAGCCGCTCGCCGGCGCTGGGCCGCCGGCCGGGGATGATCTCGCCCTCCTTGACCGCGGGTTGCCCGGCCGCCGCGGCGGCGGCCCGCAGCGCGGTGCGCAGCATGCGTTCGGCGTCGGTCTCGGTGTCGGCGAGCACCGCGGGCAGCACCGGGACGAGGGTGGGCCGCCCAACGGCGCCGGCCAGCGCGCGCACGGTCTCGATGATCTCCGCCGGCAGCGGCCGGTCCCGCTCGACGGCGAGCAGTTGGGCGGCCTGGAACAGGTCGAGCGCGCGTCGGCACAACACCCGGAGGCGGCGGGCCTCACCGGTGCGCCGGTTGCGTCTGGTGTCGGCGCGCAGCACGGTCACCCACGCGCTGTGCACGGTCTCGGAGGCGCGGTGCCGGGCGGCGTCGCTGGGCTGGTCGCCGATCGCGGCGAAGAAGTCGGCCAGCGCCTCGAAGCAGGCGGCGAGCGCCAGGTGCTCGGGGTGGCGCGGGCGCACCAGCCAGCCGGACATCGACACCAGCCAGGCCCCGGCGGCGCCCGCGAGCACGAGGGCGCCGCGTTCGAGCACCCGGTCGGGCTGGTGCGGCAGGAACGCGCCCATCGCGCAGACCAGGGTGAACATGTACCCGCCGGGACGGTCCACCTGGAGCGCGCCGCACAGGAAGGTGGCGACGCCGGCCACCACGGTGATCACCGGGACGTACAACAGCGGCGTGCCGGCCGCGAGCGAGCCCAGCATCAGCGACACGGCCAGGCCCAGACCGACCAGCGCGAGGGTGATGCCGCGACGCGCGTAGGGCTCCTTGGCCGCGTACAGGACGGTGTAGCCGCCGAGCGCGGCGAAGGTGGCGTCGCCGAGGCCGAGGGTGGCGGTGACGATCGCGAAGGGGATGCCGACGCCGAGCGCGGCGCGGATCCCGGCGGCCCAGGTGAAACCCTTCCCGGTGAGCGTGACCAGCGGCCTGATCTGGTTCTGCGGGCCCAGCTCCGGAGGATGCACCGCCGGGAACGGAGGCAACGTCGGCGGCCCGTTCGGGTCCGCCGAGGGCCCGGGCGGCAACGCGAGGGGTGCACGTTCCGGATGGGGTCCCGGGGTCGCCTGATCCTGCATGCTCCCATGCAACGCACGTTTCGCCGGGAATGCCAAGTCCCGCTCGCGCATGATCCCGCTCACCGAACCGGCCGGGACCTACCCGGCGCCAACCACTTCGGTATAAGGTGCCGCCTCCAATGGACTCTCGGGTCGTGGGGGCGACGCCGGGCTCGAATACGGCGCTCGCGCGTCGACATGCCCGGGGGTCACCGGCGTCGCGCACGGGTGTGCGCGCGTTCTCAGGGGAGAGTTCCAGATGTCCCAACCTCCGGGTCCGTACGGCCCGCCGCCCGGGTACGGCGCCGAGGGCCAAGGCGCGGGCTACGGCCAACAGCCCGGCTACGGTCAGCCCGCCTACGGCCAACCCGGCTACGGCCAACCGGCCTACGGCCAGCCCGATTACGGTCAGCAGGGCGGCTACGCCCAGCCGTACGGCTACGGGCCCCCGCAGAATCTCGGCGACTACTGCGCGAGCTGGGGGCGGCGCGTGGGTGGGGCGCTCCTGGACGGGCTCGTCATGTTGCCGGTGATGATCCCGTACTACATCGGGTTCGGGATGTACGTGAACAAGACCGAGACCACCAGCAACCTCGACGGCAGCGAGACGACCACCTACGACGGTGGGTCGGGTCCGATCGTGCTGATGGTCGTCGGCGGTGTGCTCTCGTTCCTGTTCGGTCTCTGGCAGCTCTACCGCCAGGGCAAGACCGGCCAGACGATCGGCAAGAAGGCGGTCGGGATCAAGGTGTTGCGCGAGCGGGACGGGATGCCGGCCGGCTTCGGCATGGCCTTCGTCCGCGCCATCGCGCACTTCCTCGACATCATCACGTGTTTCCTCGGCTTGTTGTGGCCGCTGTGGGACGACAAGAAGCAGACCTTCGCCGACAAGGTCTGCTCGACGGTCGTGGTCAAGGTCTGAGCACCCCCACCGACGCGCGCGAGGCGCGGCCCCGTTCGGGGTCGCGCCTCGCGTGTGTCCGGGGCCGGATCGGTGGGACCCGGTCGGTGGGGCCGGATCAGTGGAAGAAGTGCCGGGTCCCGGTGAAGTACATGGTGATGCCGGCCGCGCGCGCGGCCTCGACCACCTGCTCGTCGCGAACCGAGCCGCCCGGCTGCACGACCGCCTTGACGCCGCCCTCGATCAGCACTTCGAGGCCGTCGGGGAACGGGAAGAACGCGTCGGACGCGCCCACCGAGCCGGCCGCCCGCTCGCCGGCGCGCTGCACCGCGAGCCGGGCCGAGTCGACCCGGTTGACCTGGCCCATGCCCACCCCGACCGTCGCGCCGCCGGTCGCGAGCAGGATCGCGTTGGACTTGACCGCGCGTACCGCCCGCCAGGCGAACACCAGGTCGCGCAGCGTCTCGGTGTCGGCCGGCTCGCCGGTGGCCAGCGTCCAGGCGGCCGCGTCGTCGCCGGGTGCCTGGTAGCGGTCGGCGTTCTGGAGCAGCAGCCCGCCGTCGATCTGGCGGAACTCGACCGGCGTGGCGGGCGCCTCGGGCGCGCGCAGCACCCGGATGTTCTTCTTCCGGGCCAGCACCTCGACCGCGCCGTCCTCGTAGTCCGGCGCCACGATGACCTCGGTGAAGATCTCCGCGACCTGCTCGGCCATCGCCACGCTCACCGGCCGGTTGACCGCGATCACGCCGCCGAAGGCGGACAGCGGGTCGCTCGCGTGCGCCCGCAGGTGCGCCTCGGCGACGGTCTCGCCGATCGCGATGCCGCACGGGTTGGCGTGCTTGATGATCGCCACGCAAGGCTGCTCGTGGTCGTAGGCGGCGCGGCGGGCCGCGTCGGTGTCCTGGTAGTTGTTGTAGGACATCTCCTTGCCGTGCAACTGCTCGGCGCCGGCCAGGCCGCCGGTGCCGTCCACGTAGAGCGCGGCGGCCTGGTGCGGGTTCTCGCCGTAGCGGAGCACGTTCTCGCGGCGCCGCACCGAGCCGAGGAAGGCCGGGAAGCCCTCGTCGTCGGCCGGGGCGTAGCTGCTCGAGAACCAGGACGCGACCGCGACGTCGTACGCGGCGGTGTGGCCGAACGCCTCGCCCGCGAGCCGCTTGCGCTGCGCGAGGTCGAAACCGCCGGCCTCGATCGCGGCGAGCACGTCGGCGTAGCGGTCCGGGCTGGTCACCACGGCCACGGACGGGTGGTTCTTGGCCGCGGCACGCACCATCGAGGGCCCGCCGATGTCGATCTGCTCGACACACTCGTCCGGCGTGGCGCCCGACTCGACGGTCGCGGTGAACGGGTACAGGTTGACCACGACCAGGTCGAACGGCCGGATCTCCAGCTCGTCGAGCTGCCCGCGGTGCGACTCCAGGCGCAGGTCGGCGAGGATGCCGGCGTGTACGCGCGGGTGCAGCGTCTTGACCCGGCCGTCCAGGCACTCGGGGAAGCCGGTCAGCTCCTCGACCTTGGTCACGGGCACGCCCGCGGCGGCGATCCGGCCGGCGGTGGAGCCGGTGGAGACCAGTTCGACCCCGGCGGCGTGCAGGCCGCGGGCCAGCTCCTCCAGGCCGGTCTTGTCGTACACGCTGATCAGCGCGCGACGGATCGGGCGCAGCCCGTCCTGGTCGGCGGGGGTGGGGGTGGGGGCGGCGGAAGTCATGCGGGGATCCGGACCTTTCTTCCTTCGATGCGGTAGCCCTCGCGGGCCAGCCGGCCCACGACCTCGACGAGCAGGGTGCGCTCGACAGTCTTGATGCGCTCGTGCAACGCCTCGCCGCCGTCGGCGTGATCGCCGTCCTCGACCGCGACGACGCCCTGAGCGATGATCGGCCCGGTGTCCACGCCGGCGTCCACCAGGTGCACCGTGCAGCCGGTCACCTTGGCGCCGTACGCGAGCGCGTCCCGGACGCCGTGCGCGCCGGGGAACGAGGGCAGCAGTGCGGGGTGGGTGTTGACGGTGCGTCCCTCGAAGCGGGCCAGAAAACGCGGGCCCAGGATCTTCATGAAGCCGGCCGAGACGACCAGGTCGGGCTCGTACGCGGCGACCGCGGCGGCGAGCGCCGCGTCCCAGTCGGCCCGGGTGGGGTGGTCGGACACCCGCTCGACGAAGGTGGGCACGCCGGCGCGTTCGGCGCGGGCCGGCCCCGCGATGTTGTCGCGGTCGGCGCCCACGGCCACCACGCGCGCCCCGTACGCGGGATCCGCGCACGCGTCGAGCAGGGCCTGCAGGTTGGTGCCGGAGCCGGAGACGAGGACGACGAGCCGGGCCGGCCCGGGGGTGCGCGGGGCGTGAACGGCCACTGCTTTCAAGCTCTTTCCGGAAGGGAAGGGCGGGAGGGGCACCCAAGGGATTCGGGCTCTCGCCGGGATTTCGCACGGGTCCGGCGGGCGTTCCCCGACGGGAGGCGGGAACACGGAGCGGCGCCCGTACGTCGGCAACGATAGCGTCAGGGGGTAGGCAGTACCGAACCGGCGGGGTGCGATGCCATCGGCGGTGCCGGGCGCGATCCGGTCGACGGGCCCACGGGCCGCGGTCGACGGGGGCCTCCGGGCCCCGCGGACGCCGCCGCCCGGCTACGGTGCACCCCGCACACGTACGATCCTGGGAAGGGAATCCCGCGATCCGGCACGACGAGGGCAGGCAGAGGATGAGTACCGGCAACGAGACCGACGAGCGGGATCCCTACGCCCCGCCGCCGGAGGGTACGCCCGACCGCCCGCCGGCCGCCCCGTGGAACGTGCCCGGCAACGGGCGAGGGGACGGCAACGGAGGCAACCGACAGGGCCGCGAGGACCGGCCGCAGCGGGCGCCGCGCGAGCCGCGCGAGCAGCCCGACCCGAAGGACGTCCGGGTCCGCAACGCGCGCCTGGCGCTGTGGGCGGGGGTGTGGGCGGTGTTCTTCGCCCTGTTCTTCCCGTCCGACCTGGGCCTGGTGCTCGGCGTGGTGCTGGGTGTGGCCGCCCTTGCACTCGGCATTCGCACCGTCCGCGGCACCACCCCGGCCACCGCCGGGCCGCGGATCGAGGAGGGCCCGGGCGGCACCGCCCGGCACCCGGGGCACGCCCCCGGCGGCCCGGCCCACCGGCCGCGCGTGCGCCGGCCGGCCCGCGCCCGCTCGGGCGCCGCGCTCGCGGGTCTGGTCACCGGCGCGATCGCGGTGGTCTACGTGCTGGGTGTGTGGACCTTCGAGGCGGTCAACAAGGACTACTACGACTGCATGGACAGCGCGCTCACCAAGACGGGCGAGCAGCGCTGCCTGGACAAGCTGCCGGACCGGTACCACTGGGTCGTGGACGGCACGTTCTAGGGCTCCTGCCGGGTTCGGGGCTCGGTCCTCCGGGGGTCGGAGTCTCGGGGCTCGAAGTTGCGGGGCTCGGCGTTTCGGGGCTTCGTGTTTCGGGGTCTCGTGTTTCGGGGCTTCGTGTTTCGGGGTTCCGCGGATTCGAGGAGCGGGTGCGCTCCCGCGTCGGTCGGGTCGGGATGGAACGAGGCGAGGGCCGTCTCCGCTGCGGCGGGGGCGGCCTTCGCGCTTTCCGGGGTCCGCGGGCTCGCCGGGCGCTCCGGGCGCTCCGGGCTCACGGGGGTCGTCGCGTCGTCCGGGCCGGGCGAGTCCGCCGGGCCTCTCGGGGTCTCCCGGCCGCGCCACCAGGTGGCGGCCAGGGCGGCGGGGGCGGCGACCAGGGCGATCTCGACGGTGAGCGCGGCGGCGGTGCGCCATACGTTCGGGCCCAGGTCGGCGAGGTTGGCCAGGCCGGCCGTGCCGGTGGCCAGCCGGGTCGAGGCGAGGGCGAGCAGGCCGACGCCCACACCGGCGCCGACCGCGTGCGCGGTGACCGGGAGCCAGGACCGGGGCGGCTCGGCGCGGGCCGCGAAGCAGCCCGCCACGACGCCCGCGAGCACCGGAAGCACCGCGGGCGCCCATGCGGTGGAGGGCATTGTCGCGGGGCCCGGCAGGGCGGCGAGCAGCGGCAGCGTGGGCAGCGTGCCGAACGTGCTGCCGGTGGGCGCGATGGTGGTGGCCGCACCCAGCACGAAGCCGGTACCGGCCGCGTAGCACACCGCCCACACGATCGCGTTGGGCACCAGGGCCGCGCACAACACGGCCAGCGCCGCGAAACCGACCGCGTCGTTCGTGGTCAGCTTCAGGGCCAGGCGGATCTGGCCCGCGTGGGCGAACAGACAGACCAGAACCAGCAGCGCCCCGCCCGCCGCGAGCACCGCGGCCGAGGCCAGACCGGCGCGGATCGCGGGCACCCGGACCAGGATCGGGCCGAACGCGCCCAGCACACCCGCGGCCAGGACACCGATCCCGGCGACCGCGACCGTGTCCGGGACCGGCCGCACGCTCGCGGTGCCGACACCTGCGGCCACCGCGTACATCAGGCCCGTGTACACCGGCACCTGCGCCGCGAGCACGAGCACGGTCCCGGCGACGCCGTCGGCGAGCCGTCGGCCCATCCGGCACAGCAGCCAGATCAGCGGGACGGTCAGACCGAGCGGGGCGAGCCGCAGCGGCACCACGGTCACGATCGGCGCGACGGAGCCGGTGGCGACGTGGCTGGTCTCCACGACCTCGAAGCCGACGTGATGCGCGGCGAGCCAGATCCCGCCGACCACGCGCAGCAGCGCCTGGGGGTGGTCGAAGCTGCCCGAGCCGGCGCCGCAGGTGGCCACGATCAGGACCAGCAGGGCGACCGTGCCGAGCCCGGCCGCGGCCACGAGCAGCGCGGACACCGCGCCTCGGGCCAGCGCCTGGGCGATCCGGGCGGTGTCGGGACGGTGCCCGGCGAGGGTGCGCAGGGCCGCCACGCCGGGCGGCGTGGACCACGCGGGCAGCGCCGAACCGGTGGGCGCGGGCGGGCCCCAGGGGCGGGCGGGCGGCGGTTCGCAGGCGTCGGGGATCTCGACCGGGGCGAGCGCGGGGAGGGCGTCCGGGGGGCGGTCGGGCCTGGGCGGAACGACCGGGGGCGGGGCATCGGGGCGCGGGGGCGCCGCCGGGGGTTCGTAGGCCGTTTCCGGTGCCTCGGGTGCCGCCGACGGCGCGTGCGCCGTGTCCGGTGCCGCCGGGGGTTGCCGCGGCGTCTGCGCCGGCGTGTCGTGGGTGTGTACCGCGTCGGCTGCTCGGGCCGGCTCCGCCGTCTCGTCGGCCGAGGTGGGGGGCGTGCTCGACGGCGCGGACGGCTGCTCGAAGGCATGCTCGAAGGGCCCGGAGCCGGGCTGGAGCAGGCTCTCCACGCCGGCCCACGGGCCGGCTCGGACCACCGCCCAGGGCGCCGACGATCCGTGCTCGGTTTCCGGCATTTCGGTCACGATCCCCATGCTGCCCGCGCGACCGTGATCCGAGCCGCATATGCCTGCCGGGCGGGGCAAGACACCCCATTTGCTCGATCACAAGCATTTAATATGCATTTTCGGTCGACCCTCGGGTACCTCAGCCCCTCATGGGCATCGACGACGAGCACACGGTCCCGCGCGCGAGCGCCCCGGGGTTCGACGCCCTGGTCGCGGCGACCGCCCCCGACATCGCGCGCTACACGTTCGTGTTGACCGCGAGTCCCGCACGAGCCGCGCACGTGACCCGGCACACCTTCGCCCGGGTCTGGCGCGACCTGCCGGACGCGGCGGACACCCCGGCCGACGCCGCCTACGTACGCACGGTCGCCGGCGACCTCGCGCTGAGCCGCCGGTTCCTGGTCCGCCGGGCGCTGTGGCGGCTCGTACCGCACCCCGACCTCACCGCCCGGGTGGTCCCGCACGCCGACGACGACACGCGGCGCGACCAGGACGTCGCGCTCCTGCGCGCGCTCCAGCGGGTGCCCGCGCACCGGCGCCGGGTCTTCGTCCTGCGGCACCTGTTCGGGATGTCCCCGGAGCAGGTGGCGGCCGAGACCGAGGCGACCACCGAGGTGACCCGGATCCGGCTGATACACGCCCACGAGGACCTCGCCGACCGGATCCCGGCGATCACCGGCCCGTCGCCGAACTGTGCCGAGGCACACGCGTTCCTGAGCACGCTCACCCGCGACCTGGCCGCCCGCCACGCGCCGCACGTCCCCCAAGCCCACGCCGCGCGCGTGGGCAGCCGGGCGCGCACCGCGACGCTGGTCACCGTGGTGGTCGCGGCGATCCTGGCGCTCTTCGTGGCCGCGCTCCCCCGGCTGCTCACCCCGGGCACCTCCCGCGACTCGCGCGCGGGCGACCGGGTACGGCCGCTCACCGGCCCGGAGGTGGCCCGCCCGGCGCCGCCGATGCCCGCGAGGGCGCCCGCGGCGGCGGACGAGACCCCGTCGGCGCCCGCGGCACGCACGGAGGCGCCGACCGAGGCTCCGACCGCGCCCGAGGCTCCCGCGCCGCGGTCCCCCGCGCCGCCCGCGGACGGGCGACCGGCCCTCGGCGTGGCGCCGGCCCCCGCCGCCCCGGAGCGGCTCGCGCCGCTGATTCGACCCGCGACGCCCACCGGTGCCCGGACCACGGCCGGAACGGCGGACGACCTACGAGCGCGCACGGGGGCCGCGGCGACCGGGCCGGGCACGCTGCTGGCCCCGGAGTGGGCCTTCGTCCTCGACACGAGTTGCGTGAACAACGGGCTGCGCCGGCCGGCGTCGCCCTGACCGGCCGGGGAAGGCACGACGCCCCGCATCCCACCGGAAAACGGTGGGGCGCGGGGCGTCGTCGGTGACCGGGTGGGTCAGCCGGCCATGATCTCGCGCATCAGGCGCGCCGTCTCGGACGGCGTCTTGCCGACCTTGACGCCGACGGCCTCGAGCGCGTCCTGCTTGGCCTGCGCGGTGCCCGAGGAGCCCGAGACGATGGCGCCGGCGTGGCCCATGGTCTTGCCCTCGGGGGCGGTGAAGCCCGCGACGTAGCCGACGACCGGCTTGGTGATGTGCTCGGCGATGTAGGCCGCGGCACGCTCCTCGGCGTCGCCGCCGATCTCGCCGATCATCACGATCGCGTCGGTGTCCGGGTCGTCCTGGAACGCCTGGAGGCAGTCGATGTGCGTGGTGCCGATGATCGGGTCGCCACCGATGCCGACGGCGGTCGAGAAGCCGATGTCGGCCAGCTCGTACATCATCTGGTAGGTCAGCGTGCCCGACTTGGACACCAGACCGATCCGGCCGGGCTTGGTGATGCTGGCCGGGATGATGCCCGCGTTGGACTGACCGGGGGTGATCAGGCCGGGACAGTTCGGGCCGATGATCCGGGTCTTGTTGCCCTTGGCGCCGGCGAGCGCCCAGAACTGCGCGGTGTCGTGCACCGGCACGCCCTCGGTGATCACCACGGCGAGGCCGATGCCGGCCTCGATCGCCTCGACCACGGCGTCCTTGGTGAACTTCGGCGGCACGAAGACCACGGTGACGTCGGCGCCGGTGGCCTCCATGGCCTCGGCCACGGTGCCGAATACCGGTACCTCGGTGCCGTCCACGTCGACCGTGGTGCCGGCCTTGCGCGGGTTCACGCCACCGACGATGTTCGTCCCGGAGGCGAGCATCCGGTGGGTGTGCTTCATCCCCTCGGATCCGGTCATGCCCTGGACGATGACCTTGCTGTCCTTGGTCAGGAAGATAGCCATGCTGGGTCGGTCTCCCTTACTTCGCGGCAGCGAGCTCGGCGGCCCGCTCGGCCGCGCCATCCATGGTGTCCACCTGCTGGACCAGCGGGTGGTTCGCGTCGGTCAGGATCTGCCGACCCAGCTCCGCGTTGTTGCCGTCCAGTCGCACGACGAGCGGCTTGGTGACCGCCTCGCCCTTCTGCTTCAGCAGTTCGAGCGCCTGCACGATGCCGTTCGCGACCGCGTCGCACGCGGTGATGCCGCCGAAGACGTTGACGAAGACCGACTTGACGTCGGCGTCGCCCAGGATGATCTCCAGGCCGTTCGCCATCACCTCGGCGGACGCGCCGCCGCCGATGTCGAGGAAGTTGGCGGGCTTGACGCCGCCGTGGTTCTCCCCGGCGTACGCGACCACGTCGAGCGTGGACATGACCAGGCCCGCGCCGTTGCCGATGATGCCGACCGAACCGTCGAGCTTGACGTAGTTCAGACCCTTGGCCTTGGCCGCCGCCTCCAGCGGGTCGGCCGCGTCCTTGTCCTCGAGCGCCTCGTGGTCGGGGTGACGGAAGTCGGCGTTCTCGTCGAGCGAGACCTTGCCGTCCAGCGCGATGATCTTGCCCTCTTCGGACTTGATCAGCGGGTTCACCTCGACAAGCGTGGCGTCCTCTTCGACGAAGACGGTCCACAGCGTCTTGAGGGTCGCGACGATCTGGTCGTGCAGCTCGGCCGGGAACTTCGCCGCCTCGACGATCTCGCGGGCCTTGGCCTCGGTCACGCCCTCGATCGCGTCGACCGGGATCTTGGCGAGCGCGTCGGGGTTCTCCTCGGCGACGACCTCGATCTCGACACCGCCCTCGACGGACGCCATCGCGAGGAAGGTGCGGTTGGTGCGGTCGAGCAGGAACGAGACGTAGTACTCGTCCACCGGCTTGGCCAGCCCGGCCAGCATGACCTTCTTGACGATGTGGCCCTTGATGTCGAGGCCGAGGATCTGCTCGGTCTTCTCGACGACCTCGTCGGTGCTGAAGGCCAGCTTCACGCCGCCGGCCTTGCCGCGGCCACCGACCTTCACCTGAGCCTTGACGACGGCCTTGCCGCCCATACGCTCGGCGGCGGCCCGTGCCTCCTCCGGCGTGAAGACGACTTCACCGGGCAGAACCGGCACACCGTGCTTAGCGAAGAGATCCCTCGCCTGGTACTCGAACAGGTCCACGCGGGTCCGTCCTTGTGATCGCGATCGGATATGCGGAACATGCGCAGCCGCGTCCGTCGTCGCGCAGGTCCGGCAGGCTCGCCCCCGGTTCCGGTGGACGGCGTCCGCACGCGTAGCTGATCCGCCTTGCAGGCTATCGGGCACAGGTGCCAGGCCCGAATCAGGGTCTGGGTCCCGCTCCCGGTCTCTTCTCGACGACGGCGGCACCGCGCGTCGAGATCCGCCTGTTTGCGCCTGTTCCACCGTGACACAGGGAACACACCAAAACGGACAGTGACCACGCAATGTGGCCGACGCCACGCCGAACGCCGCGGCTGCCGATCACCCCCGGCCGAAACCCCGACGCCCGAGCGCACGGACGGTCGGTCTTCCTATGGCCTCGGGATCGGGAGGGGCAGGCCCTGGAGCGCGGCGGCCATCACCTCCGGGAACAGGTCGGGGGTGCAGGCGAAGGCGGGGCTGCCGAGCGCGGACAGGGCCGCGGCGTTGGTGTGGTCGTAGGCCGGGGCACCCTCGTCGGAGAGGGCCAGCAGGGTGACGAAGGTGGTGCCGGCGGCCCGCATGCTCGCCGCGCGGCGGACCATCTCGTCCCGCACGCCGCCCTCGTACAGGTCGCTGATCAGCACGACGACCGTCTCCGTCGGGCGGGTGATCAGCGACTGGCAGTAGGTCAGCGCGCGGTTGATGTCGGTGCCGCCGCCGAGGCGGGTGCCGAAGAGCACGTCGACCGGGTCGCTCAGCCGGTCGGTCAGGTCGACCACGCTCGTATCGAAGACCACCAGCGAGGTCCGCAGCGCGTGCATCGAGCCGAGCACCGCGCCGAACACCGACGCGTAGACCACCGAGGCCGCCATCGAGCCGGACTGGTCGACGCACAGGATCACGTCCTTGTGCACCCCGTGCCGCCGGCGCCCGTAGCCGACCAGGCGCTCCGGCACGATCGTGCGGTGCTTGGGCTGGTAGTGGCCGAGGTTGGCCCGGATCGTGGCGTTCCAGTCGATGTCCCGCGGGCGCGGGCGGTGCACCCGGGTCGAGCGGTCGAGCGCGCCTGTGACCAGGCTCGTGGTGCGTTGCGCGACCCGGCGCTCCAGGTCGTCGACGACGCGGCGGACCACCGCGCGGGCGGCCTCCTTCGTCGCCTCGGGCATCAGCGCGGTGAGCGCGAGCAGGGTGCCGACCAGGTGCACGTCGGGTTCGACCGCGGCCAGCATCTCCGGCTCCAGGAGCAGCCGGGTCAGGTCGAGCCGCTCGATCGCGTCCTGCTGGAGGATGCTCACCACGCCCGCCGGGAAGTAGGCGCGGATGTCGCCGAGCCAGCGGGCCACCGACGGCGCGGAGGCACCGAGGCCGGCGGCGCGCGGCCCGGTCGCCCGGCGGCTGCCGCGCGGGGCCTGGGTCTCGGGGCGGTACAGCGCGCTCAGCGCCTGGTCGATCCGGGCGTCGTCGCCGGTGAGCCCGTGGCCGGTGCCGTCGGGTTCGCCGCCGAGTACCAGGCGCCAGCGGCGCAGTCGTTCGTCGTCGGCCTCGCTCGTCACGGGGTCACCTCCCGGTGCGCCAGGCCCAGGATCCCGGCCAGCAGTGGCAGTACGGCGTCGGCGCGCGCGCCGTCGAAGTGCTCGGCGGTGGCGATCGGGACGGCGGCCCGCGCCGGGGTGCGGATGCGCTCGCCGAGCAGCCGGCGCTCGGGCGCGGCGAAGCCGGCGAAGGTGCGGCGCAGCAGCGGCAGGATCTCCACGAACAGTTCGTCGGGGGTGCCGGTGATCCAGGCGTCGACCAGGTCGAGGAGTCCTTCGTCGTGGATCAGCAGCATGCCGCCGCCGGCCAGGAATCCCTCGATCCAGGCCGCCGATTCGCGATGCGGGACGCCCCGGGTGAGGGCGCGGGCCAGACGGGGCGCGGCGTCCTCCCGCGCGAGGCGGCCCCGGTCGAGCAGCAGGCGGGTGGCCCGGCCGGTGAGCAGGCCGGGCAGGTCCTCCCGGTCGGCGAGCCGCCGCAGGGTGGCGTACCACTCGTCCTGCCGACGCTCCGGCAGCAGTTGTACGGCGGCGTGCACGTCGTCGAGGCGACGGCGCATCGCGGCGGCGCCGTCGTGGTCCAGTCCGGCGCAGGCCGCGGGCAGCCCGACGCAGATCCGGACCACCAGGCCGGTCACGACGGTGTCGAGCGCCGAGGTGTCGGTGCCCCGGACGTCGCCGTAGCGCAGTGCCCGCACCAGTCCCGGGAGCGCGTCGGCGAGCCGGCCGACGTCGGCGTCCAGCGCGGCGCGCCGGTCGAGCACCCGCATGATCACCGGCAGCGCGTCGGGCAGGTCGGCGCGCAGGCAGCGTTCGGCGACCTCGGTGACGTCGGCGAGCGATTCGGCCCGGATCGCCAGGTCGCTCGCGCGCGCCTCGGCCGCGGCGACCACGGTGGTCCCCCACACGCCCGCCTCGGCCACCCGGATCGCCAATTCCGGCTGCCAGTCCAGGCGCCAGGTCTCGCGGAAGGTGCCCCGGCTCTCCCGACCCGGGACCGGCACGCCCCAGGCGACGTCGAGCAGGGCGAGCCGGTTGAGCAGTCGGCTGCGGTCGGCGTGCGAGTCCTTGCGCAGGTCGAGTTCCAGTTCGCGGGCGGCGGGCTCGGGCCGCAGCCGCAGTCGGCGCTGCTCGCGGGTGAGGTCGCGCTGGAGCGGTACGGCGGGCACCGTCGGCGGCACCTCGCCGATCACGTCGCCGACCACGAGGGCGTCGTGCACCAGCGCGAGCGGCCCGGTGACGCCGTCGCACATCACCGCGCGGACCGCTTCGAGGGTCTCGTCCAGACCGGCCAGCGGTCGTCCGCGCAGCGCGGCGAGCGCGTCGGCGTGCCGGGTCGCCTCGATCACATGCGCGGAGGAGACCGGGTGGCCCGCCTCCCGGAGCAGCGTGGCGATCCGGACGAACCAGCGGGGCAGCGGGTCGGGCTCGGCGGCGGTGTCGAACAGGTGCCGGTACCAGCCCGGGGACGCGACCCCGGCCCCGTAGCCGGAGCTCTGTGCGAGGCGCTGGTGGGTCCACGGCACCCACGTGGTCTCGACCTTGACCGCGGCCCGGTGCGGCGCGAGCAGCGCGCGATCGGCGGCGGCGGAGGGCGGGTCGGCGAGCGCGGGCACGTGCCAGGCGCCGCACACCACGGCGATCCGGGTGTGTCCGGCCCGGCGCGCGGAGCGGACGCACTGGCGCATGTACGCCTCGCGCAGCCGTTCGATGTCGGGCTCGGCGGTCGGGCCCGGGTCGACGGCGGGCCGCTCGTCCTCGCGCAGCGCGGCCATCGCCTCCGCGAGCGCCGCGAAGGGCCGCAGCGGGTCGTCGGCGGGCGGGCGGTGCTCGATCACGTCCTCCCACCAGTGCTCGGCGTCGTCGCGACCGGCCAGTCGGGCCAGCGCGGCGATCGGGTCCACCGGGGGCGGGACGGGCTCGGCCGGCTCGTCGCCCCCGCGCTCGCGGCGGGCCCGGTCGAGGGTGAAGGACACCGCGACCGGCAGGTCGATGAACCGGACCGGGACGCCGTGCCCGCTCGCGTGGGTGATGGCCACCCACTCGGGGCTGAAGTCGGCGTACGGCCAAAAGCCGGCCTGCGCGGGATCGTCGACCGCGTGCGCGAGCAGCGCGACGGGCGGACGCAGGCCCGGCTCGGCGGCGAAGGACAGCAGGGGGTCGGCCTCGGGCGGACCCTCGATCAGCACGATGTCGGGCCGCAGCCGGGCCAGCGCGGCGCCGACCGCCCGGGCCGAGCCGGGGCCGTGGTGCCGCACGCCGAGCAGGGTCGGTCGCGCGGCCGGGGGCCGCGCCATCAGGCCGGGTCCGCGTCGCGGCAGGCCCGGTAGAAGTCCTGCCAGTCGGCGCGCGGGCGCACCGCGGTCTCCAGGTATTCGCGCCAGACCAGGGTGTCGGCGGCCGGGTCCTTGACCACCGCGCCCAGGATCCCCGCCGCCACGTCGGCCGAGCGCAGCACACCGTCGCCGAAGTGCGCGGCGAGCGCGAGGCCGCCGGTGACCACGGAGATCGCCTCGGCGGTGGACAGCGGCCCGGACGGGGTCTTCAGCCTGGTCCGCCCGTCTTCGGTGAGGCCGGCGCGCAGTTCGCGGAACACCGTGACCACACGCCGCAGTTCGGCCTCGGCACCGGCCACCGGCGGCAGTTCCAGGCCCGAGCCGAGCTGGGCCACCCGGCGGCTGACGATCTCCACCTCCGCGTCGGCGGTCGCGGGCAGCGGGAGCACCACAGTGTTGAACCGGCGGCGCAGGGCCGAGGAGAGTTCGTTGACCCCGCGGTCGCGGTCGTTGGCGGTGGCGATCAGGTTGAACCCGCGCACCGCCCGCACCTCGTCGTTCAACTCCGGTATGGGCAGGGTCTTCTCGGACAGGATGGTGATCAGCGAGTCCTGCACGTCGGCCGGGATGCGGGTCAACTCCTCGACCCGGGCGAGCAGTCCGCGGCTCATCGCGCGCATCACGGGGCCGGCGACCATGGCCGCGCGACTGGGCCCGTGCGCGAGCAGTCGGGCGTAGTTCCAGCCGTAGCGGACGGCCTCCTCGGGGGTGCCGGCGGTGCCCTGGACGAGCAGCGTGGAGTCACCGCACACGGCGGCGGCCAGATGCTCCGACACCCACGTCTTGGCCGTGCCCGGCACGCCGAGCAGCAGCAGCGCGCGGTCGGTGGCCAGCGTGGTGACGGCGACCTCGACGATCCGGCGCGGTCCGATGTACTTGGGCGAGATCACCGTGCCGTCGGGCAACGTGCCGCCGAGCAGGTAGGTGGCCACCGCCCACGGCGACAATTTCCACCGCGGCGGCCGGGGCCGCTCGTCGGCGGCGGCGAGCGCGGCCAACTCCCCCGCGAACGCGTCCTCCGCGGGCGCCCGAAGCACACCCTGATCGACCCGCGCACCCGATTCGGCAGACACGCCCACCACGGCTCCCCCAGCGCTCGAACAAACCCGAACAGGGACAAGTCTGCCGCCCGGGTCCGACACGCCGAGGCGCCGAGGGGGTCAGAGGTGATCGAGCAAAAACGCGGTCTCGATGGTCGCGTCGAACGGCTCGGGCAGCCGCACCGGACGTCCGGCTCGCACTCGTTCGGTGAACGTGTAGCGCCCGTCGACCGGCTCGAAGCACACGATCACCTCGTGCTCCCGCCGATCGACGATCGCCGTCACCGGTACTTTGGCGCGCGCGTATTCGTCGGGCTTCTCCCGCAGATCGATTCGGCGGGTGCCGCCCGAGGTCACCTCGACGAACATCCGGACTCCGGAGGCGGACATCGCGTGCCCGTCCCGGAATTCGGCTTTCCTGCGCGGAGCGAGAACCACGAGGTCGGGTGTGCGCTCGGTACCGATTCCCACCACGAACGCAATGCCTTCCAGCACGAGCACCCCTGCCGGAGGCAACGGTTCGAGCGCGTGCCGCGGACCCGTGAGGATCCGGGCGTGTTCCCGGTCCGGCGATGCCTGCACGACCGGACCGGCCGTCGATGCCTCCCACCGCACGCCCTCGGGAAACTCGCCCGCGACGAGGCCCGTCGATGCGGACATCGGACGAACACGTGGAAAACATGCCGCCCGCACCGTCGCCACCGCCCCTCCGCGCGAGGACGGATCGGCTCAGCCGTCGAGGAGTTCCGCGCGCATCGTCGCGCGGTAGCGCAGGGTCGCGGCCAGCGTCCGGAAGGCCTTGGGCCATTCGCCCTCGCCCTCGGCGAGGCGGTCCACGCGGTCGACCATCGACGGGTCCAGGCCGCGGCCGGCCACGTCGCGCGCGCCGCTGAAGCTCCAGGGGTACGCGCCGGACTCGGCCGCCGTGGCGAAGGCGTCCAGGACCGCGTCGCCCAGGGGGAGCGGCCACGGGGTCGGGCAGTTGGTGAGCAGTTGCAGGGCCTCGGACAGCCCGTGCGCGGCGATGTGGCGGGCCACGTGGTCGGCGCACTCGGCCGGCGGCAGCACGGTGAGCAGGCGGGTGGGCGCACCGCGGCCGGCCAGCGCCCGGGCCCAGTCGACGTCGCGCTGGAGCACCGCCGCGCGGGCCCACCCCTCGCGGACGTCCTCGGCGAACCGGCGTGGCAGCGCACGGGCCGCGATCTCCTCGGGGTTCGCCCCGAACACCTCCCGCCACACCGACAGCGGCGTGGCCGCGACGACCTCGCCCAGCCACCACGAGTGGTCCTCGCGTCCGGTCGGCGAGGACCGGTCGATGCCGTCCCGCACCATCGCCTCGTCGCACTCGCCCGGCGGCACCACCAGGATCCGCCCCGCGCCGTCGGGCCGCAGGCAGGCCCGGCCCCGCGCGCTCATCCGGGCCACGAACGCCGATCCGGGCAGCGCGCCGAGGCGTCGCGCCGCGGCGACCCGGACCACCTTGGCCCGATTGTCCAACGCCGCCTCCAGGAACGCCTCGTCGTCCGCCGTCGCCCCGGTGCCCAGTGCCTCGACGAACACCGCGCGGTCCTCGGCCGGTTCGGCCCGCCAGGTCCGGGCCAGCAACTCCCTGGCGCCGTCCGGGTCCGCCGCCCGCAACACCGCGAACGCGGCCAGCCGCTCGCCGAATCGGCCGTGCCGCCACAGGTCGATCGGGTCGTCGGGATCCCCGGCCGCGATCCGGGTCAGCCAGGCCCACTCCGGGTTGAGCCCGGCCAGCCAACGCCCCCTCGGCCCGGCGAGGTCGGCCACGATCGCCCGCAGGTCGGTGCGCGAGCGGGCCGCGGTCAACAGGGCCGGCAGTTCGGACTCGGGCGCCCGCAGGCCGGCCGTCCGGGCCAGGGCGAGCCATTCCGGCAGGAAGTCCATCCCGTCGCCTTCGAGCAGGATCCGCAGCCGCACCCGGGCCCGCTCCGGTACGGACGGTCGCGGGTCCACCTCGGCGCACGGCTGAGGCGGCGCGCCCGCGGGGGCCCGTCGGCCCGCCCGCCGGTGCACCATCACGATCGCCGCCAGGTCGAGCAGCCGCACCGCCTCGTCGGTCCGGTCCACGCGCGCGGCCAACTCGCCCAGCGCGCCCTCGGCGGGCCGTTCCGCGGCCCTGCGCCGCCCGGTGCCCACCAGTGCCGCCGACACCAGGTCGTCCCACACCGGATCCGCGACCCGCATCCGAACTCCCCTTCCACACATGGCGATCGGCCGCCGAGGATCGGCGACGGCGTCGATCCTCCGACCCGATCGGGCCGGTTACGGCGGACCGATGACAGCGAGCGGGCTACCGCGGACCGACTACAGCGGGACGGCCTGGCCCTCGTGCCACGCGGTCACCGGGACGAATCCGCGTGCGCCGTACTCGCCGAACACGGTCAGCCCCGTGCCGCCGGACATCGCGGACAACCGCCACAGCGCCTGTTCGCCGGTCCGGGTCCGGTCCACCGGCAGCCAGAACCCGTCCGCGCCGGCGATCCGCCACCCCATCGGCTCCGGCACCGCGACCACGTCGGCGAGCACTACCGGCCACGCCTCCAGCCAGGGCTCGCGGCGCAGCGCCTCGGCGTAGGCCAGGGTCGCCTCCTCGGGCCCCACCCCGGCCGGCTCCGCCCCGGGGGCCGGCTCACCGGTCCGCTCGCCCAGCGCCACCCGCAGCGGCACCGCGTCGTCGTGGAAGGCCGCGTCGGCCTCGATGGTGCGCCCCACGGGCAGGGTCAACCGCGGCGCGCGCCCCTGCGGCCCGAAGGCCAGCACCAGCGCGGGCCGGCCCGACCCGGTGCCGCGCAACCAGATCCGCCGCTCGGTCAGTGCGCCGTCGACGCTGTCCCGACTGCCGAGCACCAGCCATCGATCGTGCACCGCGGTGCCCCGGGCCCGCGCCGCCCGCAGCACGTCCTCCGCGTCCACGGTCCAGCCGATGCGCGCCCGCAGTCCGGCCACCAGGGACGGATCCAGGTCGTCGGCGTGTTCGTGGGCGCGCAGGAGCAGCCACAACTCGGCGTATTCCTCCAGCAGTCGGCCCGGCCAGCCCTCCGCCCCGGACGCGGGTATCGCGCCCGCCGCGCGCAATCGGGCGGCCAGGCCCGGAGCCTTGGCGTCGACCATACGCTCCGCGATGCCGTCCCACATCGCGTATCCCTCACGCTCGGTGCCCGCCAGGCCCTGGTGCACCCGATCGGCCAACCACCGGCGCAACCGCTCGGTGCCCTCGGCGACTTCGGCCGCCCGCCGCTCGGCCCGCCGCCGGGCCGCGGCGGGATCGGCCAGACCGGCCCGCTCACGCCGCCCGGCCGCCGGGGCGTCGACCCACTCGGGCACGCTCGCCCCGACCGGCACCGCGGCCGGATCGTTCGCCCACAGGAGCAACAGGCCGAGGGCGTGTACGCAGGGAAAGCCCGGTCCGGGACACGAACATCGCCCCGTGGGACCGGCGGGATCGACCACCGTGCGGTAGGCCGTCGCGCCGCCGACCGACCCCCAGATCGGGCCGCCCGCGGCCGTCGAGGCACCGGTGGCCGACCACGACTCCGGTCTCGCGAGGGCGCTCCCGGCCGTGCGTGCTGCGGCGTCGGGGGCCAGTGCCAACACCCGTTCCGCGGTCCACCGTTGCTGCATGACGGCCACGGTACGGGCCCGCACCGACACGTGTGTGCGAGCCCGTCGCACCCGCGGAGAGCGGCGGGCCGAATGTCCGGATCCGAGCGAGGTGCCCGGTCAGGCGGCGGTGGTCGCCACGTGTGCGCGCACCCAGTCGACGATGTCGGTGGTCGGCGCGCCCGGGGTGAACACCGCCGCGACACCGATCCGCCGCAGCTCGGGGACGTCCTCCTCCGGGATGATCCCGCCGCCGAACACCAGGATGTCCTCGGCCTCGCGCTCCTTGAGCAGTTCGATCACCTTGGCGAACAGCGTCATGTGCGCGCCGGAGAGCACCGACAGACCGATCGCGTCGGCGTCCTCCTGGATGGCCGTCTCGACGATCTGGACCGGGGTCTGGTGCAGCCCGGTGTACACCACCTCGAAGCCCGCGTCGCGCAGTGCGCGCGCGACCACCTTGACCCCACGATCGTGTCCGTCGAGCCCGGGCTTGGCCACGACGATCCTGATCGGTCCGGGAACACCCATCACTGCCTCCATGTACATAGCGAAGCCCTCGCCCGGAGCGTAACCCCCGCTCGGTCGGCGCACGGGCGGCGGTCGAGCGCGTGCGCCCGGACGGGTGCCGCCGAGGCGGACCTCGCCCCCCGCCCGGCCGTCTGACCTGCGGTTCCGATCGCGAGGATTGTCCTGTGAACGTCAAGGGAGCTACAGTCCGTTTCCGACCGGCCCCCGAAACGTAAGGCGACGTAGGTGACGGACGTTCGCTACCCGAGTGCGGAGCAGCAGGCTCGCCACGGGTCGGACACCGAGGGTGCGTATTCCCCCTACGGCTCGTCCGACCCGGCCCACGGCGGCTACGACCAGGGCTACGGGTACGGCGCGAACACCTACTCGGCCGACCCGAGCGGCGGTTGGCCCGCGGTCGACGCATCGGGTGGCTGGGGTGTACCGGCACCCGCGTACGACGGATACGACACCGGAACCGGCTACCCCGCCGCGGCCGGCTACGCATCCGGCGGGTACGCCGCCGTCGACCACTCCGGCACGCAGTACTCCGCCGTCGGCTACGACACGACGGGCCAGGGCACGGGCGGCTACGACACCTCGGGGTACCAACCCGCCTACGACGCCTCGGGCTACGTCCAGGTGCCGGGCCACGACGGCTACACCGGGGCCTACGACGCCTCCGGCGGCCATGCCGCGACCGGCGCCTACGGCTACCCCGCGGTCCAGGACACCGGTTACGGCACGCAGACGCAGGCCTGGGCGGTCACCGACACCGCGGTACAGGAGCCGGCGCCGGCCCCGTACGTCGACCCCGCGTGGGACGGCGGCTCGAACACCGGCATGTGGTACGCCGCTTCGGACACCGCCGCGTGGGAGTCGGACACCTGGTACTCCCCCGTCCCGGTGCGCGACGACGCCGACAAGTGGTCGGGCGGCAATCGCTCGACGACGGACCTGTTCGACGACGGCGGCACGCGTGCGCCGGTCGAGCCCGCGTTCGATGTCGACGACCATGACGTCAGCGTGCCGGCCCGCACCGACACCGGGGCCGACGCGGACGACGCGCGCGACGAGCGGCGGGTCGAGCCGGCCGGCAAGCCGAAGGCCAAGGCCGCCAAGGAGGCCGAAAAAGCCGAGGAGTCCGCCGACAAGGCCCGGGTGAAGCGCAAACGCGCGTTCCCGCTCACCGCCGGCGCCCCCCTCGCCGTGATGGGCGCGGCGGCGATGGCCGTCGCGGCGGTCGGCGGCCTGCACACCGCGGGCGCCGAGACCAAGGACGCGGACCCGGTGGCCGGCGGCGAGGACCTGCCGCTGATGTCGCCGATGGACAAACAACTGGTGGATCTCCAGGTCGGCGCCGAGGACTTCGCCGAGCGCGCCAGTCGCGCGCAGGCCCGGGTCTCGCTCCAGGAGCGCCAGGAACAGGCCCAGCAGGACCAGGAAGCCGAGCGCAAGCGCCGGGAGTCCCTCAGGCCCAAGTACGTGCTCCCGGTCGCCCAGAAGGGCCTCAGCGCCTATTTCGGGTCCTCGGGCTCGCGCTGGGCGCACACGCACACCGGCATCGACTTCCCGGTGGACCTGGGCACCCCGGTGCTCGCGGTGATGGACGGCGTGGTGCGCACGCAGGTGAACACGGCGTACGGGAACATGGTGATCCTGACCGGCAAGGACGGCACCGAGACCTGGTACTGCCACCTGACCCGGGCCAAGATCCGCTCCGGTCCGGTCAAGGCGGGCGACGTGATCGCCTACAGCGGCGACACCGGCAACAGCACCGGTCCGCACCTGCACTTCGAGGTCCGCCCCGGCGGCGGCGCCCCGATCAACCCGCTGCCGTGGCTGCGGGCGAACGGCCTCGACCCGACCTGAGCCCGACGCGCGTCGCGGATCCGGGATCTATCGTGGACGGATGAGCTCATCCGAGGCGCAGTTCACCGCCGAGACCGGCAGCCGTGGCGAATTCGTCCGACAGGCCAACCGGTTCACCGGGCAGCCGGAGCCGGAGCGCGGGCGATATCAGCTGGTGGTGTCCCTGGCCTGCCCGTGGGCGCACCGGGCGATCATCGTCCGTCGGCTGCTCGGGCTCGACGACGCGCTGGGCCTGTCCGTGGTGGACCCGATCCGGGACGAGCGCGGGTGGCGGTTCACCAACCACCCCGACGGGCGCGACCCGGCGACCGGGCTGGAGTTCCTCGCCGACGCCTATCGGGCCAGTGACCCCACCTACGCCGGTCGGGTGACGGTGCCCGCGATCATCGATCTGACCACCGGGCACGTGGTCACCAACGACTATCCGCGGATCACCCTCGACCTCTCCACCCGCTGGACCGCGCTGCACCGGGCCGGCGCGCCCGACCTGTACCCCGAGCACCTGCGCGCGGAGATCGACGCGATCAACGCGGACGTGTTCCGGGACGTGAACAACGGCGTGTACCGGTGCGGGTTCGCCACCTCGCAGGACGCCTACGAGGAGGCGTTCGACGCGTTGTTCGCCCGGCTGGACCTGCTGGAGAAGCGGCTCGGCGGGCAGCGCTTCCTGGTCGGCGAGTCGATCACCGAGGCGGACATCCGGCTGTTCACCACGCTGGTCCGGTTCGACGCGGTCTACCACGGCCACTTCAAGACCAACCTGCGCAAGCTGACCGAGTACCCGGTCCTGTGGGCCTACGCCCGCGACCTGTTCCAGACCGAAGGCTTCGGGGACACGGTCGACTTCGACCACATCAAGCGGCACTACTACGTCACACACGACGCGATCAACCCGACCGGAATCGTCCCGAAGGGCCCCGACCCGGACCTGTGGCACACCCCACACGGCCGCAACTGAACCCACCCGCGGCCACGCACGGCGGCGTAGCACGGGGTTGGGCACGAGGCGGGCGCGGCGCGGCGTGGCGCGGCGTGGCGCGGGGCGCGTGGCTGGGCGCGGCGGGGCGCGTGGCGTGGGGCTGGGCGCGGGGCTGGGCTGGGCGCCGCGCGGGGCTGGGTGCGCGGCGTGGCGCGGGGCGTGGGGCTGGGCGTGGCGTGGGACATAGGGCGGCAACGAGGGGTCGCGGGGACGCGATGCGGCGCGCGGACGCGGTACAGGGTTCGGCGCGCGGGGACGGGCGCGGAGGCTGGGGCGCGGGAACGCGATACGGGGCGCCTCGCGTGGCGCGCGGACGCGGTACGCGGCTCGGCGCGTGGGGACGGGCGCGCAAGTGCGGGGGCGCGGAGACGCGAGCGCGGAGGTGCGGGACGCGGTGCCGAACCGGGGCGCCGGCGGGAAGCGGCAGAGAGGCGGGCGCGGAGATACGGGTGCGAACCCGGTGCCGCGCCCGCCGCGTACGCGCGAGGGGCGGGTGGGCTGTCGGCCCACCCGTCCCCTCCTCGTTCTATCGGCCAACCGCGTCGGCTACTTGGCCGGGTCGACGGCCGGCGGGGTGTCGTCCGGGTCGTCGTCGGACGCGTCCGGGGAGGCAGCCGCCGACGCGGCCGAGGATCCGGCCGGTGAGTCCGGCTCGGCCGGCGCTTCGATCACGGCCATGACCTCTGTCTCGTTTTCCGCCTCGCCCTCGGCACGGCTCCCGGCCCCGGCATCGGACTTGGCCTCGACGCCGGTTCCGGCCTCGACATCGGACTCGATATCCGTCCCGAGGTCGGCCCCGGCCTCGATGTCGGGCTCGGCGTCCGCCCCGACGCCGGCACCCGCGTCGACGCCAGTCCCGAAACCGGTCTCGATCTCGACCACGGACTCGATATCCGTCCCGAGGTCGGTTCCGGTCTCCGTCTCGGACTCAACGCCGGTCCCGAAGCCCGTCCCGGTCTCGACGCCGGGCTCGATTTCCGCCCCGAGGTCGGCCCCGGCCGCGACCTCGGCGCCGGTGACGGAGGCGGTCTTGGCCTCGATGTCGGGCTCGGCGTCCGTCTCCGGCACTGCGGCGGCCTCGGGGTGGGCCGGCCGGCCGGGTCGGGTCGTCGGGTCCGGCCCGGGCTCGGATCCGGCTTTCGGGTTCGTCCCGGTGTCCTCGTCGAGTGCGCCGACGTGCTCCTCGTGCCCGTCTCGGCCCACGAACACCGTGGCGCCCGACTCCGGCGGCGCCACCGGCGCGAAGAACCTGGCCGGTGGCGCGGGCACGGGCGCGGCGGAGCGGCCGGTCGGCGACATCGACCACAGCGCCCCGGCGAGGCCCGCCAGGCCCACCCCGATCGCCGCGGTGGCCAGCGACCATTCGGGGCTCATCAGCGCGTGACCGCCCGCCCGCAGCAGATACGCGATCGCGATGCCGGTGAACACCACACCCGCGATCAGGGCCATCGGGTCGAAGCGCCGCCTGTTCGTCCTCATCGGGATTCGCCCTCCATCCGGGTCACGCCGTTCTTCGGTGTCGTGTTCATCGCGGCAGCCGTCCGTGGTCGTCGTACAGCAGTTCCACCTGGCCCACGCCGACCTTCAGGTCCAGCGTGATCGTGCCGCGCTCCGGCTGCGCGATCGGCTCCAGCGTCTCGCTCCGGTCCGGCCGCCAGCCGTCGTCGCGACCGCTCATCGTGCGCACGTCGCCGACGTCGGAGCGGCCCTTGAACACCACCCTCACGTCCTTGGGCACCCACACCTGGATCTGCCCGGCGCCCACCGTGGCCTTGACCGTCGCCGCGCGGGCCGGCCCCAGGTCGAGGGTGCGCAGGTCCAGGTCCATGTCGCCGCCGCCGAGGTGGTACGACGCGGGCAGCGCCGCGACCGAGGTCGGGGTGTACGTGCGCTCCCCCCACGGCCCGGTCAGCGGCACGGTGATCGCGGTCAGCCCGGCGAGCAGCGCGGTGAGCGCGAGGGCGGGCAGGATCAGCAGCCGGGCCCGGCCGAACCAGGTGCCCGCGAGCAGGCCCAGGCCGACGACGGCGAGCACGATGGCCACCGCGACGGTGAACGTCACGTCGACCGCGTCGGTGCGGTTGAGCACCCACAGCAGGCCGCCGACCATCGTGGCCACGGACAGCGTGGCCAGCGCCACGTACGAGCGCGGACGCTTCGCGGGCCTGTCCGGCCCGGCCCCGACCGGCTTCGCGGGCGGCCGCCCACCCTCCGGCGCCGAGCCGCCACCGGGCACCTGCCACCACATCGGCGGTCCCGGCGCGGTGTCGCCGGCCGGGGCGGTGTCGACCGGCGCGGGAGCGCCCGCCATCGCCGCGACCCCAGCCGTCCGCGCGGCGGCCTCGGACCTGCGTTTCGTGTCGGTCCAGACCATGAACAGGACCACGGCGGTGATCATCATCAGCGGGACCGACGGGCCGAAGCCCGAGTCCAGGTACGTGAAGAACAAGGCGACCCCCATCACGGCGACCACGGTGGCGGCCGTCGCCCCGCGGTCGAACTTCCCGGAGAGCACCCGGCGCAGCACCGGCTGCTCCTCTCCACGGGCCGGGATCAACAGCCAGCCCAGGCTGTACACCAGTACGCCCACCCCGCCGAAGAGCGACAGCACCGCGAAGACGATGCGGAAGATCACCGGATCGAGGCCGAAATGCTCGCCGAGCCCGCCGCACACGCCGGACACCATGCGGTCGTCGACGCTGCGCAGGAGCTGGGGTCGAGTGGTCGTCGTCGTGGGCGCCGCGGACGACCCCGGAGGGCCGCCCGGGACGTCGCCGGCCCGGTCGCCGGCCGAGACACCGGGTTTCATGTCGTCGTTCATGGGTCCATCGTGGCGTGCGCGCGGCCCCGTTCCCATCGGGCTCCGCCCTGGCCGAGCCCTGGTCCGACCCTGAGGGGGAATCAGGGTCGGGCCCTGATGCGCCCGGGCTTGCCGGCGTGTGACGATCGGTCGTGTGACCGCCGTACATCCGTCCCCCGCCGCGCCGAACCGGCCCGCGTACCCGACGCCGAAGCTCCGCCGCGCCGCGTCCCACCGGTTCGCCGGCGGCGTCGCGCGCGGCCTGGCCGAGCACCTCGGCGTCGAGGTTGTGGTGCTGCGCGTCGCCTTCGTCGCGCTCGCGTTCTTCGCGGGCCTGGGCGTGGTCCTGTACGCGGCCTTTTGGATCTTCGTACCGCAGAGCGTGACCGAGGCCGCGCCGCCGAGCCGCGAGCGCGGCCGGGAGCGGCATCAGGCGCTCGCGCTGATCATCGTGCTGATCGCGGCGACCATGCTCACCGGGCTCGGGACCGACACCGACACCGGTTCCGGCGACTGGTTGTGGCCACTGCTCGTGGCCGGGCCCGGGGTGATCCTGCTGTGGCGTCAGGCCGACGAGTCGCAGCGGCAGCGCTGGTTCTCGCTGGACGGGCGCAGCCGGGTGGCGGGTTGGCTGCGCGCCCTGATCGGCGCCACGCTGGTGGTCGCGGGCCTGATCTTCTTCTCGCTCGGCCGCGGCGGTATCGGCGACGCGCTGGCCGCGATGCGCGGGGCGGGCCTGCTCCTGGTCGGCCTGCTGGTCATCTTCGGCCCGTATCTGCTGCGCCAGACCCGCGAGCTGGGCGCCGAGCGCCGGGCCCGCATCCGGGCCCAGGAGCGGGCCGAGGTGGCCGCGCACGTGCACGACTCGGTGCTGCACACGCTGACCCTGATCCAGCGCCAGGTGGAGGACCCGCGCGAGGTGGCCCGGCTGGCCCGGGCGCAAGAGCGCGAGTTGCGGGCCTGGTTGTACCGCCCCGACGGCGAGGAGCCGGACCGCACCTTCGCCGCCGCGCTGCGCGGGGTCGCCGCCGAGGTGGAGGACGCGCACGGGGTGTCGATCGAGATCGTGTGCGTGGGCGACTGCCCGGTCGACGACCGGCTCTCCGCGCTGATCGCCGCCGCGCGCGAGGCGATGGTGAACGCGGCGAAGTACGCGGGCGGCGCGGCGATCTCGGTGTTCGGCGAGGCCGACGAGGACACGGTCACGGTGTTCGTCCGCGACCGCGGACCCGGTTTCGACCCGGACTCCGTACCCGCCGACCGGCTGGGTGTGCGAGAGTCCGTGCTCGGGCGCATGCGCCGCAACGGGGGCGCCGCGAACATCCGCAGCGAACCCGGCGAGGGCACCGAGGTCGAGCTGGAGATGCGCCGCGCCGACGCCGGCCGGTCCGCTGTGGGAAGGACGAACACGTGAACACCACCGAGACGAGTAGCGCACCCGTCGAGGGCACGCCCCGCACCCGGGTGGTCCTCGTCGACGACCACCGGATGTTCCGCACCGGCGTGCGCGCCGAGATCGGCGAGGCGGTCGAGGTGGTCGGCGAGGCCGACGACGTGGCGAGCGCGGTGGCCGTGGTCACCGAGACGCGCCCCGAGGTGGTCCTGCTCGACGTGCACCTGCCCGGCGGCGGCGGGGTCGAGGTGTTGCGCCGGTGCGCGTCGCTGATCCCGGCGGTGCGCTTCCTGGCGCTGTCCGTGTCGGACGCCGCCGAGGACGTGATCGGGGTGATCCGGGGCGGCGCCCGGGGCTATGTGACCAAGTCGATCACCGGCGACGAACTGATCCGCGCGATCGGCCGGGTCGGCGAGGGCGACGCGGTGTTCTCGCCGCGCCTGGCGGGCTTCGTACTGGACGCGTTCGCGGCCACCGACGTGCCGCCGATCGACGAGGACCTGGACCGGCTCACCCAGCGCGAGCGCGAGGTGCTGCGGCTGATCGCGCGCGGCTACGCCTACAAGGAGATCGCCCGCCGACTGGTCATCTCGGTCAAGACGGTGGAGACCCATGTCTCCGCCGTGCTGCGCAAGTTGCAGTTGTCCAACCGGCACGAGCTGACCCGCTGGGCGACGGACCGGCGACTGGTCTGAGCCGGGCGACCGGCGACACGCGCGAAGGCGCCCTCCCGCGACGGGAGGGCGCCTTCGTACGTGTGACGGGGTCCGGCCGGGCCTAGCCGGGTCGGATGGCCGCGTAGAACGGCATCGAGTCGACCGGCGCCTCGGTCACGGTCTTGCCGGGACGCGGGGCGTGGATGATCTTGCCGTTGCCGATGTACAGGCCCACGTGCCGGTTGTCCGAGTAGAAGAACACCAGGTCGCCGGGCTGGAGCGAGCCCTTGGAGACGCGGGGACCGTCGTTGACCTGGGTCCAGGTCGTCCGGGTCAGGCGCACGCCCGCGGCCTTCCAGGACGCCTGGGTCAGGCCCGAGCAGTCGTAGGAGCCGGGGCCCTCGGCGCCGGAGACGTACGGCTTGCCGATCTGGGACCGCGCGAACGCGATCGCCGCCGCGGCCCGACCGGAGGCCGGCACGTTGGTCGTCGGCGTGGTGTCCTGCTTGTCCCGCGAACTGCGGTCGTTGGCACGCGTGTCGTTCGCGTGCTCGTCCGAGTCGAGGACTTCCTTCTTCTGCTGCTCGGTGAGCGTGTTCAGCAGCCGCTGCGCCTCGGCGAGCTTGGCCTGGATGTCGGTCTTGTTCTTGTTCAGGTCGGTGCGCAGCTTCTCCAGTTCCGCGAGCTGCGAGGAGGCCTCGGTGCGGTCCTGCTGGAGAACTCGGGCCTGCGCCGCGATCTGCTTCAGCTTGGCGGCCTGCTGGCCGTCGAGCTGGGACATCATCTGCGACTTCTGCAGGTAGCCCTCGGGGTCGCCGCTGAGCGCGAGCGAGAGGGACGGCGGGAGGCCGCCGCTGCGGTACTGGTTGGCCGCCAGGACACCGATCTGGTCGCGCAGGGCGTTCAGCGCGGTCTGTTCCTCGGTGATCCGGGCCTGGGTCTGGTTCGCGGTGTCCTGCTGCTTCTCGATCTGCTCCTCGACGCCGTTGGCGGCGTCGGTGGCCTTGATCACGTCGCTGTGCAGCTGGTTGACGCGGTCCTTGGTCTGCTGGAACGACTGCGCGGGGTCCGCGCTCGCGGTGCCGGCGAAGGTCATCACGCCGGTCATCGTCGCGGCGGCCGTAACGACGGTCGCGGCGGTACGCACGGCGGTGCGCGGCTTGGGCTTGCGGTGTTGCCCGGGTCGACGTTGGGACGCCACTGGTGGCGGGTCTCCTTCCTCGGCCGCCTACCGGGTTAGCTGACGGGTTCGGGCGGAAGAAGGCGCCCTACGGTGCCGGAGCACCGATTCACCCCAAGGGACTGCGAGGGTCCCCGGTTCCGGCTTCGTGTCGCGGCGACCGTGGTTGCCCACCGTCACCGAAACCCGTCACCGAATTCGGCGGAGGCGATCGTGTCGACCGGGTGGCCGACCTCGAGCCGATCGCCTGCCGCAGAACACTAGTCACACGCGTGTCAGGACCATCACCATTGGCCTTCACATTGCCAAAACTTTACCAATGTCGCCGTTTCCATCTCCGCGTATCACGGGAGATGCACCCGGATTCCCTAAAGTCGATCTTGATCCGTTTTGGCGATCTTTAATGGCATTCGACCGATGGTGAGGCGTGGATCGCCGCCGGCTAGGCTGCCGGACGGCGGCCGGGGGTCCGGCGTGGGCGCCGAGAACGCCGCGGCCGGGTACCCGCCGGGCGACGATCGACGAGGGGTTGTACGACGTGGACGTTCTGCGGCAGATCCTGCTGGTGCTGCACATCGTGGGCATCGCGGCCCTGCTCGGCGGCTTCCTCACCCAGATGTCCGCGCTGCGCACCGGCGACGTGCGGATCGTGCCCGCGATGACGCACGGCGCGCTGACCATGCTCGTCACCGGCCTGGCCCTGGTGGGCGTGGTGCGGTCCGGACTGGACCGGGACGTGGACACCGCCAAGATCGGTACCAAGCTCGGCATCCTGTTGGTCATCCTGCTGCTGGTGTGGGGCAACCGCGCCGCGGAGCGGGTGTCCGCGCGCGTCCTCGGCGCGATCGGCCTGCTGACCGTGGCGAACATCGCCATCGCCGTGATGTGGACCTGAGCCGCCGATCCCGCCGCCGCTAGCGGGTGTCCACCACCCGGAACACCTCGGCCATACGTCCGGCGCCCAGGTCGAACCGCGCCGCGTTGCCCTCCAGCATCGACACGACGTGCTCGCGCAGCTCCGGCAGATGGCCCGTCTGGCTCTCGTGCGACAGCAGCGCCGCGATCTTGCGCTCGAACACCTCCGTCACGTCCACCGCGTGGTTCGGTGCCGCGGTCGGCGACAGCCAGGTCTCCGGCACCGTCCACTCCTTCAGCCCCTCCGCCTCCAGCAGCTCGGGGTGGGCGAACGGGTTGCGCGCGTCCGGATAGATCGCCCGCATCGCCGCCTCGCCGGCCTCCAGGTGATCGGGGTGGCTGGGCGCCAGCCGGGCCCAGTCCCGCTCCGGACTCGGGATCACCATGCGCTGCGGGCGCACCTGCCGGATCACCCGGCTGATGTCGCGCCGCAGTTCCATGGAGACCGCCACACGCCCGTCGGGATACCCCAGCCAGTACAGCTGCCGCACCCCCACGTGCGCCGCCGCCGCGCTCTGCTCGGCCCGCCGGATCCCGCCGATCTCCGACCGGGGCACCGCCGGATCGAACCCGCCCGCGTCCCCGTCGGTGACCAGGCAGTAGCTCACCTCGATGCCCGCCTCGGTCCACGTGGCGACCGTCCCCGCCGCCCCGAAGTCGATGTCGTCCGGGTGCGCGGCCAGCACCAGGACCCGCTCCACGTCGCGATCGTCCAGCACGATGTACTCCCTTGATCCGACTCGATCCGACCCGCTCCGACTCCATCCGCCGGCCGGGCGACCCGTGATCGGCCCGATCCCGGTCGACCCGATGTCCGACGGCGCGAAGATGGTTGTCGGCGCAATGATCCCTGCCCGCCGACACCGGCCGGGCACGACCCGCCCGACACCCACCTAGACTCGGGGAACGATGAGCAGCCTCTTCGACGACATCCCCCTGCCCGGTTTCGACACCGCGGCCAAGAAGTCCCCCGCCGGCTCCGCGGACGAGATCCCGCTGCCGCCCGAGCCGGACGAGAACCACGTCTACGGCCTGCCGGAGGACTATCCGGACGACCTGTACGAGGGGCAGTACGCGCCGCCGCCCGAGCCGCGCGACGCCTACTACCGCAACGGCGCCGCGCGCCCCGTGGTGGACCCGGCCCGGCTGCTCGACGGGATGAACCCGCAACAGCGCGCCGCGGTCGTGCACGAGGGGTCCCCGCTGCTCATCGTGGCGGGCGCGGGCTCCGGCAAGACCCGTGTGCTGACCCACCGCATCGCCCACCTGCTCGCCTCCCGCCACGTGCACCCCGGCGAGATCCTGGCGATCACCTTCACCAACAAGGCCGCCGCCGAGATGCGCGAGCGGGTCGAGGCGCTGGTCGGGCCGCGCACCAAGGCGATGTGGGTGTCCACCTTCCACTCGGCCTGCGTACGCATCCTGCGGCAGCAGTACAAGAAGCTCGGCATGAGCTCCTCGTTCTCCATCTACGACTCGGCCGACCAGCAGCGGCTGATGGCGATGGTCTGCCGCGACCTCGACCTGGACCCGAAGAAGTTCCCGCCGCGCAAGTTCAACGCGCAGGTGTCCAACCTCAAGAACGAGCTGATCGACCACGAGGACTTCGCGGCCAAGGCGATCAACGAGTCCGAGCGCATACTGGCGCAGGCCTACACGATGTATCAGGAGCGGCTGCGCCAGGCCAACGCGCTCGACTTCGACGACCTGATCATGACCACGGTGCACCTGCTCCAGGCGTTCCCGGACGTCGCGGAGCACTACCGGCGGCGCTTCAGGCACGTGCTGGTGGACGAGTACCAGGACACCAACCACGCGCAGTACACGCTCGTGCGCGAACTGGTCGGCGGCGCGGCCGGCAGCGGCCCGCGCCTGACGGTGGACGGCGAGTTGGTCAATCCCGCCGAGGCCGGGCTCGTCGGGCTCGAACCGGCCGAGTTGTGCGTGGTCGGCGACGCGGACCAGTCGATCTACGCCTTCCGCGGCGCGACCATCCGCAACATCCTCGACTTCGAGGCCGACTACCCGAACGCCACCACGATCCTGCTGGAGCAGAACTACCGCTCCACGCAGACCATCCTGAGCGCGGCCAACGCGGTGATCGAGCGCAACAGCAACCGGCGCGCGAAGAACCTGTGGACCGACGCCGGCGCCGGCACCCCCATCGTCGGCTACGTCGCGGACGACGAGCACGACGAGGCGCAGTTCGTCGCCGACGAGGTGGACCGCCTCACCGACGCGGGCCACACCAAGCCGGGACAGGTCGCGGTGTTCTACCGGACCAACGCCCAGTCCCGCGTCTTCGAGGAAGTCTTCATCCGGGTCGGCCTGCCGTACAAGGTCGTCGGCGGCGTGCGCTTCTACGAGCGCCGCGAGGTCCGCGACGTGCTCGCCTACCTGCGCCTGCTGGCCAACCCCGACGACACGGTCTCGCTGCGCCGGATCCTGAACGTGCCCAAGCGCGGCATCGGCGACCGGGCCGAGGCGTGCCTGGACGTGCTCGCGACCCGCGACCGCATCCCGTTCGCGCAGGCGCTGCGCCGCGCCGACGACGCGCCGGGCCTGGCCAAGCGCTCGGCCAACGCGGTCAAGGGTTTCGTCCGGCTCCTGGACGACCTCACCGCGGTGGTGGACGGCGGCGCGGGTCCCGCGACCGTCCTGGAGGCGATCCTGGAACAGAGCGGCTACCTGGCCGAGTTGCAGGCCTCCAGCGACCCGCAGGACGAGACCCGGATCGAGAACCTTCAGGAACTCGCGGCGGTGGCACTGGAGTTCGAGCAGGCCCAGGCGCAGGAGGGCGGCTCGGGCACGCTCGCCGACTTCCTGGAGCGGGTCTCGCTCGTGGCCGACTCCGACCAGATCCCCACCGACGCCGAGGACGGCGGCGTGGTCACCCTGATGACCCTGCACACCGCCAAGGGCCTGGAGTTCCCCACGGTCTTCCTCACCGGCCTGGAGGACGGCGTCTTCCCGCACATGCGCTCGCTCGGCGACGCGAAGGAGCTGGAGGAGGAGCGCCGGCTGGCCTACGTGGGCATCACCCGCGCCCGCGAGCGGCTCTACGTCACCCTGGCGAAGATGCGCAGCGCGTGGGGCGCGCCGTCGTACAACCCGCCGTCGCGCTTCCTGACCGAACTGCCGGAGAAGCTGGTCGACTGGCGCGGCACCTCGCCGTCGGCGGCCAAGGCGATGTCGGCGACGAAGTCGACGGTCGCCTCGCGCGGCGGCTTCGGCAAGGGCGCGCAGATCAAGGAACGCCCGGCCATCGCGCTGTCCCCGGGCGATCGGGTCACCCACGACAAGTTCGGCCTGGGCACGGTGGTGTCCACCGCCGAGACCGGTGACAAGGCGAAGGCCACCATCGATTTCGGCGCGGGCGGCGAGAAGACCCTGCTGCTGCGCTACGCGCCGGTGCAGAAGTTGTAGCGCCGCTCGCGTCGAGACGAGTGCGGGCCGGGTCGAGGGAATCGACCCGGCCCGCTCGCGTGTTCCGCTCGGCTCAGCCCGCGATCTGGATCTCGTACGGCGCCGACTCCACGCCGGAGGCGGACACCACGCACAACTCCACCCGGCCCGGCTCCACGTCCACCGGGACCGGGACGACCACGCACGCGTCGGAGGGGTTGGCGAAGCCGGTGTCGGCCGGGATCAGCGGGGCGTGCACGTGGACCGCGCCGAACTTGACCACCACGCGCGCCAGCAGGTCCGCCTCGTGCGAGCCGCCCGCCGCCAGGTTGATCCCGCGCACCTCGATGTCGTCGCCCTGGCGGACCGCGGAGTCCAGGTCGCCGCGTGTGCGCACGCGCACCACGGACAGGATCACCGGGCGGTCGTTCTCCGCCAGCTTGCCGGCGAGGTAGGTGACCACCGAGACCACGGCGAGCGCGACCAGCGTGGCCGGGATGTCCGGGAGCCGATCGGGGTCGCGGGCCAGACCGACCACGACGAAGCCGACCGCGACCAGGTTGACCAGGACGTACTGGGCGTCCACGAACGAGGCCCGGCCCGCGTCGTCGGTGACCAGGTCGCGCAGCGCGGCCTGGTCCGCGCGGAGCTTTTGCAGCACCCGACGGCCGACCTTGTCGCCGACGATCCGGCGTACCGCCACCGCGGCGAGCAGCGGCGCGGCCACCAGGGTGATCTGGTCGAGCGCGACGTCGCCCAGCCGATCGAGGAGCCGGTCCCGCTGTCCCTCCCCGGATGCCGCGGCGAGCCGCATGCCCAGGAAGGCGAAGCAGTACATCAGCGCCACCATCCACAGCGCGGCGACCGCCTTGGAGGTGGACAGGCGCCCGTCCAGGCCCCGTACGGGCGCGAACACGCCGCCCCCGCCCCGGGCGGCCCAGCCGACCACGCTGAGCGCTCCGGCGACCACCACGGCCGCCACGATCCCGGCGGTGCGCGAGCCGGTCCAGCCCGCGCCGATCGCGGTCAGCGCCTGCACCAGGACGAGCAGGGCGACCAGGAACCACAGCACGATCAGCGCACGACCGCCGAGCACCTGCAGCCAGGCCCGCCCCTGGGCCCGCCGTATGGTGGCCAAGTCCTGGGCCTTGCCCCGCAGTTCGTCGGAGATCCACTGGCGCGCGCCGCCGTCGGAGTGGGCGACCGCCGAGGGCACACCCTCCTTGCGGGCGAGCGCCCGCCGCAGCGTCTCGAAATCGGCGACGGTCCTGCGGTATTCCTCCCGGACCACGCAATGACAGTCCGGTCCGTGCACACCGACACCGTGCGCCACTTCGCCACGCCCTCCCCACCACCACATACGAACGTGCTCGTTCAGCGGCACATTGTGCCGCATCCGAGGGGGCCGTACCGGCCCGGTCCGGCGATCGCGCGCAATCTCGATCGAAGACCCGCCGCGAGGCCAACCCCCGTGTCCCACAAGGCGTCCCGCCGGCTCGTCGACCCGGCCACGGCGGGCTCCGCGAACGCCGCCGGCCCCCGTCCGAAATCGGGCGGAGGCCGGCGAAAGCACGTGCGATCGAGGGGGTCGACCCGGATCGAGCGCGCCGAGCGCGAGGACGCGGGAGGCTACTCCCACTCGATGGTGCCCGGGGGCTTGCTCGTCACGTCGAGGGTGACCCGGTTGATCTCCCGGACCTCGTTGGTGATCCGGTTGGAGATCCGGGCCAGCAGGTCGTAGGGCAGGCGCGACCAGTCGGCGGTCATGGCGTCCTCCGAGGACACCGGACGCAGCACGATCGGGTGGCCGTAGGTGCGGCCGTCGCCCTGGACGCCGACCGAGCGCACGTCGGCGAGCAGCACCACGGGGCACTGCCAGATCTCCCGGTCGAGCCCGGCCCGGGACAACTCCTCGCGGGCGATCGCGTCCGCCTCGCGCAGGATCTCCAGCCGGTCGGCGGTGACCTCGCCGATGATCCGGATCCCCAGGCCGGGGCCCGGGAACGGCTGCCGCCACACGATCTCCGACGGCAGGCCCAACTGCTCGCCGACCGCGCGCACCTCGTCCTTGAACAACTTGCGCAGCGGCTCGATCAGCTTGAACTGGAGGTCTTCGGGCAGCCCGCCGACGTTGTGGTGCGACTTGATGTTCGCCGTGCCGGTGCCGCCGCCGGACTCGACCACGTCCGGGTAGAGCGTGCCCTGGACCAGGAACTCGACCTCCTCGCCGTGCGCGCCCGCCTCGGCGACCACCTCGGCGGCGGCCTGTTCGAAGACCCGGATGAACTCGCGCCCGATGATCTTCCGCTTCTCCTCGGGGTCGGTCACCCCGGCGAGCGCGGTCAGGAAGCGTTCCTGGGCGTCGACCACCTTGAGCGAGACCCCGGTGGCCGCCACGTAGTCCCGCTCGACCTGCTCGGGCTCGTCCTTGCGCAGCAGGCCGTGGTCGACGAACACGCAGGTGAGCTTGTCGCCCACGGCGCGCTGGACCAGGGCCGCGGCGACCGCGGAGTCGACCCCGCCGGACAGGCCGCAGATCACGTGCTTGTCGCCGACCTGCTCACGGATCAGCTCGACCTGCTCCTCGACGATATTGACCATCGTCCAGTTCGCCGCGAGCCTCGCGCCCACCTTCAGGAAGCGCTCCAGGATGGCCTGGCCGTGCTCGCTGTGCATCACCTCGGGGTGGTACTGCACGCCGTACAGCCGCGCCTCGTCGTTCTCGATCGCGGCGACCGGCGCGCCCGCGCTGGTCGCGGTGACCGCGAAGCCGGCCGGCGCGGCGGAGACCGAGTCGCCGTGCGACATCCACACCGACAGGTCGGTGGGCAGCCCGTCGAACAGGGTGCTCCGGGTGCCGGTCACGGTCAGCGGGGTGGCGCCGAACTCGGCGAGACCGGTCTTCTCGACCACCCCGCCCAGGGTCTGCGCCATGGCCTGGAAGCCGTAGCAGATGCCGAGCACCGGGACGCCGGCCGTGAACAGCGCCGGGTCGATGCTGGGCGCCTCGTCCGCGTACACCGAGGAGGGGCCGCCGGACAGGATGATCGCGGCCGGGCGCTTCGCGAGCATCTCCGGCACGGGCATGCTGTGCGGCACGATCTCGCTGTATACGCGCGCCTCGCGCACCCGGCGGGCGATGAGCTGGGCGTACTGGGCGCCGAAGTCGACGACGAGGACGGTTTCGGTGCCGCCTCCGTCCGGGCTGGCAAAGGTCACGAGGGGCCTTCCGGCGAAGCGAAAAAGGGGTGTACGCCGATTCTACCGGCGTCGCGCGGGTGACCCCGGCTGGTGTCCGCTCCCGTCGTCGCGGCATACTGACGCCATGTCCTCGTTCGGCGTGACGCGCAGCTTTACCTATGGCACCGGGATCCCCGGCGCCGCCGTCACCGCCTGAACGCAGCACAACCACAGGCAGACGAAGACGCCCCGGGTCCGGTACCCGGGGCGTCTTCGCGTTCGTGTCGAGGCCCCGGATCCGACCCCTTCCGGAGAGCAGGCCGCATGGACGACACCACCACCACCCCGCCGCAGGCACCCGAGGACGTGATCGGCGTGGGCCGCGCCCGTATCGACGACCTCGACCGGCGGATCATCGCGCTGATCACCGAACGGGTGGACATCTCCGCCGAGATCCAGCGGGTCCGCGTCGCGTCGGGCGGCGCCCGCGTGCAACTGTCCCGCGAGATGGAGGTCATCGCGCGGTACCGCGAGGGGCTGGGCAAGCCGGGCACCACCGTCGCGCTGACCCTTTTGGAGTTGTGCCGCGGTCGGGTCGGCCCCCGGGCGTAACTTCATCGCGCCGGCGGTCGTTGTGACTGATGGCCGGCCCGCTTCATGCGCGGGCCGGGCACCGCAAGGCCGCCGACGCGATGAGGCGCGCTCACCGCGCGCCGTGGGACCTCGCGTTGGTGCCGTGACCGGGACGCAGGGGACAGCAACCGGTCACAACCCCGCCGGCGGCCGGTGTCGGGGACGCCCGACACCGGCCGCCGTGCCTTGGGTCGATCCACGGATCGACCCCGGCACGTCGGGCCTCGGAGTGCCCCATTCACCACGAATCCCACGCATCGCGAAAGCCGCGCAACGCGGATCTTTCACACCAAAGCCGCCGGCAGCGCCAAGAGTAGCGGGATTCGGTGCCCCCCTCGGCGGCTCCGGCGAAGTGCGCGACCGACTCGGGGGCGTCCGGTTAGCGCAGATAATGATCATTAACCGGCCGATAAATGTCATTTTGCCCCGACTTGGCAGTCCCTCACTCGGTCGTGCCCGGCGAGCGGAATTCACCCTTCCGCCGCCTCGCGCCCCGCGAGCCGCACACACGCCTGCCGACGCCCGGCGCGCGCC
>NZ_JBHTVA010000057.1:0-77312 GCF_042793325.1 Embleya sp. NPDC056575
GCCGTGGTCGCCCCGGCCGGCGCCGTGCCCGCACCGGCGTGCGCGGGCGCCGGCGGCGGTCCCGCGGCATGCGCGTCGGCGGCCGACCGCGGCTGCTTCACGGGCGGCCCGGCATGCTCTCGGCCGCCGGTGTCCTCCGTACCGCCCGTGCCCCCGCCCGGTGCCTTCGAGCGTCGGTAGCCGGCGGCGTGCAGCAGGATCTGGTGCATCACCGCGATCAGCGCCCGCACCACCTCCTTGAGGTCCTGTTCGACCACCGCGTCGCGGTCCGGGCCGTGCGCGCCCTTCCAATCCACCCACAACTTCCGCACGGCCGGAGCGGTCGCCAACGTGGCCAACGCCGCGTCGAGCATCAGCGCCGCCAACCGCTTGCCCGCCGACGACGCGGCCAGCCCGGCCACGTTGAGCACGGCGCCGACGACCTGGAGCCAGAACCGCGAATCGGACGGCCAGCCCTCCGGATTGGCGTTGATCGCGTTCAGGATCGCCTCGACCGAACTCGCCACGCCCAGCACCTTGAGCGCGAGGAGCACCTCCTCTCCTCCGGTGTAGGCGAGGATGGTCTTCACCCCGAGTTGCACGGCGATCTGGGTCAGCTCGCGGTCGCTGAACAGGCTGCCGTCGTCGGGCGCCCGGCCGCCGCTGACCCGGTCGTAGTACGCCTCGGTCAGGTTGCCCGCCTGCGTGACCCCCGGCGAGAGCGCGGGTACACCGGTGTACGGGTCGACCAACTCCGCCGCCTTGGCCCGGTCGCGCACGGCGTCCAGGACGAATCCGCCGGAGGTTCCCTCGTACCACGCCTGGACCAGCTTCGTCTGGTCGTCCGACAGGCCGAGCAGCGACGCCGCCTTGCGCACGCCGAGGCGGCCCGCGTCGTGTGCTCCGTAGCCGAGGCCGATCAGGGTGTCCACGGCGCCGGTGACCTCCAGTGCGATGCCCTCGGTCGCGCCCAGCGCGACCATCGCCGCGGCGCGGTTCTCCCGCAGTTCGGCGCGCTCGGCCTCCTCTTCCGCCTCGTTCTTCGGCGCCCGGGACACCCCCGGCGCGGTGCCGCCCGCGACCGGGGCGGACAGGCCGGCCGCGGCCCGGGCACCCGCCGTGTGCGCGGCGCCTTCGGCGGCGGTACCCGAGGGGTGCACGCCCTGCGGGCCCGGCCGCGGGCCGCCGCGCCGCTGCTGCACCACGTGCGCGAGTTCGTGGCCGATCAGCGCCCGGCCCGCGGTCGAGTGCGGGTCGTAGCGCCCGGGGCCGAACACGACGTGCCGACCGACGGCGTAGGCCTTCGCGTCGAGCCGGTCGGCCGACGCCGCCGCGTCGGCGTCGGTGTGCACGACCACGTCGCCCAGGGACGTGCCGAACGAGCGCTCCATCGAGCCGCGCAGCGCCGCGTCCAGCGGCCGGGCCCGTTCGGCCCGTGCCTCCAACTCGGCCGGCAGGTGCGAGGCGGTGTGCCCCGCCTTCGGCTGCGCCGCCATCACCGCGCCCCGATCGTTGCGGGGGCCTGCGGGGAGGGCCCGATCTTGTCGTATTCGCGCTCCATCGCCCGAAGCACCGCCGCCCGGTCCACCGCGCGTCCCTCGGCGGCGGCCAGGTGCGCCGCCGCGACCGCGACGTTGTGGATGTGGCCGCCGGAGAGCGGGTAGTGCTCGGCCAGTTCGCCCAGGTCGACGTCCACGTCCCGGGGCAGCGCCGCCGGCCAGGCGCCCTGCCAGATCCGGCGCCGCTCGGCGGCCTCCGGGAACGGGAAGTGCACGCAGTAGGTCAGCCGCCGGATGAAGGCGTCGTCCATGTGGTGCAGGAGGTTGGTGGCCAGCACCGCGAGCCCGTCGTGGTCCTCCAACCGCTGGAGCAGATAGGCCACTTCGAGGTTGGCGTAGCGGTCGCGCGCGTCGTGCACCTCGCTGCGCTTGCCGAACAGCGCGTCGCACTCGTCGAACAGCAGCACGGCGTCGGTGCGCGCGGCGGCGGTGAACACGGCGTCCAGGTTCTGTTCGGTCTCGCCGATGTACTTGGACACCACCGATGCCAGGTCCACCCGGTAGAGCGGCAGCCCGAGCCGGCCCGCGACCAGGCGCGCGGCGAACGTCTTGCCGGTGCCGCTGGGGCCGGCGAACAACACCGACACGCCGCGGCCCAGACCCGGCCGGTCGGCGAAGCCGGATGCGTCGAGCACCGTGCGATGGGCGGTCAGGTGCGCGCACACGTCGCGCAGCCGCTCCCCGACGTCGTCGGGGACGATCAGCGCGGACCAGTCGTCGTACGTGCCCAACCGGGTGGCGAGTCGGCCCAGTTCGCCGCCGGTGACCCGGGCGGCGACGTCGACGACCTCGGCCGCGGTGGTGCGCAGCGGCGCGCCGGGCTCGGCCCGACCGCGGGCCCGGGCGGCGACCGCGTCCAGGGTCTGCCGCAACTCCGGCCCGGCCAGGTGGGTCCAGCCGGCCAGCGGGTCGGCGCCCGGCGTGCTCGCGACCTCGACACCGTGTGCGGCCAGGGCGGTGGCCAGGCCGCCGGGCACGCCGACCGCGCGGCGAACCGACAGCGCGGCCACCCGCTCGGCCGGCACGTCGGGACCGGTGGGGGCGAGTGTGTCGGGGCCGCCGACCACGACGACGTGGGTGAACCGCTCCCACACCGTGTCGGGCGGGCCGCCGGCGTGTGCGTCCACCACGAGTACGGCCTCGCGCAGCAGTGCCTCGGCGGCCAGGCCGGGCAGCAGGGCCGGATCGGCGAGCGCTTCGGGCCGTGCGGTCAGCATCCGCCGGCCGGCCCGCGCCACGCTCCACCACGCGACGTCCAGGCAGGTCGCGGCGGGCGCGCCGGACAGGTGGGTGAGCGAGGGCGCGTCGCCGACGAGCCGGGCGACCAGCGCGGCGGCGGCGATCGGGTCGGGTGCGTCGACCGGCGCGTAGGTGTCCACCGTCGCGAACGGGGCGAGCGCGTCGTCGAGTCGGCCGATCGCGAACAACCGGCGCAGCAGCACCGCCGAGGGCCGTACGGCGCCCGCGTAGGAGGGTCCGGAGCGCCTGCCGACCGGCTCCACCAGCCCGCACCGGAGCAGCGGACCGGCGGCGGACAACCGTACCGCGACCGCCGCCCGGTCCTCCCCGGTCTCGCAGCACAGCCGGGCGAGCAGGTCGAGCGTCGGGTACGGCTGCCCGGAGTCGCGTTGCAGCCAGGCGATCGCGCGGCCGTACGCCGGGTCGAGTTCGGGCGCGAGGATCAGCGCGAGCGCGGCGAGGTCGAACGGGTCGAAACCGCGTCGGGCCAGCGGCAGCGCCAGGTGGGCGGGCAGCGGCGGCCCGGTGATCAGCACCGGCGCGGGCCTCGGCGTATCCGCCAGCGCCTCGCGTACCTCGCCGTGGGAGGGGTACAGGCGTTCCAGCGAACTCTCGGCCGATTCGGGCCCGTTGGCCTGCACCGCCCGGGCCAGCACGTCCGCGATCCACCGCTCCAGGTCGGAGAGGTCGGGGAACACGGGTGCGCTCGAACCGATCGAGCCGGCAACGGCCATGACGAGATCGTTGATCATCGGCCCGAAGCGCGTCATCCACCCGCCGGTTCGGTCTTTGCCGAGCGCGGGAGTAGACCTCCACCACCGGTCGGCTCCGCCCGCCTCCACCTCGGATGGAGCGCGTCGTCCACCCGATCGGGTGGGCTCGTCGCGCCCCCCGAAGACCCGGCTATCCGGTCGTGGGCCCGCCACCGGCGGGTTGTTCGTGGTCCGGCGCCCGCCGGGTGCGCGGCGCGCGCGAACCCCACACGGGTGGCGGCACGGCGCGCGCCGCGCCGAGCGCTCGATCCGGTGCGCCGTCGGCCTCCACCCGGGCGCGGCCGAGGGGTTCGCCGGCGGGTGTCGCCCGCAGCAGGCCGGCGGCGGCCTCGCGGTGCGGGACGCGCAACTTCCGCAGTACGGCGTGCACATGGGTCTTGACCGTGGACAGACCGATGGACAGGCCCCGGGCGATCTCGTGGTTGGTCCTGCCCTCGGCGATCAGGAACAGGATCTCCCGCTCGCGCGCGGTCAGCGTCTCGGGCAGCCCCGACACGGTGCGCTGCGCGGCGACGGTGGGGGACTGTACGCGTTGCAGCAGCAGTGCGGCGATCCGAGGGCTGCACGAGGCCTCGCCGCGCACGACGCCGATGATCGCGGCGGCGGTCTGCGGGAGCGAGTATTCGCGGCCGATGAATCCGGCCACGCCCGCCTCGGCGGCGGTGATCACGTCGTCGCGGGACTCGTCCACGCCCATCGCGATCAGCCGGGTCTGCGGCGTCCCGCGTCGGATGGCGCGGATCGCGGGAATGCTGTCCGGCGTGCTCAGGTCCAGCAGGAGTACGGACGGGCGCAGCCGTCGTGCGCCGGCGACCGCCTCCGAGGCGGAGCCGCCCGACCCGACCAGCCGCAACGCGGGTTCGTCGGCGAGCGCCCGCACGGTGGCGTCGCGATAGATCCGGACCGGGGTGATCACGAGTACCTCGATCGCCACACTCATCGGCTCTGCTCTACCCCCCGCCGTCGCGGCCCGCGACACCCACCCGACGAGCACACACGGTAATCATTCGATCACGCCAAGAGATTCGCGTAATGGATACCCCACCAAATCCTCCGGAACACACCCGGCGACCGGCCACCGCCGGCCATCCACCCGCCATCCCGATCGGGCGGGCGAGTCGGCGTCGACCGACGGCTCCCAACCCCGGCGCCCCGGACGCGAACCGCCCACCACCCACGTCCGCCCGCCGTCCCGACCCGAGCGCGCGGGCCGGTGTCGGCCGGCGGTTCGCCGCCGGTCGGCACCGGCCCCGTCGAGCGCGGTCGGCCCCGCTCCGCTCAGGCGAGCGAGTGAACCGGCCGATTCGTCGACGACTCGATCTCGCCCGCCGCCTTGTCCAGCAGCTGCCGGGTCAGGTCGGTCAACGCCCGCGCCGCGGCGATCTCTTCGCCGACCGCCGGCTGATCCGGGTCGTCCGGATACCGGCTGGCGTGCGCGTGCGAGCGCAGCTCCGTACCGTCGCGCAGGCGCAGCAGCGCCGCGGCCTCGGTCCGCTTGCCGTCCTCCTTGAACTCCATCTCTATGTGCCATCCCACGATTTGCATACCTGTCGCCTCCAAGCCCCCGACTCCGTCGGTCCACTCGGTCGCCGCCGCCGCTTTCACCCCCTCTCACCAGGATGGTTCAATCAGCCACAAATCGGTAGTTTTACCGCGATCACTCACGCAGCCGACCCATCCGCTCACGCGGGCGGCCCGTTCATCGTTGCCGCAGAGCCGGTGTCGGGCGGATCTCGAACCCGACCAGCCCCTCCTCCACCGGATCCTCGTCGTACACGTACACCCGGTCGACGACGGCCAACGACGGCCCGCGCCCCGTCCACGCCGTCAGCCGCGCGACCTCGTCCGGCGCGCCCTCGAACACCGCCTCGACCGTGCCGTCCGGCAGATTCCGCACCCAGCCCGCGACACCGTGCCGCTCCGCGGTACCGCGGCACGTGTCCCGGAAGTAGACGCCCTGCACGTCTCCCGACACGACCACCCGCCGGCGACTCATCGCGCACCCGCCGGCGGCGGCCCGGTCACCGTCACCCGGGCCGGACGCAGCAGCCGATCGCCCACCCGATACCCCGGCTCGTGCACCGTCGAGCAGATCGGCGGATCGACCCCGGCCGCCACGTGCAGCGCCACCGCGTCGTGCACGTACGGGTCGAACACGTCGCCCACCGCCCCGAACGCGCGCAGCCCGAGCGCCGCGAGGGCGTCCTCCAGCGCGTCGACGACACTCGCCACCCCCGGCGTCAGATCACCGGCGGCCCGCGCCCGATCGAAGCCGTCCACCACCGGCAGCAGCGGCGTGAGCACATTGGCCAACGCCGCCTCCCGCACCGCCAGCCGGTCCCGCCGCACATGCCGCCGATAGCCGTCGTAGTCCGCCCGGAGCCGGCACAACTCGTCCACCCGCTCGGTCACCTGCTCGCGCTGCGCCGCGATCTCGGCCAGCAGCGACGCCACGACCGGCGACGGTGGCTGCCCGGCCGGAACCGGCAGCAGTCCCGGTCCGGGAGAGATCCGGTTCATGCGGTCCCACCTCCGCGTTTGTCGTCGTCGACGATCTCGGCGTCGACGACCTCGTCCTCGTCGGCGTCGGCCTCGGCCGCGGTGCCGCCCGCCGCGCCGGCCGCGCCTTCCGCGCCCGGCTGGGCGTTCGCGTACATCGCGGTGCCCAGCTTCTGGCTGACCGTGCTCACCCGTTCCGCCGCCTCGCGGATCGCGGCCGTGTCCTCGCCCGCGAGCGCCTCGCGGAGCGCGGTCAGCGCCGTCTCCACCTCGCCCTTGACGTCCGCCGGCACCTTGTCCCCGTTGTCCTTGAGGAACTTCTCGGTGCTGTACACCAGTTGCTCGGCCTGGTTGCGGGTCTCCGCGCTCTCCCGCCGCTGGTGGTCCTCCTCCGCGTGCGCCTCCGCCTCGCGCATCATCCGGTCGATGTCGTCCTTCGGCAGACTGGAACCGCCGGTGATGGTCATCGACTGCTCCTTGCCCGTACCCAGGTCCTTCGCGGACACGTGCACGATGCCGTTCGCGTCGATGTCGAACATCACCTCGATCTGCGGCAACCCGCGCGGCGCGGGCGGCAGACCGGTCAGCTCGAACATGCCCAGCCGCTTGTTGTACGCGGCGATCTCGCGCTCACCCTGGAACACCTGGATCTGCACCGACGGCTGATTGTCGTCCGCCGTGGTGAAGATCTCCGAACGCTTCGTCGGGATCGTGGTGTTGCGCTCGATCAGCTTGGTCATGATGCCGCCCTTGGTCTCGATACCCAGCGAGAGCGGCGTGACGTCCAGCAGCAGGACGTCCTTGACCTCACCCTTCAACACGCCCGCCTGGAGCGCGGCGCCGACGGCCACCACCTCGTCCGGGTTGACGCCCTTGTTCGGCTCCTTGCCGCCGGTCAGCTCCCGGACCAGCTCGGTCACGGCCGGCATCCGGGTCGAACCGCCGACCAGGACCACCTGATCGACCTTCTCGACGGAGATCCCCGCGTCGTCGATCGCCGCGTGGAACGGGGCCCGGCAGCGCTGGAGCAGGTCCGCCGTGAGCTGCTGGAACTGGGCCCGGGTCAGCTTCTCGTCCAGGTGCAACGGGCCCTCGGGCGACGCGGTGATGTAGGGCAGGTTGATCGACGTCTCGGTCGCGCTGGACAACTCGACCTTGGCCTTCTCCGCCGCCTCGCGCAGCCGCTGTACCGCCATCTTGTCCTTGGACAGGTCGATCCCGTGCGCGTTCTTGAACTGCTTGACCAGGTGGTCCATCACCCGCTGGTCCCAGTCGTCGCCGCCGAGATGCGTGTCGCCGTGCGTGGCCTTGACCTCCACGACCCCCTCGCCGATCTCCAGGAGCGAGACGTCGAACGTGCCGCCGCCCAGGTCGAACACCAGGATCATCTGGTCGCGCACCTTGTCCAGCCCGTACGCCAGCGCCGCCGCCGTCGGCTCGTTCACGATCCGCAACACCTGGAGGCCCGCGATCTCCCCGGCCTCCTTGGTGGCCTGCCGCTGGGCGTCGTCGAAATACGCCGGCACGGTCACCACGGCGTCGGTGACCTTCTCGCCCAGATACGCCTCGGCGTCGCGCTTGAGCTTCTGCAACACCCGCGCGGAGATCTCCTGCGCGGTGTACCGCTTGCCGTCGATGTCGCCGGTCTCGGGAAAGTGCCAGGTGTTGTCGCCCATGTGCCGCTTGACCGACCGCGCGGTGCGCTCGACGTTGGTCACCGCCTGGCGTTTGGCCACCTCACCGACCAGGACCTCGCCGTTCTTCGCGAAGGCGACCACCGACGGCGTCGTCCGAGCCCCTTCCGCGTTCGCGATGACGGTGGGCTCACCGGCCTCCAGAACCGCGACCACCGAGTTCGTCGTACCGAGGTCGATACCAACAGGACGTGCCATGAGGGGGCTCCTCGACTCTCACGCGCTCCGACGCCCCACCCACCCCAGGCCCATCCGCCGAACGCTCGCACCTTCCGGCCGCACGGATACCACTACCCCCTCATCATGACCCACCAGCCCAACCTCAACCCACCGCACGGATTGTCGGCCCGCTTTCGTACGCTCGGCCGATGACGTCGACGCTGCTCGACCAATTGCGGACCATGCGGACGCACCACATGGGCGACACGCCCACCCGACACAAGCCCATCGCGATCCTGTGGGCCATCGGACGCGAGCCGACCCCCGAGGACCGGCTGATCCCGTGGCCGGTCTTCCGGGACGGGGTGCGTCCGCTGCTGAAACGCTTCGGGCGCACACCCAACCAGATCACCCCGGAATACCCGTTCTGGTATCTCGCCGGCGAGTTCTGGCAGGTCACCGGCCGCACCGCGGACAACAGGCGCTTCCCCGGGATCCGCGTACTGGAGGCGACCGGCGCCGTCGCGGGCTTCACCCGGCCGGCGGTCGCCGAACTCGCCGACCGGGCCCGCCGCGCCGAGGTCGTCGCGCACCTGCTGGACACCTGGTTCCCCGACGTCGACCACGAGCAGCTTTTGACCGCTGTCGGCATCGGGGAGGGCGACGACCCGCCGCCCCCGGACGGCGTCCCGAATCCCACGCCGGACCCGACCGACGACACACCTCCCGCCCGGATCGTCCGGACCACGAGCGGTTACGACCGTGATTCACGAGTCGTGCAGATGCTCAAGGCGATGTACGACGACGAATGCCAGATCTGCTCGACCACCGTGCGCGGCCGGGCCGGCACGCGCAGCAGCGACGGGGCACACGTGCGCCCGCTCGGGGAGGGCGGGCCGGACAACCTGACGAACCTGCTGTGCCTGTGCCCCAACCATCACCGCCGACTCGATCGACAGGGCATCCACATCGGCGCGGGCGGCGTCGTCTACGTCACCGACACGTTCGAGGTCGAGGGCACCCTGACGTTCCGCTCCGACCATCGCCTGAATCCCGCGCACATCCGCCACCACCGGATCGCCTGCGGGGTCGCCCCCGACCCGGACGAGCAGCCGCCCGCGGCCACCGGGGACTGAGTCCGCCGATCGTTGGGTCCGCCGACGCGGCCGTGCGGCGGTTGTGGCGCGGGCCAACTTGGTGGTGGTGGGGGGTGGGGGTCGACATAATGCTGGGGCAAGGAGTTGCAGGGCGGCGAGTCGGTGTCGGGGCGGTCTTCGCGTGGGGCGTGGGTCGGGTGTGGGGGCCGGTGGGTGCTCCGTGGTCGATCGGGCATCGGTTTCATCGAGCGCCGTAGGCAAGGAGCGTCATCGTGGTCTTCCCCCTCCCCCGTACGCTTGCGGCGCTGCGCGTCGCCCGAGAGGCCGCCCAGGTCATTCGCCGGGCCGGGCGACCACGGCGGATCCGGCTCAAGTCGTCGTCCGCCGACCTGGTCACCGCGACCGATCTGCGCGTGGAGAAACTGGTTCGGGCGTGGCTGGGCAGCCACTATCCGCAGGACGCGGTGGTCGGCGAAGAGGGCGGCGGGCTGGCCGAGTTGGACCTCGGTCGCCCCACCTGGTTCGTCGATCCGCTCGACGGCACCACCAACTTCGCGCACGGACTGCCGCACTACGCCTGCGCGATCGCGTTCTGGGACGGCGAACGACTCGCCCTGGGCGTGGTCGCGGACGCGACGCGGCGCCGGACGTACTGGGCCGAGGCCGGGCGCGGGGCGTACGAGGGCCGCAAACGCCTGCACGTCTCGGACACCCGCACCCTGGGCCGCAGCGTGATCGCCACCGGTTTCCCGCCGTCGCGGGCGACCGACCCGGACAACAACCTGGCCGAGTTCCTGTCGGTGGTCAACGACACCCGTGACGTGCGGCGGTTGGGCTGCGCCGGTATCGACCTGTCCTGGGTGGCCGCGAGCCGGCTCGACGCCTATTGGGAGCAGCGCTGCGGTCCGTGGGACTGGGCGCCCGGAGCGATCCTGGTCCGCGAGGCGGGCGGTCGGGCCACCACCTTCGAGGGCGACGACTGGAAGCCCGGTGACGGGGAGTTGGTCGCCTCCAACGGCGCCATCCACGACCGTCTGCTTCGCTCGTTCGCCGAGGCGCGAGCGGGCGCGGGCCTGCCGGCACGCCCGATCGCGGCCTGATCGCGAGCCGATCGCGGCCTGTTCGCGCGAAGGTGGGCTCGGGTGGAACGATCCACCCGAGCCCGGCGGCGCGGGCCCGGTCAGCCCCGGGCCGTACGCTCCGCTCTCGCCTCGTCCATCCGGTGTCGGGCCGCCGTCACTTCCGGGCGGGCGGAGAGTTCGGGGACGCCGACCTCCCACCACGCGCCGGATTCGGTCCAGTGGTTCGGGCTGGTGCGCACCACCACCACGGCCGGCCGCCGCGACGCCCGCGCCGCCGTGTACGCCTTCTCCAGGTCGGCCACCGTGTCGGCGGTGAACACCTCCGCGCCCAACGCGGCGGCGTGCGCGGCGAAGTCGACCCGGTGGTCGGCGGCGGCGCCCGGTCCCCGGCAGTCGGTGATCATGTTGTTGAACGGCGCGGCCCCCTGCCCCTCCTGCAAGCGCGCGATCACCGCGTAGCCGCCGTTGTCGCAGACCACCGCGACGAACCGGTGCCCGGACAACACCGCCGAGTACACCTCGGAGTTGAGCATCAGATACGACCCGTCGCCCAGGAGCGTGGTGACCACCCCCTCGGGCCGCGCCATCGCCGCGCCCCACGCGCCCGCGATCTCGTAGCCCATGCAGGAGAACCCGTACTCGACGTCCATCGTCGGCGCCCCGACCGCGCCCACCGACCGCCAGCCGCCCACCAGTTCGCCGGGCAGCCCGCCGCTGGCGGTGAGTACGTAGTCCTGCGGACCGGCCAACCGGTTGACCACGCCAACGACCTGCGCGTACGTCGGCGGATCCGCCGGATCGCCCGGCGCGCGCAGTGCGTCGATCGTGCCGTCCCAGGCCCGGCGTTCGCTCGCGGCGCGCGCGGTCCAGGCCGGATCCGGCCGCCAATCGCCCAGCAGCGGGGCCAGTTCGCGCAGCGCCTCTCGCGCGTCCCCCGTCACCGGCGCCGCGCCGCGCTTGACCGCGTCGAACCGGGCCGCGTTGATCGACACCAGGCGCGCGTCGGCGGCGAAGACCGTCCAGGACGCGGTGGTGAAGTCCTGGAGGCGGGTGCCCACGGCCAGGATCAAATCCGCGTCCGCCGCGAGCGCGTTCGCCGACGCGGATCCGGTGACACCCAACGGCCCGGCGTGCAGCGGGTGTTCGTGCGGCAGCAGGGTGCGCCCCGCGACCGTCTCGGCGAACGGGACACCGTACGCCTCGGCGAGTGCCAGCACCTCCGCCGCCGCGTCCGCGTACCGCACCCCGCCGCCCACCACCAGCAACGGCCGCGCGGCCGCCCGCACCAGCGCCGCCGCGTCCGCCAGTTCGCCCAGGTCCGGGCGCGGGCGCACCGGCCGATGCAGCCGGGGCGCGAACATCGCGACCGGAAAGTCGTACGCCTGCCCCTGCACGTCCTGCGGCAGCGCCAGCGTGACCGGCCCGCAGTCGGCGGGATCCGTGAGCACCCGGGCCACCTGCGGCAGCGTGGCGATCAGCTGCTCCGGCCGGGTGATCCGGTCCCAGTAGCGACTCACCGAGCGGAACGCGTCGTTGACCGTGCCGCCGGGGTCGTGGAAGTGCTCGACCTGTTGCAGCACCGGATCGGGCGCCCGGCTCGCGAAGGTGTCCCCGACCAGGAGCAGCAGCGGCAGCCGATTGGCGTGCGCCACACCCGCCGCGGTGACCATGTTCAGCGCGCCGGGCCCGATCGAGGACGTGGCGACCATCACCTGGCGGCGCTGCGTCGCCCGCGCGTAGCCGACCGCCGCGAGCGCCATGCCCTGTTCGTTCTGACCGCGCCACACCGGGAGTCGCCCACCGGCCTCGTGCAGCGCGTCGCCCAGGCCGAGCACGTTGCCGTGGCCGAAGATGGCGAACACGCCCGGGAACAGCGGCACTCGGCGGCCGTCCACGAGTTCGCTCCCCTGGGCGATCAGCCAGCGCACGAGAGCCTGGGCGGTGGTCAGCCGCACAGTGGCTCCGGACGTCGGCGCCGGAGGCATCGGAGGCATCGGAGGCACCGGAGTCGTCGCAGTCATCGGCTTCCTCCGTCGGGGGCGGGCGGCGAGGTGAGCGGGCAGCGCGGATCGACCGGCTGTCCGGCCCAACTGTCCCGTACCCAGTGGTGGGCGGGGTCGTCGCAGGCGAGCATCGCGCGATCGGCGGCGGGTCCGGCCATCACGTTCAGGTAGTAGAGGTGGTGTCCGGGAGTGGCCACGCACGGGCCGTGGTAGCCGCGCGGGACCAGGAAGACGTCCCCGTCGCGCACCGTCACGGTCTCGTCGATCGAGCCGTCGGCGGTGTAGGTGCGGTGCAGCCCGAAGCCCTCCCGGTCGGGGGTGCGCCCGTCCCGGCCGGCCACCCGGAAGTAGTAGATCTCCTCGTTGACGACCTCGTGCGCGCTCGCCTCGTCGTGCTTGTGCGGCGGGAAGGACGACCAGTTGCCGTCCGGGGTCAGGATCTCGCAGACCACCAGCTTGTCCGCGTCGAACGCCTCCGGCGTCAGCAGGTTGTTCGCCTGCCGGGTGGCCCGACCCGCGCCGCGCACCTCGACCGGCACGTCGGCGGCCGGCCCGTACGCGGGATCCAGCCGTCGGGTCGCCCGCGCCGAGGCCAACGCCACCTCGCACCCGTGCGCCGCGCTCAGCCGCAGTTCCGCGTCGCGCGGGACGTACGCGAAGTCCGGCACGGCGGTGAACACCGTCTCGCGCCCGACCAGTTCGAACCGGCGGCCCTCGGTCTCCACGGTCAGCCCACCGGCCAGCGGGATCACCGCCACCTCGTGGTCCCCGGTGTCCAGCACGCGCCGGCCCCCCGGCGGCAGGTGGATCACCCGCAGGCCGCTGTAGCGCCAGCCGGCCAGTTCGGGCGTGATCAGCAGCGGGTCGTCGGCGCCGCCCGCCGTGCCCCAGGGGTGGAACAGTCGCGGGTCGCTCACACGATCACCTCCGCCGCGCGCGGATTGGCCGCGCGCAGGATCCGCGCGGCGGCGTCCACCGCGCCGCGCACGTCCCCGTCGGCCGGATACAGCAGCGCCCGGCCCACCACCAGGCCGCGCACCGCCGGTTGCGCGAGCGCCCGGCCCCACGAGGACAGGTCGGCCCCCGGATCGGTGGACGGCACCCCGCCCAGCACCACGGTCGGCAGGGTCGTGGCGCCGGCCACCTTGTCCGGCTCGTCGGTCGCGGGCAGCTTCAGCCAGGTGTAGGCGGAGGTCGTCCCCAGCGCGGAGGCGACCGTCACGGCCCGCACGTTGGCCTCGGTCGAGCGATCCAGGACCAGCCGCCCGGACGTGTCGCGCCGATAGGGCAGCGGTTCGATCATCGCCCGGATCCCCCGGTCGGCCAGCTCGCTCACCGCCCGTGCGCAACCCTCCAGGGTGGGTATCGTGCCGGCGTCGGCGTCCACGATGCGCAACAACATCTTGCCGCCGTCGAGCCGGTAGCGGTCGATGGCCTCGGCGTCGTACCCGGTGAACCGGTCGTCGATCTCCCACGACGCGCCGGCCAGGCCGCCCCGATTCATCGACCCGATCACCACCTTGTCCTCGAGGACGCCCAGGAGCAGCAACTCCTCGATCACGTCGGGTGTGCCCAACACCCCGTCCACGTCCGGGTGTTCCAGGGCGGTGACCAACCGGTCGAGGAGGTCGCGCCGGTCGGCCATGGCGAGCGCGTCGCCGCCCACCCCCAGCGAGCCGCGTCCGGGGTGGTCGGCGGCGACCAGGAAGAGGGTGCCGTGCGGGGAGAGCAGGCTCGGTCGGCGACGGCGCTCGTCGTACGCGGCGAGAACCGCGTCGGGCCGATTCGCCCGGGTCGCGAGCAGGGTGTTCCAGTCGTGGTCGCTGATCACGTTCGGGTCTCCAACATCGGGTGGTTCACGATCGGGTGGTTCACATTCGTTGCGTGTGCGCCCAGCAGTTCCGCTATCTCCCCCGGCGTGGGCATCGCGTCCGCGCACGCGAGCCGCCCCGCCACCAGCGCTCCGGCGGCGTTGGCGAACTCGGCGATCCGCACCGGATCCCACCCGGACAGCAGGCCGTGCACGAGCGCGCCCCCGAACGCGTCGCCCGCGCCGAGCCCGCACACCACCTCGACCCGACGCGGCGCCACCGTGTGGCTGCCCTCGGCGGTGGCCACCAGGACACCCTCGGCGCCCTTCTTGACCAGGGCCAGCCGCACCCCCCGAGCCAGCAACCGCCTCGCGGCCTCGTCCGGATCGGCCGTGCCCACCGCGATCTCCACCTCGGCCCGGTTGCCCACCACCACGGTGGCCTCGTCGACGAGCGCGCCGATGTGCCGCGAGGCGGTGTCCCGGTCCGGCCAGAACATCGGCCGATAGTCGAGGTCGAGCACGGTGTGCTCGCGCCGACCGCGCGCGGCCAGCATCCGCAGATGTGTGCCGCGCGAGGTCTCGACACTGGCGCCGGTCCCGGTCACCCACAACACCGGGACCCGGCGGACCAGATCCCACGGCACGTCCGCGTCGGTGAGCGTGAGATCGGGCGCGGTCGGCAGTCGGTAGAACAGCAGCGGCGGATCCTCCGGCGGGTCGAGCGCGCAGAACACCACCGGGGTCAACAGCCGTTCGTGCGTGGACACCCAGGCGGGATCGACCCCGAACCCGGTCAGCGCGTCGCGGACGAAGGTGCCGAACGGATCCGCGCCGACCTTGGTCAACACCGCCGATCGACGGCCGAGCCGGGCCGCGGCGACCGCCACGTTGGTGGCGGTGCCGCCCAGGAACCGGGCGAAGGTCTCGACCCGGTCGAGCGAGACGCCGCTCTGCTGCGGGTACAGATCCACCCCGACTCGTCCGACCGTCAGCACCTCGGGCTCGATGTCGAAAGGCCCGCCGCGCTCCGGCTCCGCCGTGGGCCCGGTCATGCCCGCACCCCCGTCATGGCTTCCCACGCCCCCGCCATGGCTTCGTGCGCCACCGTCACTTCCCGCACGCCCGTCATGCCTTGGCCCCCGAATGCAACTCGTGTGCCAGCGCCTCCAGTTCGGCGCCACCGGCCATCTGCCGGGTGAGTTCGGCCAGGGTGATCTCGTCCTTGGTGTAACTGCCCTGACTGCGCCCGCGGTTGAGCAGGAGGAACCGGTCCCCGACCGGGTGGGCGTGGTGCGGGTTGTGCGTGATGAACACGACGCCCAGACCCCGATCGCGCGCCCGGGCGATGTACCGCAGCACCGTCCCGGCCTGCTTGACGCCGAGCGCGGCGGTGGGCTCGTCCAGGATCAGCACCTTGGCGCCGAAGTGCACGGCCCGGGCGATCGCCACGCACTGCCGTTCGCCGCCGGAGAGCGTACCCACCGGCTGCTCCACGTCCCGCAGGTCGATGCCCATGTCGAGCAGCGCCCGGCGCGCCCCGGCGCGCGCCTGCGCGATGTCGAGCCGGGCGAAGGGCCCGCGTCCCTTGCGGGGTTCGGAGCCGAGGAAGAAATTGCGCCACACGCTCATCAGCGGCACCACGGCCAGGTCCTGGTAGACGGTGGCGATCCCCCGGTCCAGCGCCTGGCGGGGCGAGTGGAAGTGCACCGGCGCGCCCTCGACGAGGTATTCGCCGCTGTCGTTGGCGTGTACGCCGGCCAGGATCTTGATGAACGTCGACTTGCCCGCGCCGTTGTCCCCCAGGACACACGTGACTTCGCCGGCGTCGACCGAGGTGGACACGTCGTCGAGCGCGATCACATTGCCGAACCGCTTTCCCACACCTCGCAGTTCGAGCAGGTGCCCGGACCCGGCGCCGGCTCGGGTGGCACCCGAGGCGGGCGGGGCGGGGTTGTCCGGCGTGGTGCCGGTCGGCCGGGGTTCGGGAGTGGTGTTCGTCATCGGCGGGACCTTTCCGCGCGGCGCCGGAAGGAGTTGTTGACCAGCACGGCGGCGAGCAGCATCACCCCGAGGAAGAGCTGGAACCAGTCGCTGTTCCACTTCGCGTAGACGATGCCCTGCCGGGCCATGCCGAAGATGAGCGCGCCCAGGGCGGCGCCGATCGCCGACCCGTAGCCGCCGGTGAGCAGACAGCCGCCGATCACCGCCGCGATGATGTACTGGAATTCGAGCCCGATGCCCTGATTGGCCTGGACCGAGGTGTAGCGCAGGATGTTGATCGAGCCGACCAGCCAGCCGGCCGCGGCGGTGGTCATGAACAGCACGATCTTGGTCCGGTCCACCGGGACGCCGACGTTGCGCGCGCTCACCGGGGCGCCGCCGACGGCGTAGATCCAGTTGCCGAACCGGGTACGGGCCAGCACCCACGTGGCCAGCGCGGCCAGCAGCAGCCACCACAACACGGAGACCTGGATCTCGGTGCCGGCCACGGCCATCGTCGAGGCGAAGAACCGCCCGGCCGACTCGTAGCCGTCGGTGGCCCGCATCCCGCTGACCTGGACGCTGTTCGTCACATGCCGGGTGACCCCGAGGTTGAGGCCCTGAAGGGCCAGGAACGTGCCGAGCGTGATGATGAAGCTGGGCAGTCCGGTACGCACCACCAGCCAGCCGTTGAGCGCGCCGACGGCCAGGGCGAAGAGCAGGGACACCGCGAGCGCCGGCCAGACGGACCAGCCCGCGCGGGTGGCGAGCATGGCGGTGATCAGCGCGGTCGAGGCGGTCATCACCCCGGCGGACAGGTCGAATTCGCCGCCGATCATCAGCAGGGCCACGGCGACCGCCATGATCCCCAGGGTGGCCGAGTCGTCCAGCCAGGTCGCCGCGCCGGCGGCGGTGAAGAACCCGTCGGCGACGACCGAGAAGAACACCATGACCAGCACGGCGCCGATCAGCGAGCCCAACTCCGGCCGCACGAGCAGTCGGTGGGCCAGGCTCACCGGCGACACCCGCTCGTCGCCGGCGCGCGCGGGCCCGGGCGCCTCGGTGCCGGCGCCGCCGGAGACCCGTACCGACGGCGCGGGGCTGGGCGCGGGCTTCGACGGTGGAGTCGTGGTCATCTCGTCCCCCGCTGCGCGTATCCGGCCACCGCGTCGACGTTGTTCTTGTCGACGAATCCGGGACCGGTCAGGACCGGCTTGCCGCCGCCGACGGTGTTGGCGTTGTCCCGATACAGCTTGATCATCGTCACCGGCAGGTAGCCCTGAAGGTATTGCTGCTGGTCCACCGCGAAGACGATCTTGCCGCCCTTGATCGCGGTGACCACGTCGGGGTTGAGGTCGAACGTGGCGATCTGCGCCTTGGAGTTCGCGTCGCCGACCGCGCCGACGGTGACCGCGGCGACCTGCGGGTTGAGCGCGAGCACGGCGTCGATCGAGGAGTCGGACTGGAGCGCGCCGCGGATCCGGGCCTGGGTGTCGGTGGGGTTGCCGATGTCGACCTGGAGGGTCTGCGTCGCGCCGCCGAAGCCGGCCTTGGCGCCGTCGCATCTCTGGTTCAGGCCGATGTTGCCCGCCTCGTGGATGACGCACAACATCTTGGTCCGGCCCGCCTGCTTGAGCTTGGCGCCGGCCGCCTCGCCGGCGATCGACTCGTCCTGGCCGACGTGCGCGATCGCGCCGAACTCGGCGGACCGGCTCTGCCCCGAGTTGATGGTGATCACCGGGATGCCCTTGGCGGTGGCCGCCTTGATCGAGTTGGCCAGCGCGTCCGGGTTGGCCATCGAGACCACGATCCCGCCCACCCCCTGGGTGACCGCGTTGTCGATCAATCGGGCCTGGCCGGCCGGGTCGCCGTTGCCCTGGTACTGGACGTCGACGCCCAGCTTCCTGCCGGCGTCCTGCGCGCCGTTTTGCACGACGCTCCAGAACGCGTCACCGGCCGAGCCGTGGGTGATCACGGCCACCGTGTTGTTGCCCTTGGTCGCGACCGTCGGTGCGCTGTTCGCGGTGTTCTTGGCGTCCGGGTCCGAACCGGAGGGACTGCTGCAGGCGGCGAGGACGAGCGCGGACACGCCGAGGGCTGCGGCGAATCCGAGGGAACGTCGGGGCATCGAATACTCCTCGTCAGGACGTTCGGCAGGTTCGGGAGGTTCAGGAGGTTCGGGAGGTTCGGGGAGGGAGGTGATGAGGGTGAGGGTCGGGTGCGGCTCGGGTGCGTGGGCGACCGGGGGTGCTCGGCGTACCGGGCGCCCGGCCCGGTGGGTGTGTCGTACCCCGACCGGGCGACCGAATCCGTCCACCGCGCCACACCCGGCGCCCACCGGTCAGTTGCCGCGCAGGTGGGCCAGCCCGCGCGCGGTGTCCCGGCGCGGCAGGTCCGCGTCCGCCGGGTCGTCGCCGAGGCGCATGTCCTGTTCGAGGACGTACCAGTCCCGATAGCCCGCCGCGCGCAGCGTCGCCACTATCTCGGCGACCGGCACGTCGCCTTCGCCGATCGGGCGGTATATGCCGCGCCCGACCGCGTCGGCGTAGGTCAGCGCGCCGGACCGCACCAGGGCGGCGGTGTCCGCGTGTACGTCCTTCAGGTGCACGTGCCCGATCCGGTCGGGGTGGCGGCGGACCAGGTCGAGCGGGTCGGTGCCGCCGATCAGCAGGTGGCCGGTGTCCAGGCACAGCGGCAGGGTGCTGTCCCGGAGGAATCGCTCGACCTCCGCCGCGTTCTCCACGTGGGTGCCGACGTGCGGGTGCAGCGTGGCGCGCAGGCCGCGCTCGGCCGCGATCCGGGCGATCTCCTCGGCGCCGGCGATCAGTTGCCCCCATTGCGCGTCGGACAACTCGGGGCGGGTGTCGTAGCCGTCCAGGCCGGTGGCGGCGGCCAGCACCAATACCTCGCCGCCGGCCGCGGCGATCAGTTCGGCGGTGTGCGCGGCGGCGGTCAGCGTCTGCGCCAGCCGGTGCGGGTCGTGCAGGACGAGGGCGGCGAAGGAGCCGACCAGGGTCAGGCCGTGGCCGGCCAACACGCCCTTGAGCGCGGCGGGGTCGTCCGGCAGGTAGCCGGGCGGGCCCAGCTCGGTGGCGGTCAGGCCCAGGGCGGCCATCTCGCCGAGTACGGTGTCCACCGGGAGCATCGGACCCCAACCGGGCACCTCGCACACCCCCCACGTGATCGGCGCGCCGGCGAGCCGCAGGTCGGCTCCCGCGGGGGCGCTCACGACGCCGCCTCGCCGACCGCGGACACGGCCGGGTCGTCGGCCGGCGGGTCCGGGACCACCGGGCGCCCCTCGCGCCGCGACCGCTCGCAGGCCGCGGCCAGGATCAGGCTGCCCAGCGAGTCGCGCACCGGCGAGGGGTTGGCCATCCGCCCGGCGACCACCTCGACGAACACCCGCATCTCGTTGCCGTACGCCCGGGCGAAGCGCTCCGGGAAGCCCGGGTAGGCGTCCGGCCCGGCCTGCGGTCCGCCCTCCTCCAGGGAGGTCAGCGGGGTGCGCGGGTCCAGGCCCACCGCGAGCGACTGGGCCGAACCCAGTACCTCGATGCGGTGGTCGTATCCCGCCGGGTTGTGCCGCCCGCCGGTGAGCACCGCGTGCGCCCCGCCGGCGAAGCGCAGCATGACCACCGCGTTGTCCACGTCGTCGGCGTCCGCGAACGCCTGGTCGACCAGCACCGATCCGCCGGCGTACACCTCGACCACGGGCTCGCCGATCAGCCACGGCACCGCGTCCAGGTCGTGGATCAGCAGGTCGCGGAAGATCCCGCCGGACGCGGGCAGGTAGCCGAAGTCCGGCGGCGCGGCGTCCTGACCGACCGCGCGGACCAGGTAGGGCGTACCCACCTCACCCGCGTCCAGGCGCCGCTTCAGCTCGACCACCGCCGGGTCGAACCGGCGCTGGAAGCCGACCAGCACCGGCACCCCGCTCGCCTCCACCTCGGCGATCAGCGCGCGCATCGCCGGCACGTCGGAGGCGATCGGCTTCTCGCACAACGTCGGGACGCCGGCGGCGACGGTGCGGCGCACCATCTCCGGGTGGGTGTCGGTGGGCGTGGCGACCACGACCCCGTCCACCTCGCGGAGCAGGGTGTCGAGGTCGGCGACCGCCTCGGCGCCGATCTCCCGGGCGAGGGCGTCCGCGCGCCCCGGTTGGGGATCGAACAGGACGAGTTTGTCGACCGTCTCCAGGTCGGTGAGGTTGCGCGCGTGCATCGCGCCGATCCGCCCCACGCCTGCGACTCCGATACGCATCAGATTCATTTCTCCAGTGGGCAGGTGGAACTTGGCAGTCGAGCCGATCGAGGAGCCTCCCCGGGTCCGCCCGACGGAGCACTCCGTGCGTCGGCGCGCTCCACTTTTTGGAGCGCTCCAATCCGAGAACGCCCCAAGACTGATACTCGCCGTCCGAGCATGTCAAGGGTCACCCGCCACGTTCGCCGTACGTCGTCGACACACCAGGATCGGTGCGCATTACAGCCATTCGTCGGGTCGGCCGCCGCGACCCCGTCCCGACCGGAGTGGAGCGCTCCATTCTTTGGAGCGCTCCAAGCGTGTATCTTCGGTTCGGGTTGTCGGTCGGGAACCCGGTGTGACCGGGGTCCGGCCGCATGGGGATCGTGGGGATCACGGCGCCGAGGTTCGGATGCCGGGTGGACGGGGCGCGGTTGTGCGGGTCGCGCTCCCACCGTGACGTCGACGTCGTGGAGTCGTCGTCACGAGTCGACGCCACCGACCCGGCCGACGGCGCGCCGTCGGATCGACAACGCCGCTTCCGGGAGAAAGGTGAGCATCAGTGTCCGGTCCCACCCTCGAGGACGTCGCCGCCCGCGCCGGGGTCTCCCGCTCCCTCGTGTCGTTGGTGATGCGCGACTCGCCCAAGGTCAGCGAGGGCCGGCGGCAAGCCGTGCTCGCCGCCGCCCGCGAGTTGGGCTACCGCCCCAACCTCAACGCCCGCACGCTGGCCACCGGCAACAGCAGCACGCTCGGCGTGATGATCTCCGACCTGCACAACCCGTACTTCGCCGAGGTGGTCGACGGCGTCGAGGCCGCCGCGCACGACAACGGCATGGAGATCATCCTGGGCACCGGTGGCCGCCGGCCCGCGCACGAACGCCGCAGCGTCGAGCGCCTGCTCCAGTTCCGTCCCGCCGGCCTGCTCCTGCTCGGCCCCGTGGTGGAGACGGCGGCGATCGAGGAGGCCGCGTCCCAGGTGCCCACCGTCCTGGTCGCCCGCAGCGTGCGGGCGGGGCACGTGGACACGGTCAACGACGACGGCGCCACCGGATCGGCGCTGGCCGTCGAGCACCTGGCCGCGCTCGGCCACCGCGACATCGTGCACGTGGACGGCGGTGGCGGCTCGCAGTCGTCGGTCCGTCGCCGGGGCTACGAACAGGCGATGCGGCGACTGGCGTTGGGCCGCCACCTGCGCGTGGTGCCGAGCGAGTACACCGACATCGGCGGGGCCGCGGCCGCCCGCGCCCTCTTGGCCGGCGACGCGCTCCCGACCGCGATCGTCGCGGCCAACGACTTCAACGCGGTCGGCATCATCGGCGAACTGTCCGAGGCGGGCGTCCGGGTGCCCCAGGACGTGTCGGTGATCGGCTACGACAACACCCATCTGGCCGGGCTCCGGCACATCGGGCTGACCACGGTCAACCAGCCGAGGCAGGAGATGGGCCGGCTCGCCACCGAGACCCTGCTCCAGCGCCTGCGCGGCGAACGTACCCGGGCCGCCCGCCACCTCCTGCACCCCGAACTGGTCGTCCGCACCAGCACCGGCGCGCCGAGGAGTTGAGCGCTGACCGACTCTTCGCCGTGCCGGGTCCGCTCCGGTGCCACACCGGCGATCACGCGATCGGCCCCGGGCCGGGCCTGGTCCTGTTCGACCACGCCCCACGGTCGGGAGCGTGGTCGGCCCGACCCGGCGCGGCCGGCCGCCCGCGCCCCTCGTCGCATCGATAACCCCTGGGTTAACCCCGGTTCCGGGATCGGCCGTTGTTCGAAGCCGGCGTACCCGCGAATCTTGAGGTGTCGGAAGGAACGGCACGGCGGACCACCAGGGAAAGCCACCGCCCCGACGCCCAACACCTCATCGCCGCAAGGGAGTTCATCATGGCCGCCATCGACAACACGCTCGTCGCCGGTTCGAGTGCCAAGGCCCGCACCCGTGACACCGTCGGCCGCTGGCTCACCGCCGGCGCCGTCGCGAACACCCTGATGGCCGGCACCTACGTCGCGTTCTCCGCGATCGTCATGCCGTGGCTGGGCACCAAGGACGACGCCGGCTTCGTGACCACCATGCAGGACATCAACACCGGCATCGAGAACCCGCTGTTCTTCGCGGTCTTCACCGCCGCCATGGCCGCCCCCGCCGTCGCCGCCTGGAAGCTCCGCAGGCTCGGCGGCGGCACCGCCATGAAGTGGGCCCTCGCCGCCCTCGCCCTCTACACCACCACCGTCCTGACCACCTCCGGCATCAACGTCCCCCTCAACCAGATGCTCGCCCACGCCGGCAGCGCCGACCCCACCAAGACCCGCACCGACTTCGAGACCACCTGGAACATCTGGAACGGCATCCGCGCCGCCCTCTCCACCATCGCCGCCTACGCCTCGGTCAAGGCCGTCCGCCTGCACCGCCGCAACCGTGTCTGACCTCGGGCCGCACACAATCGACGGTGAACGCGCGAGTGTGGCGCACGCGTGTTCGGGCGCCGGCCGAACGGGTCACCGAGTGACCCCGGTACCCGAGCTGCGGCGCCGAAGCGCGGTCATGGTGGGCCAATGGACGATCACACCGTCACCGGACCGTGCGACGCATCGCACACGACCTGGTCCGCCGCACATTGTCGGACCGTTGCGGCCTCCGTTGTCGGCTCGGCAGCCGATTGCCGCCGACCGGTCGCGTACGGCGCGAACGATCGGCGGCGGCCAACCCGCGGGAGCGTCGGCGTGATCGCGCCCGCGGGTGCTCGTCGGCGGGTCGAACCCGCCCATGGGATGGGCTACATCGGGGTGACGTACGCCCCGGCGATGCCGCCGTCGACCAGGAATTCGGCCGCGTTCACGAACGACGCGTCGTCACTGGCCAGGAACGCGACCGCGGCGGCCAGTTCCTCGGGCTCGGCGAACCGGCCCACCGGGATGTGCACCAGGCGGCGCGCGGCCCGCTCGGGGTCCTTGGCGAACAACTCCTTCAGCAGCGGGGTGTTCACCGGTCCCGGGCACAGCGCGTTGACCCGGATGCCCTCGCGGGCGAACTGCACGCCCAACTCGCGCGACATCGCGAGCACGCCGCCCTTGGACGCGGTGTACGAGATCTGCGAGGTGGCCGCGCCCATCACCGCGACGAACGACGCGGTGTTGATGATCGAACCGCGGCCCTGCCGGCGCATGTACGGCAACGCGGCCTTGCAGCACAGGAACACCGAGGTCAGGTTGACCTCCTGGACCCGGCGCCAGGCGTCCAGGCCGGTGGTCAGGATCGAATCGTCGTCGGGCGGCGAGATGCCGGCGTTGTTGAACGCGACGTCCACCGAGCCGTAGGCGTCGAACGCGGCCTTGAACAGCGCCTCGACCTGTTCCTCGTTCGTCACGTCGACCCGGACGAACAGGCCGCCCACCTCGGCGGCGGCGGCCTTGCCCGACGCCTCGTCGATGTCGGCGCACACCACGTTGGCGCCCTCGGAGGCCAGTCGCCGGGCGGTGGCCAGGCCGATTCCGCTGCCCGCTCCCGTGACGACGGCGGTACGGCCGACCAGGCGGCGGCACACGGGGGTCTGCTCGGTCACTTAGTTCTCCTCGGTGCTGATGAACACGTTCTTCGTCTCGGTGAAGGCGACCAGGGCATCCGGGCCCAGTTCGCGGCCCAGACCCGATTGCCCGAACCCGCCGAAGGGGGTCGAATAGCGGACACTGCTGTGCGAGTTGACCGACAGGTTCCCGGCCCGAACGGCCCGCGAAACGCGCAGCGCGCGCCCGACGTCGCGGGTCCACAGGGATCCGGACAGGCCGTACGCGGTGGCGTTGGCGAGGCGTACCGCGTCGCCCTCGTCGTCGAACGGCAACACGACGGCCACCGGGCCGAAGATCTCCTCGACGGCGGTGCGGTCCGCCGCGGACTCCGGGGCGAGCACCGTGGCCGGATACCAGAAGCCCTTGCCGGCCGGCACCTCACCGCGGATCACGGCCGGCGCGTCCTCGCGCACATACGAGCGCACTCGCTCGCGGTGCGCCGCGGAGATCAACGGCCCCATGTGCGTGTCGGGGTCGTTCGGATCGCCGATCCGGAAGGCCCGTACCGCCGGTTCGAGCAGTTCCAGGAACCGGTCGTACACCGAACGCTGCACCAGGATCCGGGTGCGCGCACAGCAGTCCTGCCCGGAGTTGTCCAGGAATCCGCCGGGGGCGGCGGCCGCGGCGGCCTCGACGTCCGCGTCGGCGAAGACGATGTTCGGGCTCTTGCCGCCGAGTTCGAGGGTGATCCGCTTCAGCCCGGCGGCGCAGCGGGCCATGATGTCCTTGCCCACGGCCGTGGAGCCGGTGAACACCACCTTGGCCACACCCGGGTGCTCCACCAGGGCCCGTCCGGTCACCGGTCCCGCGCCCGGCAGCACCTGGAACAGTCCCTCCGGAAGCCCCGCCGCCAGGCCCAGTTCGGCCAGGCGCAGCGCGGTCAGCGGGGTGGTCTCGGCGGGCTTGAGCAGGACGGCGTTGCCGGCCGCGAGCGCCGGGGCCAGGGCCCAACCGGCGATCGGCATGGGGAAGTTCCACGGCGCGATCACCGCGACCACGCCGAGCGGTTCGTGGAAGGTGACGTCGAGGCCGCCGGCCACCGGGATCTGCCGGCCGTTCAACCGCTCGGCCCCGCCCGCGGCGTAGTCGAGCAGGTCGCGGACGTTGCCCGCCTCCCAGCGCGCGTTGCCGATCGGGTGGCCGGCCTCGCGGACCTCCAACCGGGCCAGTTCCTCGAGGTGTTCGTCCACCACGACGGCGAACCGGCGCAACACGCGGGCCCGGTCCCCGGGGGCGCGGGCCGCCCACTGTTCCGCGGCCCGGGCGGCGCGGACCACAGCCGCGTCCACCTCGGCGGCGGGCGTGGCCGCGACGGTGGCGACGATCTCCTCGGTGGTCGGGTCGATGATGTCGTGCTCGTGCGGCCCGTCCGACGCGAATCGGCCGTCGGGTGCCTGGTGTTCGGACAACGTTCCGATCCTCACATACGTTCGAAGGAGCGGAAGCGCTCCCAGTCGGTGACCGCGGTGTCGTACGCGTCCTGTTCGACCCGCGCCATGTGGAGGTAGTGCTCCACCACCTCCGTGCCGAAGGCGTCCCGGGCGATCGTGGACCCCGCCCACAACTCGGCGGCCTCGCGCAGCGTGCCCGGTACGTGCGGCGCGTCGCCGGTGTAGGCGTTGCCCGTGCACGCCTCGCCCGGATCCAGTTCGTGCTCGATGCCGTACAGACCGGCGGCGATCATCCCCGCGACCGCGAGGTAGGGGTTGACGTCGCCGCCCGGGAGGCGGTTCTCGAAGCGGTGCGCGTGGCCGTGTCCGACCACCCGCAGCGCACACGTACGGTTGTCCGGGCCCCACGCGACCGCGGTCGGCGCGAACGAGCCGGGACGGAAACGTTTGTACGAGTTGATGTTGGGGGCGTACAGCAGGGTGAACTCGCGCATCGCGGCCAACTGCCCGGCCAGGAAGTGCCGCATCGTCTTCGACATGCCGTAGGCGCCGGAGTCGTCCGCGAGCACGGGCCGGCCGGCCTCGTCGCGCAGGGACAGGTGGATGTGGCACGAGTTGCCCTCGCGCTCGTCGTACTTGGCCATGAAGGTGAGCGACATGCCCTCCTGCGCGGCGATCTCCTTGGCCCCGGTCTTGTAGACGGTGTGCTGGTCGCAGGTGACCAGTGCCTCGTCGTAGCGGAAGGCGATCTCGTGCTGGCCGAGGTTGCATTCACCCTTGGCCGACTCGACGGTCATCCCGGCCGCGCCCATCTCGTTGCGGATGCGGCGCAGCAGCGGTTCGACCCGGCCGGTGCCCAGGATCGAGTAGTCGACGTTGTACTGGTTGGCCGGCGTCATCCCGCGGTAGGCGCGGTCCCAGCCGGCTTCGTAGGTGTCCTTGAAGACGATGAACTCGAGTTCGGTGCCGGCGTGCGCCGTCCAGCCGCGTTCGGCGAGGCGGTCGAGTTGGCGGCGCAGGATCTGGCGCGGCGAGGCCACGACCGGGGAGCCGTCGTGCCACACGAGGTCCGCGGTCAGTTGGGCGGTGCCGGGGTGCCAGGGGGTGCGGCGCAGGGTGGCGAGGTCGGGGCGCAGCACGAAGTCGCCGTAGCCGCGCTCCCAGGACGACATCGCGTAGCCCGAGACGGTGTTCATGTCGGTGTCCACGGCGAGGAGGTAGTTGCAGCCCTCGGTGCCGTGGGAGAGCGTGTCGTCGAGGAAGAACCGGGCGGCGAAGCGCTTGCCCTGGAGCCTGCCCTGCATGTCGGTGAAGGCCAGGACTACCGTGTCGATTTCCCCGGTGTCGACGAGTGCGCGCAACTCGTCGACGGACAGCGGGGGCGTTCGGTCTGCCAAGGGAATGCCTCCTGTCGGTCCAACCGGAAGCCATAAGGTATGGCTGTGAACCATTGATTGGGAAGAGCTGGAGGGGAGGGATCGTGGCCGAGGGATCGGGGGCGGATCACCGGGACCGGTTGTCGCCGCTGCTGCGCCCGGTTCGCGCGGGCAATGGCTTCGAGGAGGCGCTGGAGCAGATTCTCCAGGTGATCCGGCTCGGCCTGGTCGCGGACGGCGGCCGGTTGCCGGCCGAGCGCGAGCTGGCCGATCGGCTGGGGGTCAGCCGGGTGACCCTGCGCGAGGTGCTGAAGGTACTGGCCGACCAGGGCATCGTGGAGAGCCGCCGGGGGCGCTACGGCGGCACCTTCGTGCGTGAGCGCCCGGGGCCGGTGGGTGACGGCTCGGCGGCCGAGCTGCGGCGGCGGATCGCGCGGGTGGACGTGGAGGACACACTGCGCTTTCGCGAGGTGCTGGAGGTGGGCGCGGCGGGGTTGTGCGCGGCGCAGGGCCTGGACGAGGCGCAGGCCGCGCGGTTGCGGGCGGCGCTCGACCGGACCCGGGACGCGCCGCTGGCGGAGTATCGGCGCTGCGACACGCTGCTGCATCTGACCCTCGCGGAGTTGTGCGGTTCGCCCTCGCTGGCCGCCCAGTACGCGGCGGTTAGGGCCACCGTGAACGATCTGTTGGACTGTATCCCGTTGCTGGTGCGCAATCTGGAGCATTCGCAACATCAGCACACCGCGCTGGTCGAGGCGATCCTGGAGGGCGACCCGGACGCCGCGGCCGAGGTGATGCGCGAACACTGCGCGGGAACGGCGGCCCTGCTGCGCGGTTTTCTGGCCTGACGGGGGACGGCGGGACGGCTTGGTCGAGGCCGACCGCGGGGCGCGTGAGGGTCTTCCGCGCCCGGCCGCATCGCCTCGCCGCGCATCCCGCGACACCCCTTGCCGCACCCGGCGACACACTTTCGGGCATCCCGCGGCGGCCCCGTGCGGCGTCGCGCGACGCCCGCTTTCGGGGCCGTCGGGCGTTTCGTGTGTCGATATCGATTCGCCCCGGGGTCTTGCGCCGCCCCGACCCGACCGGCAAAGGTATGCGCTCGAACCAATAATCACCCCTCCCCCTCACCCTCCCTCCCGTCAGGAGTGGCTCGTGGTCGACGACATGGCAGCGCGCACGAAGCAGGGCGGCGGCACCGACACGACCGCCGCGAGCGGCACGGCCGGCCCGGCCGGCCCGGCGGACGCCTACCTGGAGAAGCGCACCCTGCGCCGCGGCAGCGCCGGCTGGCTGTTGCTGACCGGCCTGGGTGTGGCCTACGTGGTCTCGGGCGACTTCTCCGGGTGGAACTACGGCCTGGCCGAGGCCGGCTTCGGCGGGCTGGCGATCGCCGCCGCGCTGATGGGCCTGATGTACACGTGCATGGTGTTCTCGCTGGCCGAGCTGGCCTCGATCCTGCCCGCGGCGGGCGGCGGCTACGGCTTCGCGCGCCGCGCCCTCGGCACCTGGGGCGGATTTTTGACCGGGACCGCGATCCTGATCGAGTACGTCCTGGCCCCGGCCGCGATCGTGATCTTCATCGGCGACTATGTGGAGTCGCTGAACCTGTTCGGCCTGGAGTCGTCGTGGCCGGTCTACCTCGCCTGCTTCGTGATCTTCATCGGCATCCACCTGTGGGGCGTCGGCGAGGCGCTGCGGTTCAGCTTCGTGGTGACCGGCATCGCGGTGGCCGCGCTGCTGATCTTCGCGGTCGGCGCGTTCACGGAGTTCGACGGTGGCGGGCTGAACGACATTCCGGTCGACCACGACGCGCTCGGCGCCAACTCGTGGCTGCCGTTCGGCCTGCTCGGCATCTGGTCGGCGTTCCCGTTCGGGATGTGGTTCTTCCTGGGTGTGGAGGGGGTGCCGCTGGCCGCCGAGGAGACGAAGGATCCGGCCCGTACGCTGCCCAAGGCGATGGGCCTGTCGATCGGCGTGTTGCTGCTGCTGGCCGTGCTCACCTTCCTGGCCGCGACCGGGGCGCACGGGTCCAACGCGGTCCTGGACGCGGGCAACCCGCTGGTGACCGCGCTCCAGGGCGACGGTGATCCGACCGTGCTGAGTCGGTTCGTCAACTACGCGGGTCTGGCCGGCCTGGTGGCCTCGTTCTTCTCGCTGATCTACGCCGGATCGCGGCAGCTGTTCGCCCTCTCCCGGGCGGGCTACCTGCCCCGTTTCCTGTCTCTGACCAGCCGCCGCAAGGCACCCTGGCTCGGCCTGGTGGTTCCGGGTGCGCTGGGCTTCACCCTGGCCGCCTGGAGCGGGGACGGCGCTCGGATGCTGAACATCGCGGTGTTCGGTGCGACAATCTCGTACGCGCTGATGTCGCTTTCGCACATCGTGCTCCGTCGTCGCGAGCCCGAGCTGCCCCGGCCGTATCGCACTCCCGGTGGCAGTCTCACCTCGTCGGTGGCCTTCGTGCTCGCCTGTTCCGCGCTGGTCGCGACTTTCCTGGTGGACAAGGAGGCGGCCTTCATCGCGTTGGCCGTCTACGCGGTCGCACTCGCGTACTTCGCGTTGTACAGCCGGCATCGCCTGGTGGCCAACGCACCGGAGGAGGAGTTCGCCGCGCTGGCCGCGGCCGAGGCCGAACTCGACCGGGACTGACTCCGACGCCCGTCCGCCCCCGACCGACCCGTCCCCGACCCCCACCGAACCCCGGCCCCCCACTCGCCGCGCACCGTGAGGAACCGAGCCACCCACCATGTCCAAGCCCCTGATCGGCATCAGCACCTACCACGAGGAATCCGTCCGCTGGGGCGCCTGGCACCAGCCCGCCGCCCTGGTCCCGCTCGACTACCCGACGTACTTCCGGCGTGCCGGCGGCCTGGCGGTCCTGCTGCCGCCGGACGAGCCCGAGGCGGCGGCCGAGACGGTGGCGCGGGTGGACGCGGTGGTGATCGCGGGCGGGCCGGACGTGCGGCCGGAGCGCTACGGCGCGCAGCCGCATCCGCGGACCGGGCCGGCCAACGACGCGCGCGACGTCTGGGAGATCGCGCTGATCGAGGCGGCCCTCGGGTCGAACACCCCGCTCCTGGGCATCTGCCGGGGCATGCAGCTGCTCAACGTGGTGCTCGGCGGCACGCTGATCCAGCACCTGCCGGACGTGGTCGGGCACGGCGAGCACTCCGGCCCGCCGGGAACGCCGGCCGCGCACGTGGTGGAACCGCTCCCCGGCACGCTGTTCGGGTCGCTGGGCGCGGAGCCGTACGAGGTGCCGACCTACCACCACCAGGCGGTGGACCGGCTCGGGGACGGGCTCGTGGTGGGCGCCCGGGCCCGCGACGGCATCGTGGAGGCCGTGGAGCTGCCGGGCGACGGCTTCGTGCTCGGCGTGCAGTGGCACCCCGAGGCGGGCCGGGACACGCGCGTCGCCGACGTCCTGGTCGCCGCCGCCCGCCGCCCGCACCTGGTGCCCGCCCGACGGTCCGAGGCGGCGCCGCACACCGCGACGATCGCCGATCTCCCCTCGCCGGTGGCCTGAGCCTCACAGGCCCTTGGCGCGCCGGGCCGGGTCGAGGGACATGGTCGCCTCGATCAGCGACTCCAGATCGGGATCCGCCCACGGCCGGGCGTCGACCAGCGGTGTGCGGCGCCGGCCGGTGGCGATGTCCGCCAGGATGTCGGCGGCGCCGACCCCGTCGCCGACCTGCCGGTCGGTGGCGGGCGGGCGACCGGTCCACGCGGCCCGGAACGAGGCGCCGAGGCTGTACACCTCGGCGGCGTCGCTGAGCTCGATGTGCTGGCCGGGCCCGGTGTCCAGGAGACGCCTGGCTATCTCGGGCGCGGTGGTCAGGTCCATGCCGCCCCGATAGGGCACCGACAGCGGGAGCAGGTCGGGATGCTGGGCGAGGTCGTGGTCGATGAACTCGATCTCGCCGCTCGGGGTGACCAGGATGTTCATCGGCTGGATGTCGCCGTGGTGCCAGCCCGCCGCGTGCAGCCGGGCCAGCCCCGCGAACGCCCGGTGCGCCAGAACCGGCAGGTGATGCGCCCGGCCGGGACCGCCGCGTCGGGCGGAGGCGCACCACTGCCACAGGGTCACCCCCGGCCGCCACTCCACCGCGGTCCACAACCCGGCGCCCACGTGCCCGTAGGTGCCCGAGACCGGATACAGCCCCTGCCCGCGCAACAGGGTCAGCGCCCGCGCCTCGTGACGCAGCGGGACGGCCTCCGCCGGGCTCTGCGCGGTCTTGATCCGCCACTGTCCCGCCCGCCAGGCGTTGGTGTGGTGCGCGGTCAGCGGACGCGGACGGTCGGCGATGCCGAGGGCGTCCAGCGCGGCGGCGAGCAGCGGATCCATTCCCCGATCTTCGCAGGCGCCCGGGACACCGTGGACGGCATGGGGGATGACGGCGGGTCTTCGGGTCACGCGGTGGGCGCGCGCTCAGCCGCGGACGGCGCGGAGGGGGGCGCTCGGTCGGCTGCGGCCGTGCCGCAGGGTGTGTGCGATCCGGGCGGATATCGGCAGCCCGGTCGCGCTCTCGATCCAGCCGAACTCGCCGACGCAGTTGGTCTCCAGGTAGGTCCAACCGGCGGCGGTGACCACGAAGTCCAGGGCGGCGTAGGTGAGTCCGAGATCGCGGACGTGCTCGACGCAGGCCCGCGCCAGGTGCGGCGGCGGGGTGATCACCCGGTGCTCGCACGCGTCCGCGGGCACGGAGCGCCAGTCCAGTTCGCCCTCGGTGCTGATCGCCGCGGCGAAGACCCGGTCGTCGACGACCGTCACCCGCGCGTCGAACAGCCGGTCCTCGACCAGGGCCTGGAGGTAGTGCAGGGTGCCGGCGATCCCGGACAAATCGTCGGAGAGCCGGATGCGCGTGGTCGGGATGAACGTGGTGTGCCGCTGGGTCAGCGCCTTGACCACGACCTTGTCCCGATGCGCGGCGATGAACGCGCGCGCGGCCTCGGGGTCGCTGGTGAACAGCGTGTCGGGCACGGTGAAGCCGCGCCGCGCGGCGGCCCGCAGCTGGGTGGGTTTGTGGCGCGATGCCTCGACCACGGTGGGATCGTCGATCCACACCTTCAGCGGCTGCGCGCGCAACAGGCCCAGCAGCGCGGTGGTGTTCTCGTCCGCCCGCCAGCGCTCCTCGGCGGGGGTCAGCGTGTCGGGGCGGGTGGGCTTGCGCCAGTAGACGGCGCAGTGTTCGTCCAGGGTCACCGTCGCGGTACCGGAACTCAGCACGGTGCGCCAGCGCCCGTCGCTGAAGTGCCCGGTGACCAGCGGCCGTTCGCGCATTCGCCCCGGATCCAGACGCAGGACGGCCGCCGGGCCGCCGAGGAGGTGAGCCGCCACCATGTCGGCGGTCAGGTCCTCCTCGGTGGCCACGATCACGACGCCCGCGCCGTGATCAGTCATCCTTCTTGTAACCCCGGGGTTCCTGCGTGCCGGTGTAGGTGCCGGAGTTCACCGCGTGGATCAGCAACTTCCCACCCGCGGTGACGTTGACGCACAGATCCGGGTCGTAGTGGTGACGGGGCAGCACGGGTGCCCCACCCATGGGAACCGGGGCCCTGCGGCCGAGGATCAAGGGACCGGTCATGGCCTCTCCTGACTGTGAATGGGCGACGACCCGAAACGGTGCGTCATGTTCATCAACGCTGAGACTGCCCCGATCAGTTGCACTCACAGCCAAAGAAGCCGACCGGGTTCCGGCTTCCGCCCCACTCCGCCCCGGCCACGCGCCGACCGTTTGCCCTCGATGTCCGCATCGAAAACGACCCGGAGCCGCCTGCCCCCGGGCCCGGCGCGTCCGGGTCCGGGGGAGGCGGTCGGTCAGTCGCGGTCGGAGGGGTGGACCGTGCCGGCGTAGCGGCGGGTGAAGCCGTCGGGGGCGGTGATCGTGATGTCGTAGCGGCCGTGTTCGTCGGTGGGCCAGGAGACCGAGTCGTGGGCCCTGGGCCCGATCCAGTGGTCGCGCGCGGTGCCGCCGAAGTCGTTCGGGGTGATGGTGAAGCGGACTTCCGTGTCGCCGTCGTTGCCCAGTCGCAGGTCGAGCCGCGCCGAGTCCGGCCGGTGCCCGCGCAGCGTGGCCCGAACCGACGGCACGGGGATGTCGCGCTGCGGCTCGCGCACCACGGTGCCGGCGAAGCGTCGCACGAAGCCGTCCGCCCCGTGCACGCTGAAGTCGTAGGCGCCGTCCGTGCCCGCCGCCTCCCACACGTACGTCGCGTTCCTGCCCGCCGGCACGGTGAACGGCGTCCCCGCGAACGGCAGCGCGATGTTGGGGAACACGGTGAAGTGGTAGCCCACCGTGCCCTCGTTGACCAGCGTGCACACCACCCGACCGGTGCCCCGGTCCACGGTGGCGTCCGCCCAGGGCCGATACGGCAGCGGCCGATGCGGCCGGTGGCCGGGTTCCTGGACCGGCACCTGCTGGGCGCCGGGCTCGGGCAACCGCACACCGGGCAGCGCCTTGGCCGCGTCCGCCTTGGCGATCAGCTCGTTCGTATCCGGCAGCGCCGGGATCGTGAAGTCGGGCCGGCCAAAGTCGAAGCACGAGGTCAGGTCGCCGCAGACGGTGCGCCGCCACGCGGATATGTTGGGCTCCGCGACCCCCGTCACCGTCTCCAGGAAGCGCAGCACCGACGTGTGGTCGGCCACCTGCGAGTTCACCCGCCCGCCCCGGCTCCACGGCGAGACCACCCACAGCGGCACCCGCGACCCGAGGCCGATCGGCCGCCCGCCGACGAACTCCTCGGGCGTGCCCGGCTCCGGCATCGGCGGCACCACGTGGTCGAAGTAGCCGTCGTTCTCGTCGTACATCAACAGGAACACGGTGTGCTTCCACACCTCGGGGTTGGCGAACATCGACCGCAGCGCCGTGTTCACCCAGTGCGCCCCGTAGTTCGGCCCGGCGTCGGGGTGTTCGCTGAACAGATACGGCGCGACCAGCCAGGAGACCGTCGGCAGGGTGCCGTCCTTGCAGTGCGCGTCGAACGCGCCCAGGTCCCACTTGGTCATCGCGTTCACATACCGCGGGTCGTCCTTGGCGAACGTGTGGAACTGCTTGAAGTACGACAGCCCGTTGTCGTCGTAGTCGCCGTAGCGCTCGTCCTTGCTCGGGTTGTGGTACACCCGCCAGCTCACCCCGGCGGCGGACAACCGCTCGGCGTAGGTCGTCCAGTCGGCGACCGGGTTGTCCGTCACGGGGGTGTTGTCGATCCACGGCCCCGTGGTGCCGTCCCGGCCGGGTCCCGCCGTGCCCGACCACAGGTAGAGCCGGTTCGGGTCGGTGGGCCCGTTGAGCGAGGTGAAGTACGCGTCGCAGACGGTGAACGCGTCGGCGAGGGCGTACTGGTACGGGATGTCCTCCCGGGTGAAGTAGCCCATCGACCGCTCGCCCTTGGCCGCCACCCAGCGGTTCTGCGCGCCGTTGTTGACCGCGGTGTGCCCGGTGGTCCAGTCGTGCGGGAGGCCGCCGGCGTTCTGCGCGTTGTACTTGGTGGAGTCCATCCGGTACGGCAGCAGATAGCCGCCGTCGGTGCGACCCGGGTGCGGCTGGCGGAAGACGTCGCCACCGCCCGGCAGGACCAGCCCCTGCCGGTCGGCGAAGCCCCGCACGCCCCCGAGGGCGCCGAAGTAGTGGTCGAAGCTGCGGTTCTCCTGCATCAGGATCACCACGTGGCGCACGTCCTTGATGCTGCCCGGCGCGGGCCGGCGGGCGGCGTCCACGGCCGGATCCGGATCCGCCTGCGCGGGCGTCGCGGTGAGACCCACCGCGCCGGCCGCGCCGACGGCCGCGGAGGCCCCCACGAAGGAGCGGCGGCTGAACTCGGTCATGGCGAAGCGACCTTTCGGGAAAGGGGAATTGACGGGCAGTCAGGCGCGGACGCCGAAGGTGGCCACGGCGGCGGCATGGTCGCTGGGCCAGCCGTTCGCGGCCGTGTCCGGGATCGGCTTGGGCCAGCCGGTGACCAGGATGTGCGCCTCGTCGGCGGACAGGGGTCCGGCCGTGTACAGCGCGTCGATCCGGTCCTGGGGCTGGGCCGGGTCCACCGGCGACCAGGTGTTGCCGGGCTCGCGGGCCGGGTCGCGGTGCGCCGCTCGGAAGACGTCGACGAGGCGGGCCTGGTCGAGCAGTTGGGTGACCGGCCAGCGCACCGGGCCCGTCGTGCCGTGGCTGCCGGCGGTCCGTACGGTCCAGTCCAGGTGCGAGGGCGAGGACAGCGCGGCGGCGAGCAGCACCGGGGTGTCCCGGGACGCGCCCAGGTCCGGGGCCATCGCGGTGACCAGGTTCTGTGCCTGGCGGTAGCGCAGGCTCGCCCACTCGGCCGCCTCCGCCTGCGCGGGGGTGCGCCCCCGCCGGATCCCGAGCGGCCCGTAGTCGCCCTCGTCCAGGCGCGCGTTCCACACCCGCACGGCACGCACGCCCGGCGCCCGCACCGTGGCCGCGATCGCGGGGAGATCACGATCCTCGGGCCGCGTGTCGGTGAGCGGATACCGGCTGATCAGCGCGAGCCCTCCCGGGTCCTCGTACACCGCCCACCCCAGCGCGTCGGCCAGCGAAGTACCCAGCGTGCCGCCGGTGTCCTGGAGCGCGAGCACGTCCAGGCCCTGGGTGAGCACGAGTCGGAGCAGCTTGGTGAGCGTGCCGTCCACGTGCCGGCCCCCGTCCCAGGCGTCGAGGGTGGCCACCTTCAACACGATGCCGCGCGGGTTGCGCCGCACCGGCACCTGGACGGCGAGCTGCGACGTGGCGCCGGTCGCGCCGTCGCGGCCCTCGACGGTGAGTACGCCGGGGTGGTGCGTGCCGGCGCGCGGGGCCTTCGCGATGACGGTGCCGTCGGCGCCGACGCTCAGCCAGTCGTCGCCGCCGCGGGCCCGGAACGTGACGCCCCGGCCGTTCTGTTGCCCGTCGGCCGCGGTCCACAGGCCGGCCAACCGCACCACGACCGCCTCCCCCGCCGCGACCGCCGAGGTGGTGAGGGTGTCGACGGCGAAATGGGGCCGCGGCGGCAGCGGCCGGGCCGCGAAGCCGAACGGCGCGCTCCGCGCGAGGATCGTGTAGCCGTCCTTGGCCAACAGGTAGGCGGTGTACGGCCCGTCGGTGAGCCCCTGGGTCTCCAGGGTCACCTCGCCCTCGGCGGCGGTGACGTACTTCCAGACCAGCGAACCCCCGTTGCCCGGCACGCGGGCGCCGTCGTACACCCCGACCCAGTTCTTCGGGTGCGGCGCGTCGGTGGCGAAGCGGAAGATCAGTTGATCACCCTCCTTCGGCGCGGTGGGGCGCACAAGGGTGAGCGAGCTCCCAGACATGTCGTCGATTCCTTTCCCGTACGGGGAGGTGGCAGTGGTACGAGGGGCATCCGGGTGGTGCGGCACACCGACTCGGGGAGACTCAGCCGAGAACGTTCCGGCAGGCGGCGCCGCGTAGGACCACCACTCGGCAATCGCACGCCGTGCCCGACCCGCGCCCGAGCGCGGCGGCGCGACCGGCGGGGACCGGTATGTCGCGGCCACGGGTGGTGGGCACGGAAGTACTCCAGGCAGAAGTCGAGTTGGCCAAACGGTTCGGCTCAGTAGGCCGGCGACCGATGTCCGGCACATGAACACCCGCGCACACCCGAACGAGCTTCACGGGAAGACCCGGCGCACCCGAGGGCCACCCGAACCCGCCGGCGAGGGCGGGCGGACGGTCACGTCCCGCCACCGAAGGCCACTCGGCGTGAATCCGCGGCCCGGGAAGACGACACCGGCCCGACGTCCGAGGATGGAATGCGTCCGATATGCCGTGAATGTTCGTGCCGGCGTCAGGTGGAGAGTTAAATAGATGGGGTCACCCCATGCGCGTCGCAGACCCGAGGAGGCGCGCGTATAACGACGCGCATCCGCACGCACCCGCTCTGTGAGCGGGAGCCCCGGAGGCGGTCGGCCCCGGGGTTTTCCCGAGCCCCCGGGCGCACCGCTCCCGCCCCGAGGCCGCGTGCGCCGACCCGGGCCGAAGAGCGGTCCGAGGCATCGCGCCCCGTGCTCGCCGGCGGCCCCGAGCACCGCAGACCGATAGGAAAAGAAGGTCCGATGCACATGCCGATGCGATGGGAACCATTCCTCGCGGCAGTCCGGGAACGGGGCGAATACTCCTCGCCCGAGGAGGCCGAACGCGCCGTCCGGGTCGTACTCGCGCTCCTGGGCGCCCACTTGGTCGGCGCCGAACGCGCCGAACTCGCCCCGCGGTTGCCGGAGACCTGCGCGCTGGTACTGCTCAACCCGCTCCCCGCGCACGAACCGCTCAGCGCGGAGCGCTTCGTCCGCGCGACCGGCGCCTGGATCGACGGCGCGACCGACGAGACCGCACTGTGGGACGTCGGGGCGGTGCTGAGCGTGGTGGCCGACGCCGCCGGCGAAGACCTGATGAACCGCCTGCTCCTGCAACTGCCACCGGGCTACGACATGCTCTTCGGCCGCCCTCGACCGGGCCGACCCCTCGAATGATCCAGCACGGACAAGACAAACGGACCACAGTCCGCCACGTTGAGCGGACCATGGTCCGAATACCGTTTCGGGCCTGCGCGCTCTCGGGGAGTCGTCATGGCACGAACGCGTACACGGGCACGGACTTGGACGGCGGCACGTCGGCGGCGGAGCCGGGCCCTCCTGGCCGTCCCGGCCCTCACCCCGGCCCTCGGCGTGGGCGGGACGAACTCCCGTACGACTTCCACCCGGCCGACTGACCCGCCACCGCCGACCGGGCCGAATACCCCTCAGACGCGGGCCAGTTCGGCATTCGCGTGCTCTGTGATCAGGGCCAGGACGCGGCCTGCGACGGCCAGGTCCTCGGGGGCGATGCCGGCGTAGACGCGGGCGGAGATCCCGGCGGTCTCGGCCGTGGTGGTGTCGTACAACGCGCGCCCGGCGTCGGTGAGCCGGAGCCGGGCCGCGTCCGCCGGGTCCGCCTCGACCAGCTTCGCGGCCACCAACTCCTCGACGACGCCGCGCACCACGGACTCGCGCTCCTTGAGCGAACCGGTCACCTCGCCGACGAGTTCGTCGCGACCGACGGGCCCGTCCGCGACGGCGACGACCCGCAGCGTGACGCTCTGGTGGAAGGTGACCCCGTGGCGGGCCAACACCCGCTCCAGCAGGGCCCGCCCGGCGTAGTGCGCCAGCGCGAGGGCGCGGGGGGTGACCGGGGGTGCGGTGGTGGTCATGGTCGCTCCTTGATGGGTGCTCCGCGGTGCCGACTTCGCCGGGCCGATGACAATTACCGTACATGGCTATCATGTCCATGGCTATTATCTTTCGACGGGCGACCTCCGCGGCCGAGCCACGACCGGTTCGAAAATCCGGTGCGCCCCCTCCGCCCGATCGCCAGACTCGCCCTCATGAGCACCGACATCACGCGCATCAACCCCGACGACCTGCACCCGACGCCCGGCTATCACCACATCGCGGTGGTGGAGGCCGGGCGAACGGCCTTCCTGTCCGGCCAGTGCCCGCTCGACCGATCCGGCGCGCTGGTGGGCCCGGACGATCTCGACGCGCAGATCGACCAGGTGGCCGCGAACGCGCTCGCCGCCCTCGGGGCGGTGAACGCCCGGCCGGAGCACGTCGTTCGCTCCGTCATCTATGTCGTCAGCGCCGACCGCGCGGTCCTCGGCGCCGCCTGGGCCCGCCTCACCGGCTCCGACCTCGGACCCGCGTTCACCACGGCGAGTACGCTCCTCGGCGTGGCGCAACTCGGCTTCGCGGGGCAGCTGGTCGAGGTCGAGCTCACGGCGGCGCTGCCCGCCTGAGCACGCCGCGCGGCGCGCTGTCGGGCCCGCTCCCGGACATACCCGGCGACTTCGGCGCCCGGCGGACCCCCGCGCCGTCCCGCGCGGGGGTCCGTCCCGACGCGATGCCGGACCCGCCGACCACGCTCCGGCTCGACCGGCAATTCCCTCGGCGCGGCGAACGTCCGGGGCTACGGCGGCGCCGGCATCGAACGCCGAGCCCCGCCGCGCCCCACGGCGCCGCCGTCGTCATCCCTCCGGCGGCCACGGCGCCTGCCGGGGCCACGGCGCGGCCTCCTCCAACTGCGCCGCCACCCGCAGCAGTTGCGCCTCGGCACCGAGCCGCCCGGTGAGCTGGATCGCCACCGGCAACCCGGCCTCGTCGAAGCCCGCCGGCACACTCGCCGACGGCAGTCCGGTCACGTTGAACACCGAGGTGAACCAGGTCATCTTCGCGGCGTGCGCGTACATGCTCGCCGGGTCGCTCGTGTCCAGCACACCGAGTTCGGGCACCGGCACGCCCAACGTCGGGCTCAGCCACACGTCGTACGCCTCGAAGAACGGCGCCACCTCCCGCCCGATCCGCACCACGGTCTGCAACGCCCGCACCAGATCCGGCCCCCGCATCGCCGCCGTGCGCTCGTGGATCACCCGGGTGAACGGCTCGATGTCGTCCTCTCGCAACTCCCGGCCCAGTTCGGCCAACCGGTCCTCGATCTGAGCGTGTGTCGCCGCCGCCATCACCTGCCCGAGCGCCTGCCCCGTGGCCGGTCCGTCCCACGCCGGCGCGGCCTCCTCGACCCGATGGCCCAGTTCGGCGAGCAGCGCCGCCGTACGCTCCACCGCGCGCACCGCCGCCGGGTGCGCGGCGAGCCCGTCCACGTTGGCCGTCGCGAACCCCACCCGCAGCCGGGTGGGTGCGGCGTCGAGCGCGGCCAGGAACGATCCGGCCGCCGGCGCGGGCAGGGCCGCGTACGGGTCGCCCGGCAGCGGTCCGGCGACCACGTCGAGCAGCGCGGCCGAGTCGCGGACCGTCCGGGTGACCGCGTGCGCGATCGACAGCGGGTAGGCCAGGGCGGACAGACCCTGGTCGTCGGGCACCCGGCCCCGCGACGGCTTGAGCCCGAACAGCCCGCAGCAGGCCGCCGGGATCCGGATCGAGCCGCCGCCGTCGTTGGCGTGCGCGGCCGGCAGGATGCCCCCGGCCACGGCGGCGGCCGAACCGCCGGAGGAGCCCCCGGTGGAGTGCGTGGTCCGCCAGGGGTTGTGCGAGGGGCCGTGCAGGAGCGGTTCGGTACTGGCGTTCTTGCCGAACTCGGGGCTGTTCGTCTTGCCGACCACGACGAGCCCGGCCCGCCGGTACCGCGTGGTCAGCGCACCGTCGCGCGCCGCGACCGCGTCGGCGAACAGCCGTGAACCCTGGCTGCTCACCATGCCGGCCACGTCGCAGCCGAGGTCCTTCACCGCGAACGGCACCCCTCGCAGCGGACCGTCGGGCAACTCCCCCGCCGCCTCCGCCCGGGCCGCGGCGACACGTGTCGACACGAACGCGCGCAGCGTCGGATCGCGCTCCTCGATCCGCCCCAGCACCGCATCGAGCAACTCCGCCGGCGACACCTCCCGCCGCCGAACAAGATCGGCCAGCCCCACGGCGTCGTGGTCGTCCAACAACTCACCGGTGTCCATCGCGCGCACCCTCGCTTCGCTTGACTCAATCCATCAACTGCATGATGCAATCAAGCAATCCGGAACACAACAACCACAACGAAGCCGATCGGCGCGGCGGGCGCGTGGGCGGCGAGCGCGAGGGGGCGGCAATGTGGGGGCCGGGCAATGGGTGCGGGCGTGGTGGATGCGTTGGGAATCGTGGTTTGGGGAACGTGTCACACCCGTCGTCGGTTGAAGTGCCTGAGGACGACACGAGGAGAGTGTGATCGATGGCGGGAATCCGATCGGCGGGCCGACTGGTCGCGGGCGGGCTGGCGTTGGCCGCCGCCGGCTGGGCGTTGCGGGACGTCCCGGCGGAGCTCGGCGGCAAAGCCGACGGCGAACGGCTGGCCCGCATGCGGCGCTCGCCGCAGTTCCGGGACGGCGCGTTCCACAACCCCGTACCCGCCGCCCTGGTCGCGGCCGGCAGCGCGCCCGGCCTGATCGCGGACCTGCTCCGCGACCGTGACCTGCGCCGACCCGCCGCGCCCGTACCCCTGGTCGCCGCCCCGACCGTGCCGCAGTCCCCGCACGGGGTGAGTGCCGTCTGGTACGGCCACGCGAGCACCCTGGTCGAGATCGAGGGCCGCCGCGTGCTCTTCGACCCGGTGTGGAGCGACCGCGTCTCCCCGTCGCAGCTCGTCGGCCCCCGCCGGATGCATCCGCTGCCGGTCCCGCTCGCCGCCCTGCCCACCGTCGACGCGGTGGTCATCTCGCACGACCACTACGACCACCTCGACCGCGCCACCGTACGCGCGCTCACCGCGACCCAGACCGCGCCCTTCCTCGTCCCGCTCGGCATCGGCGCCCACCTGGAGCGCTGGAACGTCCCCGCCGACCGCATCGTCGAACTCGACTGGGAGGAGGACGCCACGGTCGCCGGCCTGCGCTTCACCGCCACCGCGGCCCGCCACTTCTCCGGCCGCACCCTGCGCCGCAACGACACGCTGTGGGGCTCGTGGGTGGTCTCGGGCACCGAGCGCCGGGTGTTCTACGCCGGCGACTCCGGCTACTTCGACGGCTACGCCCGAATCGGCGCCGCGCACGGCCCCTTCGACCTGACCCTGATGCCGATCGGCGCGTACAGCCCGAGCTGGCCCGACATCCACATGAACCCCGAAGAGGCCGTCGCCGCCCACCTGGACCTGGGCGGCAACGTGCTCCTCCCGGTGCACTGGGCGACCTTCGACCTCGCCCTGCACCCGTGGGCCGAACCGGTCGACCGGCTGTGGCAGGAGGCCAAGGCCAAGGACGTACGGCTGGCCATCCCGCGCCCCGGGGATCGGGTCGACACCGACGACGCCGCCCAGGTCAGCCCGTGGTGGGAACTCACCCGCGGCCCGACCCCCGCCCGGAGCCACTGACCCGAGCCCCCGCCGGGCAGGGCCTAAGCTCACGATCATGCGTGTGCTCGTGGTGGAGGACGATCCGGATCTGGGTCGGGCCGTGGTGTCCGGATTGCAAACGGTCGGGTTCGCGGTGGACGCTGCCGCACGCATCGGCGACGCCGACCTCAAGGTCGCGGTCAACACCTACGACTGCCTGGTCGTCGACCGCGGCCTGCCCGACGGCGACGGGCTGGACCTGGTCCGCCGGCTGCGCGCGGCGGGCGCACGTACGCCGGTGCTGATGCTGACCGCGATGGACGCCGTGCCCGACCGGCTCGCGGGCTTCGACGGCGGCGCCGACGACTACCTTGTCAAGCCCTTCGTCTTCGAGGAACTGGCGGCCCGGGTACGTGCGTTGTGCCGCCGCGCCGAGCAGCCCCGGCCGCCGGTCTCGGTGATCGGCGACGTCGAGATCGACACCGCCCGCCGTCGGGTGCGCCGGGCCGGGGTGCTGCTCACGCTGACCGTGAAGGAGTTCGCGGTCCTGGAACTGCTGACCGCCCGCGCCGGACAGGTGGTGCCGCGCGCCGACCTGATCGAGTGCTGCTGGGACGAGATGGCCGAACCGATGTCCAACGTCGTGGACGCGGTGATCGCCCAACTGCGCCGCAAACTCGGCCCACCGGCCCTGATCGGGACGGTGCGCGGCGTCGGTTTCGTGATCGGCGCGGACGAAGCGGCCGGCACCCCGTGAGATTCCGCGCCCGATCGGCGGCCCGGGCACCGAACGCACCGCCCACCCGTGCCGGCCGGCCCCTCCGCCCCGCCGTCACCCGGCTGCGTCGCCTGCGCTGGACGCTGACCGCGCTGTTCACCCTCACCACGGCGGTCTGCCTGGTCGTGCTCGCCGTGGTCGCCGGATCCATCGACGGCCAGTCCCGGGACCGCGAGTTGGACAACGACCTCGACCGCCGCGTCTCGGGCCTGTCCCGGGCCCTCTACTACGAGGACGGGACGCTGCGCCTGGACTCGCTGCACGAGGACGAACTCGTCGAGGGCGACGTGGCGATCGCCGTGGTCGAATGGGATCCGGCCGGGGTGCCCCGACGCTCCTACGCCGAACCCGCCGACTCGCCGCTGCTGCCGAGCGCGGAGCAGCTGACCGAGATCGGCGCGGACGCCCGGGAGGTGCAGTCGGCGGTGGCCTGGGACGCCGAGGGGCGCGACGGCCGCACGGTGCGGGCGGCCGCGGCGCCGGTGTGGGAGGGCGACCGAGTCGACGCGGCGCTGATCGCCGTCGCCGACCCGGGACCCGGGCGGCGCGACCACGATCGGCTCGTGCGCTGGTTGTTCCTGGGCTGCCTCGCCCTGGCCGCGGCGGCGGGCCTGGCCGGGCATCTGCTGTCCGGGCGCAGCATGCGGCCCGCGCTGCGCACGCTGGAGCAGCAGGAGCAGTTCCTGTCCGAGGCCGCGCACGAACTGCGCACCCCGTTGGCCACGTTGCGTCTGGTCACCTCCGCGGGCGCGGCGGCGCCGGATACCGCGCCGAGGGAACTGGCCCGCGCGACGCGCCTGGTGGATCAGCTGGGCCGGTTGATCACCGGGTTGCTGGTGCGGGCCCGGGTCCAGGCCGGGACGCAGGAGGTGGAGCGCGAGGCACTGCGGCTCGATCAGCTGGTCGAGCAGGTGGTGGACGAACTGCCGCCGTCCGGGGCACGGTTCGTGGTACGGACCGAGCCGACCGTGGTGCGCGGCGATCCGGAGTTGTTGGCCCAGGCGGTGCGCAACCTGGTGGACAACGCGCTCAAGCACGGCGGCGGCGATGCCGCGATCGACGTCGAGGTCGCGGACGGCGCGATACGGGTGCGCGACCGCGGGCCCGGGGTGGCCGAGGGCGACCGCGAGCGGGTCTTCGAGCGGCGCGCGATGGGCCCGACGGGCGGTACCGGAATCGGCCTGGCGATCGTGCGCTGGGTGGCCGACCTGCACGGCGGCACCGCCCGCATCACCGACGCCCCCGGCGGCGGCGCCGTCGCCGAACTCCGCCTGCCGACCGAACAGCCCCCGGAATCCCGCCCCGAATCGCCCCCCGAACCCCGCGAACCCCGCGAACCCTGACCCGACCCGCCCCGGCGCCACCGATCCGGCCACCTCGAGGCCACATCAGCCGCATCACGAAATCCTCATGAACCCCGCGCCAGACTCTTCCCATGTCCGTCACCCCCGGCCACGGCGACTCCCGCCGCTCCGATACCCGGCGCCCGAAACCCTCGTCCCGCACCGCCCGTCGGGTGCTGGTGTCGATCGTGGTGGCCGTGGTGATCGTGATCGTGGTCCCGGCCGCGGTGTTCGGTCCCGACGCCGCCCGGCATGACCAACCGGCGCCGCGTCGGCCCACCGTCGAATCGGTGGGCAACCCCGCCTGGCAGCCGGTCGAGCGGGCCTGGCGGTGGTGGCACCGGAACACCGAACGTCGGTGAAGGGATCGGCCCTTCACCGGCGCCCCCACGGGGCGGGCGGCCTGCCAAAGCCATGACCGGCCGCCCGCCCCGCCCCCGTCCCCCATCCCCCCGTCCGGCCGCCCCCCGCCCGGCCGGGGTCCTATCCCCCCACCGGCGCCAACGTCTTGGCGGGCGACGGGAAGTGGCAGGCCACCCGATGCCCGGGATCCCCCGTCAGGGCGGTCAACGGCGGCGCGGTCGTCGCGCACACGTCCTGTGCCTTGTGGCAGCGGGTCCGGAAGTGGCAGCCCGAGGGCGGGTTGATCGGACTGGGCACGTCACCCGTCAAGCGGATACGTTCACGCCGGCCGCCGTCCGGCCCGACCGCACCGGGCACCGCCGACAACAGGGCGTGTGTGTACGGGTGATGCGCGTTCTCGTACAGCGCGCCGCGTTCCGCGCTCTCCACCACCCGGCCCAGGTACATCACCACGACCCGGTCGCAGAAGTGCCGGACCACCGCCAGGTCGTGCGCGATGAACACGAACGCGATGCCCAGATCGCGCCGCAGGTCCGCGAGCAGGTTGATCACCTGCGCCTGGATGGACACGTCCAGCGCGGACACCGGCTCGTCGGCCACGATCAGCTTGGGCCCGGCGGCCAACGCGCGGGCGATCCCGATGCGTTGCCGCTGTCCACCGGAGAACTCGTGCGGAAAGCGGTTGTAGTGCTCGGGGTTCAGGCCGACGGTGTCGAGGAGTTCCTGGACCCGCTTGCGCCGACCGCCGGGTGGGTCGATGTTGTTGACGTCCAGCGGGGCGCGCAGGATGCCGCCGATGGTGTGCCGGGGGTTCAGCGACGAGTACGGGTCCTGGAACACCATCTGGATCTGCGCCCGGATCGGCGCGAGTTCGCGGCGCGAGGCGTGCGTGATGTCCTGGCCCCGGTACCGGATCGTGCCCGCGCTCGGTTCGAGCAGGCGCGTGATCAGCCGCCCGGTGGTCGACTTGCCGCAGCCCGACTCGCCGACCAGTCCGATGCTCTCCCCGGCCTCGACCGTGAGGTCGATGCCGTCCACCGCGCGGACGGCTCCGACTCGGCGGCGGAGCAGACTGCGCGGCCCGGGGAAGTGTTTGGTCAGTCCCGCCACTTCGAGCAGCGGCGCCTCGGATGTGCTCATACGTTCTTCCCGCCTTCTCGCGCGTCGGGCACCTGCGCCCGCTCCTGCTCCCGTTCCGCGGACCCGGCTGCCGCCGGCACCGCCACCGACCCGGCCGCCACCGCCACGGGCACCGCCTCCAGATGACAGGCGGCCGCGTGTCCGCTGTCGCCCTCCCCCACGAGCACCGGCGCCTGGGTGCGGCACGGCGATCCGGGCCCCGCGATCACCTGGGCGCAGCGCGGGTGGAAGGCGCAGCCGGGCGGCGGCGCGAGCAGGCTGGGCGGTGCGCCGGGCACCGGTCGCAGCGGCCGGTCCAGCGGATCGGACAGCCGCGGCACCGAGGCGAGCAGACCCCGGGTGTACGGGTGCTTGGGGCTCTCCAACACCTCGGCGGCAGGGCCGAGTTCGACGGCCCGGCCGGCGTACATCACCAGCACCTCGTCGGCGACGTCGGCGACCACGCCGAGGTCGTGCGTGACCAGGATGATCGCGGTGCCCAGTTGCGCCTGGAGTTCGCCGAGCAGGTCGAGGATCTGGGCCTGGACGGTGACGTCGAGCGCGGTGGTGGGCTCGTCGGCGATCAGCAGGTCGGGTTCGCACACCAGCGCCATGGCGATCATCGCGCGCTGGCGCATACCCCCGGAGAACAGGTGCGGATACTCCCGGGCCCGTCGGGCGGCCTGGGGGATGCCGACCCGGTCGAGCATCTCGATCGCCCGGTCGAGCGCCTCGCGGCGGCCGGCGCCGGTGTGGCGCCGGTAGGTCTCCATGATCTGCGCGCCGACCGTGTAGTAGGGGGAGAGCGCGGTGAGCGGGTCCTGGAAGACCATCGACACACGTTGTCCGCGCAGGTCCCGCAGGGTGCGTTCGGACGCGCCGACCAGTTCGGTGCCGTCCAGGACGGCGCTGCCCTCGACGGTGGTGCGGGCGGGGTTGTGCAGGCCCAGGAGGGTGAGGTTGGTGACGCTCTTGCCCGAGCCGGACTCGCCGACGATGCCGAGGGTACGGCCGCGCTCGACGTCGAAGGAGACACCGTCGACGGCCTTGACCACGCCGCCCTCGGTGGCGAAGCGGACCCGCAGGTCGCGGACCGCAAGCAGCGGAGGGGTCATCACACACGCACCCGGGGGTCGATGACGGCGTACACGGCGTCCACCGCGACGTTGGCGAGCACCATGGCGGTGGCGGCGATCAGTACCACTCCGGTGATCATCGGCAGGTCGGAGTTGGCGACCGCGTTGACCGCGAGCTTGCCGATGCCGGGGATGTTGAAGGTGGTCTCGGTGACGACCGCGCCGCCGAGCAGCACGCCCAACTCGATGCCGTACACGGTCACCACCGGGGTGATCGCGCCGCGCCACGCGTGTTTCAGATAGACCTGACGCGACGTCAATCCCTTGGCCCGCACGGTGCGTACGTGGTCCTCGCCGAGCGCGTCGATCATCGACGCGCGGGTCAGTCGGGCGTACACCGCGGCCTGGACGCAGGCCAGCGTCAGCCACGGCAGCAACAACCCGCCCATCCAGCCGCCGGGATCACCGGTGAACGGGAGGTATTCGGGTTTGGGCAACCAGCGCAGTTGGTCGACCAATACGTAGCGGGCGATCACGCCGAGGAACTGGATCGTCACCGAGGCGCCGATCAGCGACAGCGCCATGGTGGACTTGTCCAGCCAGGTGCCGCGCCGCAGCGCCGCGAGCATGCCGATCATGACGCCGACGCCGAGGAAGATCACCGAGGCGCCGAGCGCCAGCGACAGGGTGGCCGGGAAGCGGTCGAGCAGGGTGTCGAGGACCGGCTCGTGGTTGACGAACGAGTAGCCCAGGCACGGCGCGGAGCAGTGCGAGGCGCCGAAGTCGCGGCCGGCGAAGACGCCGACGATGTAGTGCCAGTACTGCATCGGCACGGACTCGTCCAGGCCGAGGTCGCGGCGGATCAGCGCCAGCGTCTCGGGGGTGCAGGTCTTGCCGCAGGACAGCCGCGCCGGGTCGTCCGGCATCGCGAAGAACAGGAAGAAGGTGACGGTGAAGACGACGAACAGGATCAGCGCCGCGCCGAGCAGTCGCTGCACGAGGAATCGGAACATGGGGATGGGGCCCTCACTGGAGGTCGGACCTGGGGGTGGCCGGGCGGCCGGGCGGCCCGGCGGCGTGGGTGCCGCGGGCGGGAAGGGGGGAGCCTTCCCGCCCGCGCCGCCGGCCGGAGCCGGGGCCGCCTCGCCCGGGGCTACTTGACCCAGACGTCGATCGGGTAGGTCGAGCCGATGAAGCCGACCCGCACGCCGCCCAGGCCGGGGCCGTACAGGGTCAGTTGGCGCCGGTAGACGAACGGCACCACGGGGGCGTCGGCCATGATCTTCTTCTCCAGGTTCGACCACTCCTTGCCCGCGGCGACCACGTCCGACATCGCGGTGATCCGGTCCATCTCGGTGCTCATCGCCGGGTTGTTGTACAGGCTGTACACGGAGCCGTCGTCCATGATCTTGCGGCCGTCGAACTTGGCCGGGAGCACGGTCGCCGCGCTCGGCCAGTCGGCGCCCCAACCGGCCCAGTACAGGTCGTACTTGTTGTCCACCCGGCCGATCTCGGTGTAGTAGCTCTTGTCGTTGATCGGCTGCGGAACCACCTTGAAGCCCGCCTGCTGGAGGGCCTGGACGATGGTCACCGAGACCTGCTCCCACATGGGGGTCTGGTTGTACGCGTAGGTGATGGTGGGGTTGGGCGTGCCGGCCTCGGCGAGCAGCTGCTTGGCCTTGTTCACATCACCCGTGGGCGGTACACCCGCCAGGTCGTACGACTCGAAGCCGAGCACCGTCGGGCCCATCAGCGTGGTGGCGAACTCGCCGTAGGCGGGGCCGCCGAGGATCTGTCGCACCTGCTCCTTGGGGAACGCCGCGATCAGCGCCTGGCGCACCTTCGGGTTGGTCAGGCGCCGGTTGTTCATCTCGAAGTACTCGGTGTACGGGGTGGCCGCGTCCGCCGTGCGGGCCTTCAACTCCGGTGTGGTGAGCACCTGTTGGGCGACCTCGCGGCCGACCGCGACACGGAAGGTCATCGCGCTGCGGTCGTTGCCGTTCGCCGCGATCAGCCGCTCGTTGATCTGCTGGTTGGACGCGCCGAACTCGAACTTCCACTGATCGGGGTAGGCGTGCCGGACCGCGTCGGTGTTCGGGTCCCAGTGCTCGTTGCGCACCATGGTCATGGACTTGTCGATCTCGCGGCCGGAGATCTTGTAGGGGCCGCTGGAGAACGGGTGCTTGTCGTACTCGAGTTTGGTGTCCTTGGCGCGCGGCACCGGGGTGCTGGTGTGCATCGCCACCGCGAACGGGAAGTCTCCGCGCGGCGCGGGCAGCGCGAAGGTGATGGTACGCGCGTCGGGGGTCTTGATCGCGTCCAACTCGCGGCCCCCGTACGGGCCGTCGTAGACCGAGCGGAAGTCGGTGTTGCCGACCAGCCATTCCTGGATCCAGGTCGGGCCGCCGGTGATCTCCTTGGCGAAGGAGCGCTCGACGCCGTACTTGACGTCCTGCGCGGTGATCGGCGACCCGTCCTCGTACTTGAGCCCGTCCTTGAGGGTGAAGGTCCAGGTCTTGCCGCCGTCGGGGCTGGTGCCGGTGTCGGTGGCCAGGTCGCCGACCAGCGTGGTGTGGTCGCCCTCCTGCTTGTACGTGGTGAGCTGACGCGAGATCAGCAGTTCGGCGGTCTGCTCGTGCGAGACGTAGACGCGCGCCGGGTCGAGATGGTTGAAGTCGGCGCGCTCCAGGACCGTGGCGGTGCCGCCGGGCTTGGCGCCGGGGAGTTCCTTGGCCGGACCCTTCGACTCGGCGGCGGCGCCGATCGACACCGCGCGGACCTGGGCCTTGGGAGCGGCGCCCTTGCCGGGTCCTCCGCCGTCGGAAGTGTCGCCGCCGCTGGAACACGCGGCCGCGCCGAGGGCGAGGACCAGCGTGACGAGCGTGGCTCTGGTGGTACCGGTGCGCAGGGTCATGGTTCCTTCCGAGGGTTGCCGTGCTGGTGCGGTATCGCGAGGAGCGCGGTGGTCAGCGGTCGCTCTTCGGGTCGAGCGCGTCGCGGACCGAGTCGCCGAGCAGGTTGAAGGCGACGACGAACACGAGCATCGAGATGCCCGGCACGCACATGTAGGTGATGTCGGTCTTGTAGACCTCGGCGCCCTTGAGCAACATCCGCCCCCAGTCGGGGGTGGGTTCGACCATGCCCACGCCGAGGTAGGACAGCGCCGCCTCGGTGGTCACGTAGGTCGGCACCGCCATCGATGCGCTGACCAGGATCGGGGTGACCAGGTTGGGCAGCAGCTCGCGCAGCACCACGCGGCCGGGCGAGGCCCCGATCACCCGCGCGGCCTCGACATATTCGCGGCTGCGCAGGGACAACACCTGGCCGCGCAGCAGGCGGGCCACCGACGCCCAGCCGAACGCGGCGAGCACGGCGATGATCACCCCCGCCCGCAGTACCGAGGACATCTGTTCGCCGGGCTCGGTGAGCAGCGAGGTGACCACCGGCGTGAAAGCGATGAAGAACAACGTCGAGGGGAAGCTGAGCATCACGTCGATCACCCGGCCGACGACGAAGTCGGTGCCGCCGCCCAGGTATCCGGCGGTCACCCCGACCAGCACCCCGAGCACGGTGACCACCACGACCACGGCGAGCGAGATGAGCAGCGAGGTGCGGATGCCGTACAGGAGTTGGGTGAGCACGTCCCGGCCGAGGCCGGGTTCGATACCGAGCCAGAAGTCGCCGGAGATGCCGCCGTTGGGGGCGATCGGGAAGCCGAACTCGTTGAGCAGGCCGGGGCGGTTCTGGCCGTAGGTGGTGTACGGGTCCTTGCCGTAGAGCTTGGCGAACAGCGGTGCGCCGAGGCCCGCGACGACGAAGACGGCGACGACGCAGGCGGCGGCGATCCCGGTGCGGTCGCGCCGGAAGCGTCGCCAGGCGAGTTGCGAGGGGCGCAGCCCGGCGGGGGCCGGCCGGGTGATGGGCGGATCCTCCTCGACCGGCGGATCCGTGGGGGGCGCGAGGGTGGTCATCTTTGGCGAGCCTCTCGGGAGGCGGCGGGGTGGGTGGTGGTGGGGAACTCTGCCCACGGGTGATCCAAGGGTCAAGGTTTAGGTCGTGTCACATTTGAGGTGCGACATTGTATTTACCTTGTCTTTACCTTCCACCTGCGGCTTTACCCTCGCGGCCATTTTTTGGCCGCCTTCGGCAGAGGGCTGGCGCAACACTGGAGCCATGTGACATTGTACTGAGGTGACCGGAGCGGAGCCCTGCGACAACGACGTCGCACGAGCCGACATGGACCGGCACCGGCGCCGCACCCCCGGCCCCGGCGCCCGGGTGCCGGTCGTTCGCCTCGCCGACGACCGGCACCCGCCCTCCCCCGTCACCCGCCCCTCGGCCCGCGCCGAGCCCGCGCGAATGCTCACCGAGGGCGCCCGGGGGCCGCCTCCGCAGTGCGCGCCACCATCCGATTCGCCTCACCCGCCAAGGAGTTCCCATGTCCGCACCGACCACCACCGACCGCACCCTGCACCCCTGGCGCGGCCTCATGGTCGCCACCACGCTGCCGCTGCGGGCCGACCTGAGCATCGACTACGACGCGTTCGCCGAGCACCTGCGCGAGTTGGTCGAGGCGGGCTGCGACGGCGTGGTGCCCAACGGATCCCTGGGCGAATACCAGACCCTCACGCCGGAGGAACGCGCCCGCGTGGTCGAGGTCGCGATCGAGGCCATCGGCGGCGACCGGGTGATGCCCGGAGTCGCCGCGTACGGCTCCACCGAGGCCCGCCGCTGGACCGAACAGGCCGCCGAGGCCGGCGCCCGCGCGGTCATGCTGCTGCCGCCCAACGCCTACCGCGCCGACGACGCCGAGGTGCACGCGCACTACGCCGACGTGGCCGCCGTCGGGCTGCCGATCGTCGCCTACAACAACCCGTTCGACACCCGCGTCGACCTGTCCCCCGAACTGCTCGCCAAGCTGCACGCCGACGGCCACATCGTCGGCGTCAAGGAGTTCAGCGGCGACACTCGACGCGCCTACCGGATCGCCGAACTCGCCCCCGACCTCGACCTGTTGGCCGGTGCCGACGATGTGCTCCTGGAGCTGGCCGTCGGCGGCGCCAAGGGCTGGATCGGCGGCTTCTCCAACGTGCTGCCGACCGCCTGCGCCGAGCTGTACCACGCCACGCGCGCCGGCGAGCTGGTCCGTGCCCGCGAGCTGTACGACATCCTGCACCCGCTGCTGCGCTGGGACACCCGCACCGAGTTCGTCCAGGCGATCAAGCTCTCGATGGATGTGGTCGGCAAGCCCGGCGGCCCCTGCCGTCCCCCGCGCCGCCCGCTGTCCGCCGAGGCCCAGGACACCGTGCGCCGAGCCACCGAACGCGCCGTCGCCGCCGGGCTGAGCTGACCGACCCACCGGCCCCGACCGGCCGGCCCACACCCGCCTCCGGCCCGCGACGCCACCCTCGCCCACCCGGGCAGCGCTCCGGGTCACGCCCGTCGCGGGCCGCCGACCGGCCGCATCGACGCCAACCGCCCCCGCCGTTCCGTTCCCGAAGGGCTTGCCATCGTGACCACCACCACCGCACCGCCCGTCCGCAGCCACGACCCCGCGGACCCCGACACGCGGGTCGCCGAGGCTCCGGCCGTCGCGCCCGCCGACGTGCGTCGGGCCGTCGAGCGGGCCCGGATCGCACAGCGGGCCTGGCTCGACGCCGGCGCCGGCGCCCGCAGTACCGCGCTCGACGCCGCCGCCGACCGGATCGCCGCCGCGGCCGGCGACCTCGCCGACCTGATCGTGCGCGAGGTCGGCAAGCCGATCGCCGAGGCCCGCGGCGAGGTCGCCCGGGCCGTCGCGATCCTGCGCTTCAACGCCCAGCAGGCGTACGACCCGGTCGGCACCGTGCACGAACCCGCCGCCGGTCCCGGCCTGTTGCTCACCCGCCGTCGCCCGCACGGCGTGGCCGGGCTGATCACCCCGTGGAACTTCCCGCTGGCCATCCCGCTCTGGAAGGCCGCGCCCGCGCTCGCCACGGGCAACGCCGTCCTGCTCAAGCCCGCTCCGCAGGCCCTGGGCTGCGCGCTGCGCCTGGCCGAACTGCTGGCCGAGGTGCTGCCCGCCGACGTGTTCACCGTGCTGCCCGGCGAGGCCGCCACCGGCGCGGCCGTGGTCGAGGCCGCCGACGTGGTCTCCTTCACCGGCTCCACCACCGTGGGGCAGGAGGTGGTCCGCGCCGCCACCGCCCGGGGCATCCCGGTACAGGCCGAGCTGGGCGGCTGCAACGCCGCGCTGGTGCTCCCGGACGCCGACGTGCGCACCACCGCCGGCCAACTGATCGCCGCCGCGTTCGGCTACGCGGGCCAAAAGTGCACCGCCACCGGCCGGATCATCGTGGTCGGCGACCCCGAGCCGCTGCGCGCGGCCCTGGCCGCCGCCGTCCGCGCCCTGACCGTGGGCGACCCCCGCGACGCCGCCACGGTGTGCGGACCGGTGATCGGCGAGGCGGCCCGCGACCGGGTACGCGCCGCGATCGACGCCGCGACCGGCGCCGGCGCCGGGATCCTGGCCACGGGCCAGACCCCCGACAGCCCCGGCTGGTACACCGCCCCGACCATCCTGGAGCGGGTCCCCGCCGGCCACCCGATCCTGCGCGAGGAGGTCTTCGGCCCGGTCGCCGTCCTACAGACCGCCCCCGACCTCACCGAGGCCCTGGAACTGGCCCGCGACGTGCCGCACGGCCTGGTCACGTCCGTACACACCCGCGACCTCGACGCCGCGCTGACCGTGGTCGACCGGATCGACACCGGTCTGGTCAAGGTCAACGCGCCGACCACCGGCGTCGACTTCCACATGCCCTTCGGCGGCACCAAGGCATCCAGCCACGGCCCCCGCGAACAGGGCCGCGCCGCCGCCGACTTCTACACGTCGGTACGCACCGTGAGCCTGCTCCCGGCGGACCCCGCCGGCACGCCGTAGCCGCGCGGTCGACCCACGGCCGGCCCACTGCCGACCCGCGGCCGGACCCGCCGGGCGCCCGGTCGGCACACCGGCGCACAAAGAGATCACGACGGAAAGGAGGCTTCGGGCGCGGTGGCGGCTACGCTGTGCCATTGCACATCGTACAAAGGCCGGATCGTATCCGGTCCCGAGGAGGGACACACCAGATGAGCGCGGACGCCGAAGTATCGAGCGGGCACGTCCTCGGGAACGGCGCCGGGGACACCTCCGGCTCGCTGAACCTGCCGTCCGTGCGGGAACACCGCAGTCTGCGCGATCAGGTCACACACGCGCTGCGTGCCGCCCTGATCGCCGGCGAGCTGCGCCCCGACGTCGTCTACTCGGCACCGAGCCTGGCCGCCCAGTTCCGCGTCTCGGCCACCCCCGTGCGCGAGGCGATGCTCGACCTCGTCAAGGAGGGCCTGGTCGAAGTGGTCCGCAACAAGGGCTTCCGGGTGACCGCGCTGTCCGGCCGCGACCTCGACGAATACACCGAGATCCGGGCGCTGATCGAGATCCCCGTGATCGAACGCCTCGCCGAGACCGCCGACCACGCGGCCCTGGAGGCGCTGCGCCCGGTGGCCGCGGCCATCGTGGCCGCCGCCGAACGCCGCGACCTGATCGGATACCTGGAATCCGACCGCCAGTTCCACCTCGGCCTGCTCGAACTCGGCGGCAACCGCCGCCTGGTCGAGGTGGTCGGCGACCTGCGCAAGCGCTCGCGGCTGTACGGCCTCACCCGACTCGCCGAACGCGGCGCGCTGGTCGCCTCGGCCCGCGAACACGAGGAGATCCTCGACCTGTTGCTCGCCGGAGACGCGGCCGGCGTACGCCGCGCGATGAGCGAACACCTGGGCCACATCCGCTCGCTCTGGTCCGACCGGGCGGGCGAGTCCACACCGGAAGACTAGGGCGAACTCCCCCATGAACCACCGATACACGATCACCGACCACGTGTTCCCGCTGCCGCTGGACCACCACGATCCGACCGGTCCCCGGATCGACGTCTTCGCCCGCGAGGTCGTCGATCCCGCCCGCGCCCACGAGAAGCTGCCCTGGCTGCTCTACCTCCAGGGCGGCCCGGGCGGCAAGTCGCCGCGGCCGATCTCCGGTTCCCCCGGCTGGCTGCGGCACGCCACCAGGACCCACCGCGTGTTGCTCCTGGACCAGCGCGGCACCGGACGCAGCACCCCGGTGACCGCGCGGGCCGCCGCCCGGTTCCGCTCCGCCGACGAACTGGCCGCCCACCTCGCGCACTTCCGCGCCGACTCGATCGTCGCCGACGCCGAGGCGATCCGCCGCGCGTTGTGCGACGACGAACCCTGGGAGACGCTCGGTCAGAGCTACGGCGGCTTCATCACGCTCAGCTACCTGTCACTTGCCCCGGAGGGACTGCGCCGCTGCCACATCACCGGCGGCCTGCCCGGCCTGTCCGCCACGGCCGACGACGTGTACGCGCTGACCTACCCGCGCATCCGGGACAAGAACGCCGAGTTCCGCGAGCGCTACCCGGACGACGTGGCCCGGCTGCGCCGGATCGCCGACACGGTCGCCGGCGGCGGCGTGCGACTGCCCGACGGCGATGTGCTGACGGTGCGTCGACTGCGCACCCTGGGCCAGGTGTTCGGCATGGGCGACGGCTTCGAGCGGGTGCACTGGCTGCTCGACGAGGCGCTGGACCCCACGACCGGCGAACTTTCCGACACCTTCCTGCGCCAGGTGGCCACGCTGACCGGGTTCGTCGACAACCCGCTGTACGCGGTGCTCCAGGAGCCCATCTACGCCCAGGGCGCGGGCCCCACCGGATGGGCCGCCGAGCGAACCCACACCGCGCTGGCGGACTTCGCCGACGACGCGGACCCGCTGCTGCTCACCGGCGAGACCATCCACCCCTGGATGTTCGACGAGATCGCCGGCCTGCGCCCGTTCGCCGAGGCCGCCCACCTGCTCGCCGAGCGTGCCGACTGGGCGCCGCTGTACGACCCGGCGCGGCTGGCCGCCAACCGGGTCCCGGTCGCGGCGGTCGTCTACCACGACGACATGTACGTCGACGCCGGCCTGTCCCTGCGCACCGCCCGCGCGGTCGGCGCGCTCCGGACCTGGGTCACCAACGAGTGGGAGCACGACGGCGTCACCGCCTCCGGCGACGCGGTCCTGTCCCGCCTGATGGACATGACGGCCGGCGTGCTCTGAGCCCGCCCGCACCACCTCGAACCCGAGTCGTGCCGCGTCCGCGCGGCACGACTCGATCGTGTCCGCGGGCGGTTACACGGACCGGAACGGGCGCGTGGAGTCGGACGTGGTCGCCACGACGCGGGACAACACCTCGCGCGTGGTCGCCACCTCCTCGGCACCGAGCCGTTCGGCCGGGCGGCGTTCCGCCGACGCCCCGTCTTCGACAACGACCACGCCGGCTTCGTCGGGCCGGCCGCCCCCGGCCGGGGCTCCAGCGAGACTCGGCCCGGCGGGCGACCCTCGAGCCGCGGGCCGCCCGACCGCCGCGCGCACCCGCGCCTCACGCCGGCGGCACGAGCAGCGTGTCCACGATCCGGCGCACCCGGCCCGGCGCGTCCGCGTCGCCCAGGCGCAGCGCGGTGTTGGCCGCGGTGAGCACCGCGTCGATCTGGAACGCCGCCAGGTCCGCGTCGGGGTCCACGATCTCGCCGGCCTCGACGGCCTGGCGCACCTCGCCGGCGAGCAGGGCCAGCCAGCCGCGGTGGTGTTGCAGCAGTTCGTCCCGGACCGGGCCGGGCCGGCTGTCGAAGTCGGGGAGGTTGGCGGCCCAGAAGCAACCGCCGGCGAACAGCGGCGTCTCGGCGTAGCCGATCCAGTGCTCGATCAGCGCCCGCAGTCGCGCGGCGCCGCGCGGGGCGGCGGAGGCGGGACGCACGACCGCGTCGAGGAAGGCGGCGTGCGCCCAGGCCACGGCGGCGAGCTGCAACTTCTCCTTGGAGCCGAAGAGGGTGGCGATGCCGCTCTTGCTCAGCCCCAGGTCACCGGCCAGTCGCCCGATGCTGAGACCGTTCAGCCCCTCCATGGAGGCCACGTCGACGGCGTGCCGCGCGATCACCTGCCGAGCCCGAGCGCCGCGCAACAGCCGTCGATCGGTCGTCCCTGACGCGACCGGATCCACCGGATCCACCGGCTCCATCGGCTCCATCGGGTCGAGCGGATCGACGGCATCGGCCGGATCCACCGGCTCGCGGGCCGGCCCGGCTGCCGAATCGGGACGTGTCGGACTCATACCTCCATCGTCCCACGCGCCTCCCGATCCATACGAACGCTCGTACGGGGAGGGATCCCGTCCCGGTCGCCCGCCGACCGGGCGACCGGGACGACCGCGCCCGGCCGATCGGCGTCAGTCCCGCGTCAGCACGCACACCGTGTCGAGGCCGAGCACGTGGTTGAGCCGGCCGAACGCCAGCCAGGAGCCGATCGCCATGCTCAGCTCGACGATCTCGACCTGGCTGTACAGCGCGGACATCCGGGCCCAGAACTCGTCGTCCAGGTTGTGGTGGTCCTCCGCGTAACGCTCGGCGTACTCCGCGGCCATCCGGGTGCGGTCGTCGAAGACCTCGGTGGTGCGCCACTGCGCGACCGCCTCGTCGAAGCCGTCCTCGACCTTCTCCCCGTCCCGTTCGGTGCGCCAGTCCAGGCAGAACACACAGCCGTTGATCTGCGCGATGCGCAACCGCGCGGCCTCGAACTCGCGCAGGCCGAGCGTGCTGTGGTCGTAGACCTTCATCGAGAAGGTCGAGGCGGCGATGCCGATCTCCGGCACCATCTCGCCCCAGACGTAGGCGATCGGGTCCTTGTCCTCGGGGATGTCGATCCTCATGCGTGTTTCCTTCCGAGTTTGCCCACGGCCGGCCGAAGGGGGATGTCGAGTGCGTCGTAGAGCCCGGGTTCGGCGGCCACGAGCCAGTCGATGGCGCCCACCAGGCGCCCGACGGCGGTGGCGTTGCCGCCTGCGGATCGGTTCTCGCCCTCGTCCGCGGCCTCCACCGTGACCTCGATCCGCGGCCGGCCCTCGATCACCACGCGGTGCGCCCCGGCCCCGTCGGGCGGCGTCGGCCAGTCGGGCGCACAGGACGGGTGGATCCGGGTGACGTGTTCGATCACGATGCGCGGTTCGCCCTCGACGATGCCCTGCACCTCGAACCGCACCGCGCCCTGCGTGCCCGCCGCGAACTCGCCCATCGTCGAGGTCCGCACCGTGCTCTCCAGCGCCCGACGGTCCATCGTCTCGCGGATCTCGTCGAGTTCCACGCCGAGCGCCCGGGCCATCAGCCGGATCTGCCCGCCCCACACCATGGTCGGCATGTCCGGCCACAACATCGGCGCGCCGTAGTCCATGGGTTGGCCCATGCCGACCAGGTTGCGGACCGAGTCCTCCTGGTCGTAGGTGGAGTAGTCGAAGATCTCCTGGCAGCGGATCGCGTCGACCGTGGTGCCCAATCCGCTGATCAGCAGTGGCAGTACGTCGTTGCCCCACCCCGGGTCGACGCCGGAGACGAACAACGAACCGCCGCCCGCCGCGATCGCCGCCAGCACCGGATCGCGCAGCTCCGCCGGGGCGTTGGTCGGGTCGTAGAGCGCGTACAGGGCGGGCGTGACCACCACCGCGCCGGCCTCGATCGCCCGCACGATGTCGGCCAGCGCCTCGTCGGGGCGGATGTCGCCCGACGCCGCGTACACCACGGCCCCGGGCCCGGCGGCGAGCACCGCGTCGATGTCGTCGGTCGCCGCGACCCCCAGCGTCGCGTCGAGTCCGGCGAGTTCGCCCGCGTCGCGGCCGACCTTGTCGGAGTTGTGCACGAGCACCGCCGCGAGGTCGAGCGCCGGGTGGGCCTCGACGGCTCGAATGGCCGCGCGACCGACGTTGCCGGTACCCCAGACAACCGTGGAAATCATGCGCTGGAGGGTAGCGACGGGTGCCGGCGGTTCCTAGGGCCATGCCCGGAAAAGCTGACCGGTTGGGGCAGTTGCGCCACAACCGGATCGATCGGCGGGCGCGGCACGGGCTCGGAGCGACCGGGTGACCGCGCCGGCGTCGCAACACGCGGAACTTACGAGATGTAACGGTCTGTTCACGCGTAGTATGTACCGCGTGGTTGGTGAATGCGGGTCCGTGCCGCTGCGAATCGTGATCGTCGACGATCATCCGCTGTTCCGCGCCGGCCTGCGGGCGGCCCTGGAGAGCGCCGGTGACATCGTCGTGATCGCCGAGGTGGAGACCGCCGCCGCGGTGATCCCGGCGGTCGCCGAACATCGGCCCGATCTGGTCGTGATGGACCTCAACCTGCCCGACGGTTCGGGCATCGAGGCCACCCGCGCCCTGGTCGCCGACACGCCGGTGCCGGTCCTGGTGCTGACCATGTCCGACGACGACGGCAGCCTGCTCGCCGCGATACGCGCGGGCGCCGGGGGCTATCTGGTCAAGGGTGCCGCCCGGGACGAGGTGCTGCACGCCGTACGTACCGTCGCCGCCGGCGGCGCGGTCTTCGGCGCGCAGACCGTACCCCGGCTGACCGCGCTGCTCGCGGGCACCGCCGGGCGCGGCGGCGAGCGGGTCTTCCCCGAGCTGACCGACCGCGAGTGCGAGGTGCTCGACCTGCTCGCCCGCGGCCTGGACAACCGCCGCATCGCGCGCCGGCTCTTCCTCGCCGAGAAGACCGTACGCAACCACATCACCCACATCTTCGAAAAGCTGCACGTGAGCACCCGCGCCGAGGCGGTGGCCCGGGCCCGTGACGTCGGTCTGGGCGCCGACCACCCCACCGAATCCTGAATCGGCGCCCGTCGAGGCCGCTCCCCGCTCACCCGGCCCCTCGGCGTCCCGAACCACCTCGGGACCGCCTCGGGACCGCTGCCTCCCGCGCCCGGGACCACGGGAGCCGCATCCTGGAGCCGGCGAACGCAGATGGCACCAACGCGTCGGATCCGCCGGGGGCGGACCGGCTCCACTCGTCCGCGACGTCCCCCGCCGACGTCCCGTGAGGAGGCCACATGCCCATCACCGCGCTGGAGCAACGGGCGGGACCCGTCCGGGTCTACGGGGCGGGCGCCGTCAGCCTGCTGAGCTGCCTGGTCGCCCTGGTTTTGCTGATCACCCACCTCGACGACCCGCGCCTGGCCCCCAACCCCGGCCTGACCGGTGTGTTCGTCCTGCTCGGCTGCGGCTTCGCGCTGTCCGGCCTGTTCGTGCTCGCCCGTCGCTCCGCGCCCGGTCTGGGCCGCCTGCTGCTCTATACCGGAGTCGCGGTCACCGTCGGCTACGCGGTCCTGCTCGGCGCGGTGTTCGCCGACGCCGGTCCGGGCTGGTCCGCCTTCGCCATCGTGCTGTGGCTGATCGCCGACACCGTGTACCTGTTCACCATGTACGCGCTGCCCCTGTGGCTCCCCGACGGGCGATTGCCCCGCTCCCGCGTCGTGCGGGTCTGGGCCGCGCTGGTCGTGGTGTGGAGCGCGGTACACGCCTACCGGGACTACGCCGGCTTCGACTGGTACGGGCTGCCCGGCTTCCTGGACCAGGGCGTGTGGGCCGACGCGGAACGGTGGCTGAACGAGTGGGTCACCCCGCACCAGGATCTGATCCCGCCCCTGGTCATCGCCGTGAGCCTGACCATGATGACGGTGCGCTGGGTGCGCTCCCCCGGCCCGCACGCGGTGCGCTTCCTACCGCTGCTGCCCTACGTGTTCTGGCTCGCCGTGGAATTCCTCGGCTACCACCTCGAACTCTCGGACTCGGTCTACAACTTCCTGATCTACGGGGGCATCGTCGTGTGGCAGCTCTCCTTCGCGTACGCCTTCGCCCGGGACCGACGCCGACATCTGGACCGCTCCGTCTCCCGGGCGTTGGCCGCGTTCGCGCTGGCCGCGGTGCTCATGGGCGGATACCTGGCGATCGCCGTGCAACTGTCCGACCGCCTGCCCGGCGCCGACAGCTCCGGCGCCATCGTGGTGGCCGGCGGCGCGCTCGTCATCGGTGCGCTGCTGCGCCCGACCGTCGGCTGGGGCGCGCGCCTGGTCGATCGCTTCTACTACGGCGAACGCGCCAAGCCCTACCAGGTGGTCCGCGACCTGGCCGAACAGCTCAGTCGCGCGGTCGCTCCCGGCGCGGCCCCCGAGTTGCTGTGCCGCACCGTCGTACACACCCTCGGCCTGCCCGGTGCGAGCGTCGTCGTCGACACCCGGCGCGGCGAACGCGAACTCGCCCGGATGGGCACTCTCCCCGAGGACCGCACCGAATTCCCGCTCGCCTACGAGGGGACCGTCATCGGCCGGTTGTCCGTACCGCCCCGCGTCGGCCAGACCACGCTCGACCGGCAGGACAAAGACCTGCTGCGTTTCCTCGCCGACCAGGCCGCCCCCGCCGTCGCGTCGCTGCGCCTGTACGAGGAGTTGCAGGAGAGCCGGGAGCGCATCGTGCTCGCCCGCGAGGAGGCCCGCCGCCGGTTGCGGCACGACCTGCACGACGGCCTCGGCCCCGCACTGTCCGGCACCCGCCTCCAGGTCGACACCGCCCGAGCCTGTGTACCCCCCGACACCCCCGCCGCCGGCACCCTCGTGATCGCCTCGCAGGGGATCGGCGAGGCGATCACCGAACTGCGCCGGATCACCGACGGACTCGCCCCCGCCGCGCTGTTGCGCCTGGGCCTGGCCGGCGCGCTCCGCGAGGCCGCACACCGCCTGGACACCGGCCGCGACGGGCACCCCCGGATCGAGATCACCTTCGAACCCGACCCGCCGCCGGAACTGGCCCCCGCCGTCGAGGTCGCGGTGTACCGGATCTGCGGCGAGGCACTGAACAACGTGGTGCGGCACGCCCGCGCCCGGCGCGCCGCGCTCGCGGTCCGGATCAGCGAGACCCGGGTCACCGTCGAGATCACCGACGACGGTGTGGGCCTCACCCCCGACCCGGCCGGCCCCGATGCCGCCGGCGGCGGGGTGGGGTTGCGCTCGATGGCCGATCGGGCCGAGGAACTGGGCGGCACCTTCACCGCGACCCGGGACGCACAAGGCACCACCGTGCGTGCGGTGATCCCGCGCCCCGGCCCACACGCCCGGGACATGCCCCGGACCGGGCCGGGACCGTGATCACATGCGCCCGGGACGGCGCTGCGTGAGAGTGGAGGAGCGGTCGCAGAACAGGAGCACCGCATCCTCACCCGACTACTACGGAGGACGACATGTCGCACCACCCCCACCCGAAGGGCGAACAGCCACCCGAGCCGAATGGGATCGACAAGGCCGCCTCGTGCACTCCGCCGAACCCGAAGTGCTTCGTGCTGCCCGACCCGAGCGAACCGGACGAGCCGGGTGGTGAACACCCGTCGAAGCCGGGGAAGCCGGGGAAGCCGGGGAAACCGGGCAAGCCGCACCGGCCGTCGGCACCGGGCAGTCCGCACACTTCCGATCCGGGCCACCGCTACCCACCGTAGGCCCGGCACACCAGCGGAGCGCCCATCGTCGCGGATCCCGATCGACCCGGTCGGGGACATCGGGATCCCGACATCGGGAAACAGTCGAACAACGAGAAACTCGCCCCCATCGCGTCCGGCGATGGGGGCGAGATCGTGTGGACATCCGGCGCACCGAAACCCCGTCGACGCGCCGGATGCCCCGTCGTCAGGACGCCGACCGTCGATCGAGCAGGGTCGTGTCGTGGCGGCCCGCCCGGAAGTCCGGGTCGTCGAGCACGTCGGCGAGCAGCCCGGCCGTGGTGTGCACGCCCGGTCCCTCCACCCGCAGCTCGCCCAGCGCCCGGCGCATCCGGGCCAGCGCCTGATCCCGGTCCTGCCCCCACGTGACCACCTTGGCCAGCAGCGAGTCGTACTCCGGGCGGGCCTGCGCCCCCGGGTACGCGTGCGTGTCGACCCGGACGAACGGCCCGCCCGGCGCCCGGAATCCGGTCAGCGTGCCGGGGCAGGGCGCGAAGTCGCGCGCCGGGTCCTCGGCGTTGATCCGACACTCCACCGAGGCCCCGCGCCGCTCCACCCGATCCTGGTCGAAGCCCAGCGGTTCCCCGGCGGCGATGCGCAGCTGCTCGCGCACGATGTCGATCCCGGTGACCATCTCGGTCACCGGATGTTCCACCTGGATCCGCGAGTTCACCTCGATGAACGCCGCCTCCGCGCCACGCACCAGGAACTCGAAGGTGCCGGCGCCGCGATACCCCGCGGCCCGGCAGCCGGCCACCGCGTAGCCGGCCAGTCGATCGGCCAGGCCGGCGGGCAACTCCGGGGCCGGCGACTCCTCGATCAGCTTTTGATGTCGACGCTGCACCGAACAGTCGCGCTCGCCGAGATGCACCACGTTGCCGTGCCCGTCGGCCAGGACCTGGATCTCGATGTGCCGGGCGCCGTACAGGTATTGCTCCATATATACGCGGTTGTCGCCGAACGCCGCCTGGGCCGACGCGCGCGTGGCCCGAAACGTGGGCAGCAGCGCGCCGGCGTCGCGCACCACCGCCATCCCCCGGCCTCCCCCGCCCGCGACCGCCTTGACGATCAGCGGGTAGCCGATCCGCCGCGCCACCTCGGCCGCCTCGTCGGCGGTGCCCACCGGCTCGCGCGAGCCCGGCACCACCGGCAGCCCGGCGTCGGCCATCATCCGCCGGGCGGTGGACTTGTCGCCGAGGCGGGCCATCACCTCGGCCGCCGGGCCGACGAAGACCAGCCCGTTCTCCGCGCAGATCGTGGCGAAGTCCGGGTCCTCGGACAGGAATCCGTATCCGGGATGCACGGCCTGCGCCCCGGTCAGCCGGGCCGCCTCGATCACCGCCGGAGCGTAGAGATAGCTCCGGCGCGGATCCGCCGGGCCGATGTTGATCCGCCGGTCGGCGGCCCGCACCGCGGCCGAGTCCGCGTCCACCCCCGAGTGCACCACCACGCTGGTGATGCCCATGTCACGGCAGGTGCGCACCACACGCAGCGCGATCTCGCCGCGGTTGGCGATCAGTACGGTGTCGAACACGGTGGTTCACCCCTGCCCGTCGCAGTCGAGTTCGAAGAGCGGCTCGTCGTAGCCGACCCCCTCGCCGTTCTTGACCAGTACGGCGGTGACCCGACCGGCGCGGTCCGCCTCGATCGGGTTCATCAGCTTCATCGCCTCGATGATGGCCACCTGTTGGCCGGCCTCGACGAGGTCGCCGACCGCGACGAACGGCGACGCGCCGGGTTCGGGCGCTGTGTAGAAGGTGCCGACCAGCGGGGCGCGGACGAGGTGTCCGTCGCTCGCCGCCGGCTCTCGCCGCGCCTCGACCGGCGTGGGTGGGGCCGCCTCGGGTGCGGGCGGCGGGGCGACCGCGGCCGACCAGGTCAGCTCGATGCTCTCCCCTCCTGACCGCACCACGATGTGCGTGGGAGGTCGCGGGGCATCGTGCAACACCCGGTCGAGCGCGGCGTGCAGGGCGGCCAGGGTGGCCGCCGGGCCCTGGTGGTCGGCGCCGGTCATGCCGATTCCTCCTCGTCGGTGTCCTCGAAGCGCGCCCGGTCCGTATCGGTCGCGGTCGGCCCGGGCAGTCCGAAGCCGCGCAGTCGCCGCCGCCGTCGGCGCACCCGTTCGGCCGGATCGAGCACGGCGAGTTCGTCCAGCGTGCCCAGCACCGCGTCCCGCAGGATCAGGCTCGCCGCGGCCGGATCGGCCTGCGCGCCGCCCTCGGGCTCGGGCACCACTCCGTCCACCACGCCCAGTTCGAGCAACGACCGGGCGTCGAGACCCAACGCGCGGGCCGCCGTCGGGCTCTCCTCCCGGGTCTTCCACAGGATCGCCGCGCAACCCTCGGGGCTGATCACCGAGTAGAGCGCGTTCGCGCCGATCAGCACCCGATCCGCGACGCCGAGCGCCAGCGCCCCGCCGCTGCCGCCCTCCCCGGTGACCACCGCCACCACGGGCACCCGCAGCCCGGTGAACACCCGCAGGCAGTCCGCGATCGCCCCGGCCTGGCCCTGCTGCTCCGCCTCGATCCCCGGATGCGCGCCGGGGGTGTCGATCAGCGTCACGAGCGGTACGCCGATCTTCTCGGCGAGCCGGGCCAGCCGGATCGCCTTGCGGTAGCCGGCGGGCGAGGCCATCGCGAAATTGGCCCGCACCAGTTCGGCGGTGGTGTGCCCCTTCTGGTGGCCGAGCACCACCACGGGCCGGCCCTCCATCATGCCGAGGCCGCCGACGATCGCCGGGCAGTCCGCGCCCGCCCGATCGCCGCGCAGTTCGACGAAGGTGTCCATCCAGTACGCGAGGTGGTCGCGCGTGGTCGGCCGCCGCAGGTCCCGGGCCGCCGCGACCACCTCCGGCGCGGACCGCACGGCGAGCCGCGCGGGATCGCGCACCACCGTCGCCGGTGCGGGACGCGGCAGTTCCGCGACTCGATCGGCCCGACCGTCGCGATCGTCGCGACCGGTGCGCGGCGGGCCGGTGCGGTCGAGGCGCCCGCGCGCCGAGGCCAGCAGGACCGCGAGCGTACGGCGCAGTTCGCCGCGCGCGTGCACCGCGTCCACCAGGCCGTGCCGCAGCAGGAACTCGGCCGTCTGGAAGCCGTCCGGAAGCCGCTGCCCGATGGTCTGTTCGATCACGCGCGGACCGGCGAACCCCATCCGCGCCCCCGGCTCGCACACCACCACGTCGGCGAGGGTGGCGAAGGAGGCGGCCACCCCGCCGTAGGTCGGATCGGCGATCACCGTGACGGTGAGGATGCCGGCCTCGTCGAGCGCCGCCATCGCCGCCGCGGTCTTGGCCATCTGCATCAGCGCCAGCGCGCCCTCCTGCATCCGCGCCCCGCCCGACGAGGTGACCATGACCAGCGGCGCCCGCCGGGCCAGCGCGGCCTCGGCGGCCATCGCCACCGCCTCCCCGGCGGCGACGCCCAGACTGCCGCCCATGAAGGCGAAGTCCATCGCGGCCACCACCACCGGATACCCGAACACCGTGCCGGCCGCGACCCGCACCGCGTCCGCGTGCCCCGTGGCCGCGCGGGCGGCGGACAACCGGTCCGGATACGGTTTCAGATCGGCGAACGACAGCGGATCGTGCACCGTCTCGGCGGCGGTCAACGGCCGGGCGCTGCCCGGATCGAGCAGCGCGTCCAGGCGCCGCGCCGCACTCAGCGGCGCGTGCGCCCCACAACTCGGACACACCCCGTCGGCCCGCTCGAAGCGTTTGCGGTACACGAGCGCCCGACAGCGCGGACAGGCCAGCCAGTCCGTGACCGGCGCCCCGGCGGAGCCGGCGGGGTCGGAGGTTTTCGCGTTCATCGGGATCTCCCGGTGCTGGGTTCGGCGGACGGTCGGCTCGGCGGCCTCATCCCGGCCGCACGGGCGAGGCCGCCGGGTGCACGGGCGCGGACCGCTGCCCGGTGACCCGGCCCCGGGTACGCCCGCGCCGGCGGTGATCGACGGGCGGCGCGCCGCGGGTCCAGGTACCGAGCGCCATCTCGGCGGTGATCCCCGGACCGAAACCGGCCACGATGCCGCGCCCGCCGACACTCGGCTCTCCCTCGGCGAACAGCCGGTCGAGCGCGTCGAACACCACGGCGCTGGCGATGTTCCCGTACTCGGTGAGCGTGGCCCGGCTGTGCCGGAACGCGTGTTTGTCGACGCCGAGGAATCGGCTCAGGTCGTCCAGGATGCGCGGGCCGCCGGCGTGCACGATGTAGAAGTCCAACGCCGAGGCGTCCCACGTGTGTCGGCCCACCAGATCGGCGATCACCGGCGCCAGCGGCTCCATCGTGCCCGGCACCCGCTTGTCCAACCGGAAGTGGAAGCCGGTCTCCTTGACGGCGTACGAGATCCAGTCCTGGGTGTGCGGGATCAGGTAGGAGGCGTTGCGTTCCAGGCGAACCCCCGTACCGCCCGAACCGCGCACCACGGCCGCCGCCACCGCGTCGCCGAACAACCCGTCGGACAGCAGCGAACCGATGTCGTCGTCGTCGGGCTGGTAGCACAGCGAGCAGAACTCGCAGGCCACGATCAGCACGTTGGCGTCGGGGTAGGCGGTGGAGAAGTCGTGCGCCCGGTTGATCGCCGCGCCACCGGCGGCACATCCGAGCTGGGCGATCGGCAACTGGCGCGTGTCCGAGCGCATGCCCATCGCCTCGACCAGCCAGGCGGTCATCGAGGGCATCGTGAAGCCGGTGCACGAGACGTAGATCAGCAGGTCGATGTCCCGCACGCCCAACTCCGCGTTGGCCAGCGCCTGATAGACCACGGGCGGCACCCGGCGCTTGGCCTCCCGCTCGTAGACGAGGTTGCGCGCCTCGAAACCCGGGTGCCGCAGGGTCTGTTCGAGCGGTTGCACGAGGTGTCGCCTGCGCACGCCGGTGTTGCCGATCAGTCGCAGCGCCAGCGGCAGCCGCGGATTGTCGGCATGCAGCCGGCGGGCGATGTCGATCGACTCGTCCAGCGTGACGATGTTCTCGGGGACGGCCACGGCGGGCCGGCACAGAGTACTCACGGGGTGCCTCTCTCTGTCGTTCGAAACCGTGGAGCGATGTGTCCACAACCCTCGGTGCGCCCGGGTCCCGATCACCTGAGGCCGAAGTCCCGTCCCGAGTCCCGGAGCACCTCGGGACCGCGGGAGACGGTCGCACCCTCGGGGCCCCCGCATCGCCTCCCGGACGCACACGAAGAGGACCGCACGCGCGGGGCGTGCGGTCCTCTGTCGGTATCGGTACGGTCGGCCCGCCTACCCGGCGGTCTCCAGTCGGCGCTGCGCCGGGACCCGGGCGGGCCCGTCGACGGGCGATCCTTCCGGGGCCGGCCGGTGCGGTGCCTCGGCGGCACCGTCGGGCAGCAGCGCGCCGGTGTCCTCGAAGATCACCACCCCGTTGCACAGCAGGCTCCAGCCCTGCTCGGGGTGGCTGGTGACGACGTGGGCCGCGAGGTGGTCGGGGGCCGATGCGGTGGGGCAGGTGGGAATGTGCCGGCACATGATCCTGGTCCTTCCGAGGGATGCTACGGGTGCCGAGAGCGGGAGCGGGTCGTCCGGTTCCCGCGTGATCGTGTCGCCTTGGTAAGTCATGCACCCACCGTGCGTCCGGCGGTGTCCCGAGCGAATGAGCCTGCGGCCCCCCGCCGGCCCGGCCGTGTCCCGCCCGGACCGGGGCGGCCCGCCGCGGTCCGGGCGGGCCGGCGAGGCGGTCACTGCTCGCCCAGCACCATCCACGTGTCCGTCGAAGCCGGCCGCCGGAAACCCGCCTTGGCGTACACCCCGTGCGCGTCGGCGGTGGCGAGCATGATCCGGCGCAGCCCGTCCGGCGCCAACTCGTCCCGGACGGCGATCGTGAGTGCCGTGCCCAGGCCCTTGCCGCGCACCGTCGGATCGATGTAGACGTCGCAGAGCCAGCCGAAGGTGGCGCGGTCGGTGATCACGCGGGCGTAGCCGACCTGGGCGCCGGAAACGACGTCGTACACACCGAAGTTGAGCGAGCCGGCGATCGCCCGCTCCAGCTTCTCGCGCGGCCGACCGAGCGCCCAGTAGGCGTCCTCGGACAACCATCGGTGGATCGTCGCCACGTCGAGCCGCGTCGGATCGGTGGACACCTCGTAGCCCTCGGGGAAGTGACTGTTCATCCCCGGATCCAACCAGCCCAGCCGCCGTCGAACCACCGGATATCCGGGCCCGGGGCGGCAGTTCGGCAATGCCGGACGCCGCGCCCGGAGTACCGGTGTCCCGGGTCCGCCGGGTGCCCCGCCCGCTTCCGCGCGGTTTCGGCGGCGGCTCAGGGTGCGGGGATCAGGGTGCGGGGATCAGGGCTTCCGCGTGGGCCCGAAGGGTGGGCCTGCCGTCGGGCCCGGGCGCGACCAGGCGCAGCCGGAGCAGGTGGCCTCGACCGGGGCCGGGAGTGTCGCTGCGCAGGGTGCCGGTGACGCAGTCGAAGGTCGCGGCGTCGGTGTGGTGCACGAAGAACGCCGGACCGGCGACGCCGGCCAGCAGCTCGATGGCATCGGCGAGGAGGCGGGGGCTGCGGGGGCGGGCGTGCTCGACGTCGACGGCGAGGATGCCGCCCGGCAGGAGCGTGGTCCCGCGCAACCGCCAGGGCGAACCGGGCAGGTCACAGGCCACCCGCAGGCGCGGCACCAGCTCCGTCGCGGGATCCGGCTCGACCCAGTCCGGGCGGGTGGTCTGTTCGGCCAACTCGCGCACCGCGTCCCCGGGCGCCTCATCGCCCGACACGCCGAAGAAATCGTCCATGAAAGTCACTGTATGTCGACATGTCGTAACCGGCTCGCCCGAAACCTCCCTCCGGACCCCGATCGTGGCGTTCGGGATCGCCGGCTAGCCGGTGTCGCCGGACCGAGCCCCGGTCCGGCCGCCGGCCTCCAGGGCCAGCAGGGCGGACTTCCGGGCCGGGCCGCCGGCGTAGCCGCCGAGGGTGCCGTCGGCCCGCAACACCCGGTGGCAGGGCAGCACGATCGGCAGCGGGTTGGTCGCACACGCCGTGCCGACCGCGCGGACCGCGCCGGGGTTGCCGACCAGGCGCGCCACCCGCGCGTAGCTCCAGGTGTCCCCGTACTCGATCTCGGCGAGCCCGCGCTGCACCAGTCGCCGGAAGCCCCGGGACAGCGCGAGGTCGAGCGGCAGGTCGAAGCGCGTCCGGGTGCCGGCGAAGTACTCGTCGAGTTCGCGGGCCGCGCGGTCCAGGCGGGCCGGCGCGCGCAACACGCGGGGACCGAGCCGACCGGCCAGCGTGTCCAGGACCAGGTCGTGATCCTCGCTCTCGAAGGCGACCCGGACCAGGCCGGTCCCGGTGGCGGCCAGCAGGAGCGATCCGACGGGGGTGTCCACGCTGGTGTAGGCCACGTCCACGAGCCCGTCCCGACTCGCGGCGGCCACCAGCCGCTCGTGCAGCCGATCGAGGGTGTCCGGGCCCGAAACGGCGCGGGCGCGGAGGGCGGAGGCGTCCGGGCCGCCGGTGCGGGTGTCGATCACGGTGCTACTCCTTCGGGGTGGGTGCGGACAGCGCGGCCCGGAGCGCCCCGATCCCGTCGGACGCGGCGCGGCGGATCGCCGCCGGGGTGCCGCCGACGATCTCGGCGATGGCCGCGTAGGGCAGGCCCGCGAAGTGGTGGTAGGCCACCGCCCGGCGCTGCTTGGGCGGCAGTGCCTTGACCGCGTCCCACAACTCGTGGTCGGCCGAGCCGGGCACGCCGATGGTCGACGGCCGCTCGGGCAGGTCGTCGGTGACCACCGCGTGCCGCCGCCGGGCGCGGGTGATGTCGATGGCCTTGCGGTGCGCGATGGTCACCAGCCAGGCCTGCACGTTGGCGTCCTCGGGCAGGTCGGGGTAGGCACGCAGGGCGGCGAGGAAGGTCTCCGACCAGGCGTCCTCGGCGTCGTGCACGCCCACGACGGCCCGGCAGACCCGCAGGACGGTGTCCCCGTGTTCGTCGACGACCCGTTCGAAAGGTTGCTTCATCTCCCCGATCCCGTGCGGCGTCGCTCCCGTGCCCGACGGGCACTCAGAACAGCCGGGCCGCCTTCGACGCGTCGGACTCCTCCAGGTCCAGCAGCGTACGTTTGCGGGCGAGGCCGCCCGCGAAGCCCGTGAGCTTGCCGTCGCTGCCGACCACCCGGTGACAGGCGACGATGATGGAGATCGGATTGTGCCCGACGGCCTGGCCGACCGACTGGGCCAACGCCTTGTTGCCCAGCCGCTCGGCGAGTGCCCCGTAGGTCGTGGTCTCGCCGAACGGGATCTCCCGCAACATGGCCCACACCTGCTCCTGGAACGGATCGCCGTGGGTGGCCGTCGGCACGTCGAACGAGGTTCGCTCGCCGGCCAGATACTCGACCAGTTGGGCCGCGGTCCGGGCCAGGAGCGGGTCGTCGTGGTGGTCGACCCGGCGGCCCAGGCTCTCCTGGGGCGGCAGGTACCAGTGCCCCGGAAAGTAGAGGCCGACGACCGCGTCGTCCGCGGCCACCACGGTCAGTGCGCCCAGGGAGGTGTCCACGAGCGCGTGGCGGGTGTCCATGATGCCGGTCTCCTCTGCGATATAGGGCTGCCGCGTGCGGCCCGTGTCGACTCGGTATCGACTCCGTATCGGGTAGACGCGTGGGCGCGGCCGAATGTGAGGTCCCGGGTCGATCTCGCCGAACTCGGCACCCGTCGGAGCGGGCATCGACCGGGTGGAACTCGGTACCCCCGGAGCGGGGTATGAACGGGGTGGATGCCCTCTAGAGGTGAGTGCCATGTCGTCCCCACACAGCGAAGTCGGTCTCGGGGTCCTGGTCGGTCACGACGGTTCGGCCGCGGCCGCGCACGCGTCGAACTGGGCGGCGCGGGACGCCGCCGCGCGCCGGGTGCCGCTGTACATCGTCACCGCGGTGCCCGTCGGCGGGCTCGGCCATCAGCATCGCGCCGAGGTCCGTGAGCACGCTCACGCGCTGATCGACACCGCCGCCGCGCGGATCCGCGCGGACTTTCCCGCACTGGCCGTGGAGACCTCGGTCCGCGAGGGCGACAGCGCCGAGTCGTTGCTCGCCGCGAGTGCCCGCTGCGACACCATCGTGGTCGGCAGTCGTGGGCACGGCGGCTTCACCGGGCTGCTCCTGGGCTCGGTGTCGTTGCGGGTGTGCGCGCACAGCAGTTGTCCGGTGGTCGTCGTACACACCCCGGCGGCCGCGGACGCGCGCGGCGTCGTGGTCGGCGTCGGCGGCCCCGAGGACGGCCCCGCCGCGGACTTCGCGGCCGACCACGCGCGACGCCTCGGCGGCGGACTGCGCGCCGTGCACTCGTGGGTGCTCCCGGTCACCGGCCTGGCGCCGAGCCTGGTGTTGCCGAACATGATCGATGTGGAGGCGGTCCGGACGGAGCGCACCAGGATGGTGGACCAGGTGCTCGCCAGGATCCGTACCACGGATCCCGAACTGCCCGTGGACACCGTGGTGATGAACGGAACGGCGGGCCGCGACCTGGTCGACGCCTCGATCGACAGCGCTCTCGTGGTGGTCGCCGCGCACCGCAGGCGCGGCCCTCTGCCGATGCGGCTCGGCCCGACCACGCACGCCGTCCTGCACCACGCGCGGTGTCCGGTGGGCGTGGTGCCCGTCCTCTGACCGAGTCGGCGCCCGGCCCACGTGCGACAGCCGTCCCCCGTGCCCTGGGAGATCCGAAACGGGCTGCGGGGAACGGCCGTCGACGCGGTTCGGCGAGCGACTAGCGCGACGCCGCGTACACGCTTTCCGCGAAGGCGGCTACCTGCTCGTCCGACAGGTGACGGGCCAGATCCGCTTCGCTGATCATGCCGACCAGGCGCTTGTGATCGATCACCGGCAGTCGCCGAATCCGGTGCTCTCGCATCTCCTGCAGCACCTCGCCGATGTCCGCCTCGGCGTCGATCCAGCGCGGTGTGCCCTCGCACAGGTCGCCCGCCGTCACCTGGGCCGGATCGTGGCCGAGGGCGACACACTTGGTGACGATGTCGCGGTCGGTGACGATGCCGCACAGTCGTTCGTTCGCATCGGCGACCGGCAACGAGCCCACGTCGAGCCGAAGCATCAACTGGGCCGCCCGGTCCAACGTGTCCGTCCGCGAAATCCACTGCGCGCCCTCGTGCATGATGTCCCTGGCCATGGTCATGGTGTGTACCTCTCCGGAAACCCCGCCGCCGACGGCGGCGGTCGAAACCGCGCGGCGATGCCCGCACACGCTCCTTTCATCGTCTCCGCCGCACTCCTCGTCGGCCACTCGGGTTTGTGGTCCCCGCGAGCGCCGGCGTACCACGCGACCCGCCCCGGCCACCTCCGAGGACCGTCTCTTCGACGAACCGGCCGTGCCGTCCCGGGCGTTGCATACGCTGCTCGCCGCCGCCGAGGCGGTCGCCCCTCGCTCCGGAGCCGCCGCGGGCGGTCCGGGGCCGACGCGGGGCACGATCGGCGCTACTGGGTGGCGATGACGATGCAGCGGTGCAGTTCCTCGACCGCCTCCGGGGCGCCCACGACCGTCACCGGGCTCGTCGCGTCGGCCTCCTCCCGGTTCCAGAGCCGGCGCAGCACCGCCGCCGACGGCCCGCTCACGCTCACGTCCGCCGGGCCGGTGCCGGCGCCGTCCTCGACCCGGAACAGGCCCGGCCCGGTGGATACCCGCCAGGCCGTCTCGTCGGCGCGCACGAGGTAGGTGCGGCCCGGCGATTGGGCCAGGACGCCGGTGAAGTAGTCGCCCCACTCGGCGACGCCGTACGCCACGAACACCTTCAGCAACTCGTCGACACCGTCCACCGCGAGGTCGGTGGGGATCTCGGCGACCGGCTCCCCGACGGCGAGTTCGGCGTCGATCCGGTGGATCACCGTCTCCTGCGCCATCCGCCGGATCCAGAAGCCGACGGTCGGGTCCGGGGTGTACCAGGATCCGGCCGGATCCTTCGGGCCGTGGGTGGCGAACTCGTGTCGCAGGTCGGCGTACGCGCGGTCGAGCAGCGCGATCGGGTCCTCCTTCGCCAACTCCTGCGGCGGCCACGGGTCGGGTTCGGCGCCTTCGCGGATGGCCTGCGTCTTGTGCAGGTACACCTCGCCGACATGGCGGGTCAGGTCGGCCACGGTCCAGCCGGGGCAGGTCGGCACACCAGCCGTGGGGTCCATCGCCGACACGGCCCGGAGACGGGCGAAGTCGGCCGCGAGACAGTCGAGCAGTCGGGAGAATTCCATGCCCACAGTTCAGCACAACCCCCCACCCCGACGCGCCCGTTCGCTGTCGACGCCCGGAGCGCGCCCGGGCGTTGGCGCGGGTCGAGCTGTGCGGCCGGGGGTCAGCCGGTCGGGTCGGTGGCGGATTCGTTCGACGGGTCGGTGTACAACGTCGGCGTCGCGTCGGTGCCCTTGGGGGTGGGGACCGGCGACTCCGAGGGCACGGGGACGGGCGACACCGCCGGGGGCGACGGGGTCGGGTCGTCGTGGATCAGCGCCGCCGCGAGTGTCGCGGTGCCGCCGAGGACCAGGCACGCGGCGGCGCCCAGCAGAGCCGTGCGGCGGCGGCGCATACGGTCGCCGCGGCGCCGGATCGTGGCGAAGGGCGCGGGGGTGGCCTGCCGGCTCCCGTCGACGGCGACCTCCAGCAGCGCCGTGCGCAACGGATCCGGCCGCGGAAGGGGCGGGACGGGCGGGTTCGACGACTCATGAGGCTCCGGCACCGGGGGACTCCTCTGCGTACGGGTCGGGCAGGAGGTGGGCCAAGGCCACACGTCCGCGCACCAGGTGGGTCTTGACGGTGCTGCTCGCCATGCCGGTCTCGGCGGCGACCTGCTCCACCGTCAGGTCGCAGACGTAGTGCAGGGTCATCACCCGGCGCTGCTTCGGGGTCAACTGCCGCAGCGCCGAGACCAGTACGACCATGCCGGGTTCGGGACCGGAGGCCTGGAGGGGTGCGCCGTGCCGCCGCCACGCGTCGTCGGTGCGCCGTCTACCGCGCCACCGGCTCACCGCCAACCGCCAGGCGACCACCCGGATCCACGCCTCCGGATTGCCGTGCCGGTCGAGTTGTCCGCGTCTGCTCCACGCCTTGACGAACGCCTCTTGGACCACGTCCTGGGCCTCGTGCCGATCGCCGAGCATCAGGTAGAGCTGACCGGTGAGTCGGCCGACGGCGGCCGCGTAGAACTCTTCGAACTCCTCGACGGTCAACGACTCCCCCGGCTCTGTTTCGGACTCGGCGGATATACGCCCGCGGACCAAGTTTCGGTCGACGCGTACCACCGGGGAAATCGGGTGACCTGCACCACAGCGTCTCCCGGGGCGGATCAGGCCGGCGCCGTCGCCGTTTCCGGGCGGCGGTCGAGAAGCCGGCCGAGTGCGCCGTATCGCGGGGATACGAGCAGCGAGACGACGAAGCCGGCCGCCGCCACGAGGGCGATGGTCGCGCCCGCGGCCACGTCGTAGTGCCGGGAGAGTTCCAGGCCGGTGACCGCGCTGCCGACGCCGAGCAGAGCGGCCAGTACTCCGGTGCGGCGCAGCGAGTCGGTCCACAGCCGGGCGGTCGCCGCCGGTGCCACGAGCAGGGCCAGGGTGAGCATGACGCCCACCGCCGGGGTGAGCACCACCACGACCGCCTGCACGATCAGCAGGAGCAGCAGGTCGAGGGCGAGGGCGGGGTGTCCGGCGGCCCGCATCCCGTCGTGGTCGAAGGCGGCGAAGCCGAGTTCGCGGCCGAACACCGCGAGCAGCGCCAGGATCACCGTCCCGATGGCGGCCGTGACGGCCAGGTCGTGGGTGTCGATGGTGACGATGGAACCGACCAGGAAGGCGGACAGTTTGCGATCGCTCGCGGGTCCCGCCGCGACCAGGACGGCTCCCAGGGCGAGGCCCGCCGCGAGGACCACGCCGATCGCACCCGACGCGGTCCGGCCCGGGCGCCGGGTCAGCGCGAGAACCGCGACGGAGAGCAGTACGCCGAACGCGGTGCCGCCGAGATGGATGTCGATGCCGAGGATCGAGGCGAGGACCACGCCGGGGAACGTGGCGTGGGTCGTCGCCATGGCGTGGAACGCGAGTTTGCGCAGCACGACCTGGACACCGACGACGCCGGCGAGGAGGCCGACCATGACCGCCTCGGCGTAGGCACGGTGGGTGTAGGTGTCGAACCAGGTCATCGGGGCCTCCGAAAGCGGGCGGGGCGCAGTCGGGCCGCGCCGCACGCGCCGAGGGCGAGCAGGTACCCGGCGACGAGGGTGAGCACGACGGTGGGGGCGGCGGGCAGGGCGAGGTCGTGGTCGACGGAGGCGGTGTAGCTGATGGTCAGGCCGAGGTAGCCGCACAGCACGGCGGCGGCCGAGCCGATCAGCGCGAGGTGCGCCGGGCGGCGGCCCAGGGTGCGGCCGATGGCCGCCGGGAGCACGAGCAGGGCCAGGATCAGCGCGGTGCCGACGGTGCGGACCGCGGCGACCACGGTCAGCGCGACGATCAGGTTCAACGCCAGGTCCAGCGCGCCGACCCGGTGGCCGGCGGCTCGGGCCGCGTCGGGGTCGAAGGCGCGCAGCACGAGTTCGCGGCCCAGGAGGGCGAGCGCGGCCAGGCAGAGCAGGGCCACCACGGCGGATTCGGTGATCTGCGCGCGTGAGGTGTACAGGACCTGGCCGAACAGGAAGGTCTCCAGGTCGGCGGCGTAGGAGTGGCTGCGGGAGATGACCAGGACGCCGACGGAGAACATCGCGGTCAGCACGATGGCGAGCGCGGTGTCGTCGCCGGTGCGGCGGTGGCGGGTGAGCAGGGTCAGGGCGCAGGCGGTGATACCGGCCGCGATCAGCGCGCCGGCGAGGATGCCGGTCGTGCCCCGGAGGGCGAAGCCGATCACCACGCCGGGGAAGACGGTGTGGGTGAGCGCGTCGGCGACGAATTCGAGGCGGCGCAGCGCGACGAACGTGCCGACGGTGCCGCAGAGTACGCCCAGGATGGTCAGTTCGATCAGGGCCCGGGTCAGGTAGGGCACGCGGAAGGGTTCCAGGAGCAGTGCGGTGTCCACGGCCGGTCAGCCTCGGGTGACGACGAGTCGGCCGGCGTCGAGGTCGACCACCTGTCCGCCGTAGCAGACGCGCAACAGGTCGGGGGTGAGCGCCAGTTCGGTCCGGTCGAAGGCGATCTGCCGGCGGTTGACCAGGCAGGTCTGTTCGCACAGGCACTGGATCGGGCCGAGGTCGTGGGTGCTCACCAGTATGGCCGTGCCGGTGCTCTTGGCCCGGGTCAGGGCGGTGATCAGCGCGTCCTGGCTGACCGCGTCGACGCCGTTGAAGGGTTCGTCCAGGAGCAGGATCGGCGGGTCCGGGGACAACGCGCGGGCCAGCAGCACCCGCTGGCGCTGCCCGCCGGACAGCGTGCCGAAGCGGGCGCCGGCGCGGTCGGCGAGGCCGACCCGGGCCAGCGCGTCGTCGACGGCCGCCCGATCCCGCCGGCCGGGTCGGCGCCATCTGCCGATCAGCCGCAGCCGGCCCATCATGACCACCTGGCGGGCGGTGACCGGGAATTCGGGGTCCAGACTCGCGGCCTGCGGTACGTAGCCGACTCGGGCGCGCGCGTCGGCCGGGTGGCGGCCGGCCACGGTCACCGTGCCCGCGATCACCGGGACCAGGCCGAGCACGGCCTTGATCAGGGTGGTCTTGCCACCGCCGTTGGGGCCGATCAGGGCCACCGCCTCCCCGGCCCGGACCCGGCCGTCGACGCCTTCCAGGACGGGGGCGCGGTGGTAGGCCATGGTGGCGTCGGTGAAGCGGATCGGGTCGGGAGCGGGGTCGGTCATGGCCGGGCCCACGGTGCTGCGACGGCGACGGCGACGGCGATGGTGGTGAGGGTGGTGGTGGCGGGGCCGCGGTCGGTCATCGTCACCCTCGCAGCGCGGCGACGATGGTGTCGGTGTTGTGCTTCTCCGCGCCGAGGTAGCTCTCGCCGGCCGAGCCGGGGACGCCGAGCGAGTCGGCGTAGAGCGAGTCGTCGCCGTCGACGATCTTGACGCCGGCCTCTCGCGCGATGGTCGCGGCGGTCTTGGGCGGCAGCGCGCTCTCGGCGAACACGGCCTTCGCGCCGGTGGCCTTGATCTTGCCGACGATCTCGTCGATCCGGCTGCCGGAGAGTTCGGCCTGGTCGTCGAAGCCGGGGATGATCGAGCCGACGAACTCCAGTCGGTAGCGGTCGACGTAGTAGCCCAACGCGTCGTGGTTGGTGACCAGCTTACGATCGGGCGCGGGGATGGCGTCGATCCTGGCCCGGGTGTCCGCGTCGAGCGCGTCGAGCTTGGCGGTGTAGGCCGCGAGATTGTTCTCGTACACCTTGGCGTTCGCCGCGTCGGCGGTGCTCAGGGCGCGGCCGATGTTGGCCACCATCACCTTGGCGTTGCTCGGGTCGTGCCAGATGTGCGGGTCGAACTCCTCGCCGTCGGTGCCTGGTTCGCCCTTGCGCAGTCGTACGCCGGTGGAGGAGTCGACCACCTTTCCGGTGAAGCCGGCGGCCTGCACCGCCTTGGGCAGCCACGCCTTCTCCATGTCCACGCCGTTCTCGACGACGAGCTTGGCGCCGCGGATGGCGTTCAGGTCGGCGGGGGTGGCCTCGTACTCGTGTGCGCTCGCGTTGGCCTTGATCAACTGGGTCACCTCGACCCGGTCGCCGCCGACGTTGCGGACGAAGTCCGCGACCTGGGTGGTGGTCGCCACGACCTTGACCTTGGGCCCCGAGCCGCCGGCGGGTGCGCCGGCGTTGGCCACCGGGGCGGCCTCGGCCCGCTTGCCGTCCTTGGCGTCCTTGTCGTCGGAACCGCACGCGGCGAGGGCGCCGGTGCTCAGGACGCCGGCGGCGAGGGCCGCGCCGGCGCGCACGGATATACGCATGGGATGTCTCCAGGCAGGGGTGGGTCCACGTCGATCGGCGGGTGCCGCGTCGACGTCTCGATAATGAAAACCATAATCATCTGGTGGGAAGGTGTCCAGGCCGGGGGCATGAGGGCGCGGTCGGTCGAATCAGGGCACGCCGCGGCCCCCGGCACGTG
>NZ_JBHTVA010000058.1:0-76795 GCF_042793325.1 Embleya sp. NPDC056575
GGTTTTGGTGTGGTCCCCGCCCTGGGTGGTCCCACTTTTTTTGTCCTCCTCCCCCTCCACACCCCCGGCCACCCCCCTCCCCCCCGGGGGGGGGGGGCCGGCGGCCCCCCCACACCCCCACCCCGAGGAGAAACCATGCGAACCCGCCCCCTCGGCCGGACCGGCATCCAGGTCAGTGCCTACACCCTGGGCACGATGATGTTCGGCCCGTACGGCAACCCCGACCCCGACGACTGCGTCCGCATCGTCCACCGCGCCCTCGACGCCGGCATCAACGTCATCGACACCGCCGACGTCTACGGCGGCGACGGCGAAACCGAGAGAATCGTCGGCAAGGCCCTACGCGGCCGCCGCGACGACGTCGTCCTGGCCACCAAATTCAACGGCCCGATGGGAACCGACCCCAACCGGCGCGGCAACTCCCGCCGATGGATCGTCTCCGCGGTCGAAGGATCCCTGCGCCGCCTGGGCGTCGACCACATCGACCTCTACCAGGCCCACCACCCCGAACCCGGCACCGACATCGAGGAAACCCTCGGCGCGCTGACCGACCTGATACGGGCGGGCAAGATCCGCGCGATCGGCCACTCCAACCTCCCCGCCTCCGACATCGTCGAAGCCCAATGGGTGGCCCAACAGCGCGGGCTGGCCCGCTTCCGCACCGAACAACCGCACTACTCGATCCTCAACCGCGGGATCGAACGCGAGATCCTGCCCGTCTGCGAACGCCACGGGCTGGGTGTCCTGGTGTGGAGCCCGCTGGCCATGGGCCTGCTCGCCGGTCGCCTCCGCAGGGGCAGCGGGGAAACGGCCTCGGCCGGGCGCCTGCACTGGGCGCGAGGCCACATGACCGACGAACGCAAGCTCGACGCCGTCGAAGCCCTGGCCCGGATCGCCGAGCAGGCCGGGCTGTCGCTGCCCCACCTCGCCCTGGCGTTCGTCACCGCCCACCCCGCGGTCACCTCCGCGATCATCGGCCCACGCACCCCCGACCAACTCGACGACCTCCTCGCCGGAGCGGACACCCTCCTCGACGACGACCTCCTCGACCGCATCGACGAGATCGTGCCACCCGGAACCGACGTCGGACCCATCGACGTCGCCCACATCCCACCCGCACTCACACAGCCCGAACTCCGCCGACGCCCCACCGAAACCCGGGCGGCGCGCCGACAGTCGCCACAGTGACGACGGCACCGGCATGCACAGTGCTCGCTCCGGGGCGACGGGCTCGGCCAGGCCGCTGGTTCCGGCGCCGCGACGGACTTCCGCCGACCGTCCGCCGGGCCGTCCGTCGCCCGCGTTCACGGGTGGCGTGTATCGACGAGGAGGACCCGGACGGCTACATCCGGATCCGGCGGTTCCACAGCGAGGCGCGGCGCGTCGAGCCGTACGCCGCCGTCCGCGGCAGCGACCACTACGCGGCCCCGACACCCGGCTTTGCCCTGGGCCGACACGTCCCCGAACACCCCTCCACAACAATCACCCGTACCTCCCGAGAAGGCACCGATGAACCGTCGAACGCAGGCGAAGTCGCAGTCCGGGTCACCCCTCCTGGCCAACCGAACCACCGACGATCGATCGGGCAAGGCGTCCGAAAAGCCCGCCGAACTGTTCGAACTGCGTGACAGCATCGACAACATCGACGCCGCCTTGATCCATCTGCTCGCCGAGCGGTTCAAGTGCACCAGGCGGGTCGGTGTGCTCAAGGCCGAGCACCGACTGCCGCCTGCGGACCCCGCCCGCGAGACGACCCAGATCCAACGGCTGCGCCCGCTCGCCGAGAGCGCCAAGCTCGATCCCGACTTCGCGGAAAAGTTCCTCGACTTCCTCGTCGCCGAAGTGACCTACCACCACAAGGCCATCGCCGACTCCTACAGGAACAACGGCCCACGGACCCGACCGATCGCGGCCCGACGCGCGAGGTAGTCCGCCCGAACGCGCAGGGTCCGGTGGGCCGGGTCGAGGGCGAGCGTGAGGCGGTCCGGCGCCGGTCCGTCCCGCGAGGTGGCGGCGCCGGCGCGATCAGCCGAGAAGTCGTGCCGTGCGGGCTGCGGCAAGCCAGTGGGGGAACTCGCCGAGCAGGCGGTCGTACAGGTCGTCGTCGGTGACCGAGTCGATGTCGTCGAGGGCGAAGAAGTTGCAGTTGTCGACGATGCGCCCGGGCAGGGTGTCGAGGCGTTCGAGGACGCCGTATTGGCTGTTCCCCAGTCCGATGAACTGCCAGAACACCGGGTGTTCGGCGGCGGAGGTGAGGATGCGGGCCATCTCGTCGTCGGCCCACACGTCGCCGTCGGACACGAACAGGACGAGGGTGGGCAGTCCGTCTGCGGAGCGGCGATAGGCGGACACCAACTCGCGCATCACCACGGGTTCGTCGTTGCCGACGCCGACGTTGTCCGGCCACTTGCGGAACTGTTTCATCCAGCGCCCGAGTTCGGGTATGCGCAACGGGTCGCGTAGCCGGCGCGCGCGGTCGGCGTACAACCACACGTCCAGGGCGCCGTCCTCGTCGAGGCGGGCCGCGACCGGCGCCAGGCGCTCCAGCATGCGCGCGACGGTGCCCTGCCGGTACACGTCGTACATGGACCCGGAGGCGTCCAGGACGAGCACCACGTGTGCCCGGGTGCCGGCGAGTCCCTTCTTCTCCAGACACACCGCCACCCGCTCCTTGCGCAGGTCGATCCGCCGGGCGAGGTCGGCGGGCAGGGCCGCGGTGTCCCGGGTGGGATTCGCGCCCGTCGCGGCGGGCGGTGACACGGGGGCCGGCGCGGGACGGCCCCCGGTCGGCGCCGCGGCACCGCCCACCGTGTGGGCGGTCGCCGACCGCGCCGAGTCGTCGGCGACGTCCACCCCGTAGTCGGTGGCCAGTCCCGCCAGGCCGGTGGCATAGCCCTGCCCGACGGACCGCAGCTTCCACTCGCCCTGACGGCGGTAGAACTCGACCACGACCAGCAGCGTTTCCGTGCCGCCGCCGGAGCCCGGGCAGTGCGCCGCGAACGCGCCCGAACCGTGTGGGTCGTGGGCATCGACCCGCACGACGTGCGTGGCCAGGTCGGTGACATCGGCGAAACGTCCGCCGTCGGCCGACGCCGCGACCAGCACACGCTCGACGTCGGGCGGTAGCTCGCCGAGCGAAACCCGGACCGCCGCCCGTGCGCCGCCCTCTCCCGAGACCTCGACGCAGCGCACCGCGCCGCCGGCGCCCGACGGCTGGTTGTAGAAGACGAAGTCGGCGTCCGAACGCACGCGTCCGTCGGTGCCGAGCAGCAGCGCGCACAGGTCCGGGGCGGGCGTACCCGGCCGGGGCGTGAACGTCACGGTGACGTCGAGAACTCCGGTGGGCACCACCGTATTGGCACCCGCCGGCAGGATCAGCGGCTGGTTGGGCATCGAACGCATCGGCCCATTCTGGCCCACCCACCCCCGCTCACGGCACGCGGGTCCGGTTCTCACATCGCGGCCCGTGGACGGTTCCCGGCAGGAACGCGGATGCCCGATCCCGGCTCCGGCGGCATCGACGACGTGAGCACCTCGAACCCATCGCGACCGTCGGCCACCGCCGTTCCCCCGTCGCGCGCATCATGCGCGAACCGCGCCACACCCACCGGAGCGTCACCTTGTACGCCCCCGCCACGACCACGTGGCCGACTCTCGTCCGCTCGGCCCCGGCCCCCGTTCGCGCCGACGACGAAGGGCATCGTCGAGCGCGACGCCGTGGCGGGTACCAGCGTCGAGGAGTCTCGGGGCAAGCCTCGACCGGCCGGCGCCGGACACGGGCCGGACGACGGGAGTCTTCGACAAGGTGTCCGCGCGAGCGGGCCGGTCCCGGTGATGGTCAGGATCATGTCGCCGAAGGTGGCGACGACGTGTGTAGGCGCCGTGCACAACCCTGGCCACCATGGTGCGGGCCGAGCATCCGAAGCGGCTGCTGCCGCACGGGGGTTGGTCGCGCCGTCGTCGTGTGGGTGTCTGCCGGGTGCCATCCCTCTCGTCTCCCATTCGTCGGGGCCGGCCGGCTGCCAGACTGGGGCGGTGACTACGGCGAAACCGGCGGCATCGCAGGGGCTTTCGGCGTCGAGGCTGGGCAGGAAGTTCACGCTGCTGTGGTCGGCCTCGTCGGTCTCCGCCGTGGGTGACGGCATGCGGGACGCGGCCCTGCCCTTGTTGGTCGCCACGGTGTCGTCGTCACCGAGAGCCGTGGCGTTGGTGACGGTGGCCGGAACGCTGCCCTGGCTGGTGATGTCCTTGGTGGGGGGTGTCCTGGCCGACCGGTTCGACCGGCGGCGCCTGATGTGGCAGGTCGACCTGGTGCGCGCCGTGGTGGTCCTGGGCTTCGCGGCGTGGGTGCTGGTCACGAGCCCGCCCTTGGTGGTGCCGGTCCTGCTGGCCTTCGTGCTCGGATGCGGCGAGACGGTCTTCGTCAACGCGTCCACGTCCGCCCTGCCGGATGTGGTGCGGCCCGAGCAACTCGAGGCCGCCAACGGTCGTCTGGAGGGCGGTCTCATTGTCGGCGGACACTTCGTCGGCCCGCTGCTGGGCTCCGCCCTGTTCGTTGTCGGCGCGGGGTACCCGTTCGCCGTGGACGGCGTCTCCTTCGTCCTGGCCGCCGCCCTGGTGGCCGCGTTGGGTCGGTCGAGCGCGAGCACGCCGTCACCTCGTCGCCCGGTGGCGGCCGACATCCGCGAGGGCGTTCGCTGGACCTGGACGCACCGCGGGATTCGGCTGCTGGCCATCGTGGCAGCGGTGGCGTCGATGGCCTTCTATCTGGCGGTCACCATGCTGGTGCTGCTGTTGACGAAGACCCTGGGGGCGTCGCCCGTGGCGTACGGCATGGTGTTGGCCTCGGGTGCCGTCGGCGGAGCGTTGGCCGGCGTCACCTCGGGCCGGCTGCGCAACCGCCTCGGCCTGACGTCCAGAATCGGTCTGTCCTTCTTCCTTATGGGAGCCTCACTGCTGGGTCTGGGGGTCGGCTCCTCCGTGGCCTTGGCGGCCGTCCTGTATGCCGTGGCCAGTTTCGGTGTGGTGACCTGGAACGTGCAGGTGGTCTCCCTCAGGCAACGGGTCGTACCGCGTCGGCTTCTCGGTCGGGTCAACAGCTGCTACCTGTTGCTGAGCCGTCTGGGGATCTTGGTCGGCGCCGGGCTCAGCGGCTGGCTCGGTTCCGCGTTCTCCGTGCGCACCCCCGCCATTCTCGGCGGTGTCGTCCTGCTCACGTCCCTCGTCGTGGTCCCCAGGTTGGCGAGTCTCGAGGCGGTGCGAAGCCGACCCGCCGGACTCGACGGCGCAGCCGATCCGGATCCGGTCGACGATCCGCCCCTCCCCCGGTGACCGGGCATCGCTTTCCACAAGGCCGGGCGCGGCTCCCACCGCGCCCGGCCACGGTCACCGAACGACCGCGTACGCCTGTTGCCCACGCGGACTCGCCGCCGCCAGCACGCCGCCGTGCGAGTCCGGGCCCGTGGCACACACCTTGCCCAGGGTCATCGGCGCGACCGTCTGCACCTCGTGGCCGCGCCGGCGAAGCTCGGTCAGGACGGCCTGATCGAACCCGTCCTGCTCCACGACCGCGGCCAGTGGCCGCGCCCGACGGGGCGTGAACGAGCTCGGTACGTGATCGGTGTGGAAGGTCGCCGCTTCCACCGCCTGCTGGGGGCTCATGCCGAAGTCGACGTGGTTGACGAAGAAGTTCAGGGTCCACTGGTCCTGTTGGTCGCCCCCGGGCGTACCGAAGGCCAGACAGGGCGCGCCGTCCCGGAGCGCCAAGGTCGGACTGAGCGTCGTACGGGGCCGTTTGCCGGGAGCGACGGAGTTGTTGTGTCCCTCGTCCAACCAGGCCATCTGGCCTCGGGTGCCCAGCGGAAATCCGAGACCGGGGACCACCGGCGAGCTCTTGAGCCACCCGCCACTGGGGGTGGCGACCACCATGTTGCCGTCGCGATCGGACGCACTCACGCAGCACGTGTCGCCCTTCGCCGCCGTCCGCTGCAGGACGGTCGGGATGCCGTCGGCCAACTGCCGCAGCCAGTCCGGGTCGCCGGAGGAGGCGGACACGTCCAGTACCGGGGGAATCCACGGCTTTCGACCGTCGGGGGAGCCGGGGCGCAGGACATCGCACGCCTCGGCTCCGATCAGGGTCCGGCGGGCCGCCGCGTAGGCGGGGTCGAAGAGGCCGGCCAGCGGCACGTCGGCGTGCTCCGGGTCGCCGTACCACGCCTCCCGGTCCGCGAAGGCCAACTTGGCGGACTCGATCACGGTGTGCACGTGGTCCGCGCTCCCGAAGCCCATCGCGTTGATGTCGAAGCCCTCCAGCAGGGCCAGTTGCTGGAGGAAGACCGGGCCTTGGGACCAGGGACCCGCCTTGTGCACGCTGTGACCGCGGTAGTCGAGGGCCACGGTGGCCTCGACGGGAACCCGCCAACCGGCCAGGTCGTCACCGGTGAGCAAGCCGCCGTTGTGCCGGCCGGTGGAGTCGATCGGCTCCTCGGTCGCCATGAACCGGTCGACGGCCTCGGCGACGAATCCCTCGTAGAAGGCCGAGATCGCGGCGTCCGCCTGTGCCTCGCGCGTTCGTCCGCCCGCCGTGGCCTCGGCGAGGATGCGGCGATACGTCCGGGCCAGCGCCGGATTGCGCATCCGGGCGCCGGGCGCGGGAGCCGCGCCGTGGTGCAGATAGGTACGGCCGGACTCGGTCCACTCGTCGCGGAAGAGCGGCGCCATCACCTCGATCATTGCGGCGGTTTTGGGCAGCAGCGGATATCCGTCCTCGGCGTAGCCGATCGCGGGCTCCAGCACGTCCTGTACCGTCAGCCGGCCGAAGTCGCGCAGCAGGCGCATCCAGGCGCCGAAGGCCCCGGGCACGGTGGCCGCCAGCAGTCCGGAGCCGGGTATCACCGCCAGCCCGCGCCGGCGAAACGCCTCGGGCGTCGCCTGCCGCGGCATCGGACCCTGTCCGCAGACGACCTGGGTCGACCCGGTCGCCGCGTCGTGGACCATGATCGGGACGTCTCCGCCGGGGCCGTTGAGATGCGGCTCCACCACCTGGATGACCAGGGCCGCGGCGGTGGCGGCGTCGAACGCGTTCCCGCCGCGGTCGAACATCGCCACGCCCGCCGCCGAAGCGAGCCAGTGCGTGGAGGAGACCGCGCATGCGGTGCCGTGCAGTTCCGGACGATGCAGCACGAGACGTCCTTCCGAGGGGTCGGTCAAGGGGATTCGACGGGGTCCGCGAGGTGTCCGGAGGCGACCGGTGTCACCCGGCCGGTCACGCTGCCGCGCACCACGAGGCCGTTCTCGACCGTCACCGTGCACTCGAGCAGTGCGGGGCGGCCCGCCTCGGCTCCCTGGCGGACCGTGTATCCGTGCTCGCCGTTCGTGGCGGGCAGTCGGCCGGCGACGATCAGCCACCCGCCCAGGGCCATGGCCACCGGTCCGCAGGCGGGGTCCTCGGGGATGCCGAAGCCGGGGGCGAACAGCCGGGCCCGGGCGAGGCGATCGGCCGGTTCCCAGGTGAACAGGCACAGGGCCGGCAGAGCGACGTCGCGCATGTGCGCGTAGTCGGGTCGGGCCCGGGCGATCGCGTCGGCGCGGACCGGGAGCACCGCGAAGCCCCCGCCGAAGCCCGCCAGTCGCGGCCCGCCGTCGCCGTCCGCATCGGCGAGGTCCGCCTCGGTCAGCCCCACCGCGTCGAGCAGTGGTTGCCGATCCAGCGGCTCGCCGCGCACCGGCCCGGTCGCGTACAGGGTGGCGCGGTCGGCTCGCGCCGCGAGCACCTGGCGTCCGGTGCCACATTCCTGCATCAGCCGGCCGGTGGGAACGCGGCCCAACCGAGCCAGCGTGGCGGCGGTCCCCACGCCGGAATGCGCGCCGTGCGGTGATTCGGCGTCCGGACCGAAGACGCGCACCCGGTACGACGCGTGGGGCGAGGTCGCGGGGAGGACGAAGGCGGTTTCCGCGGCGCCGAGTTCCGCCGCGACGCACCGCATCACGGCGGACGACAGTCCCGTCGCGTCGGGGACCACGGCCAGGGCGCTGCCCGCGAAGGGACGGTCGGTGAACATGTTGACGAGCTCGTAGCCGATCATCGTGTGCCCGTCGACGTGAAGAGCTTGCCGGCGATCCGCTCCACGACCTCGGGGCTGCCCCGGTAGGGGAAGTCGGCTCGGGGCCAATGGACGACCAGGTCGGTGAAGCCGATGTCCGCGAACAGCCCGCAGGCGTCCTCGTAGGCGTCCACCGAATCGATCACGCCGGTGATCATCGCGCCGGTGACGACCAGGCGGCGCACCGTCGAGGGGTCGCGGCCGACGTCCGCGCACGCCGCGTCGAGGGCGTGCGCCTGTGCGCGAAGCTTCGCGATCGCCGGTGCGTAGCCGCTCGGTTCACCCCAGCCGGGGTCGCCGGCCGTCACCCAGATGTCGGCGTGGCGGGCCGCCAGCCGGATGCCTCGGGGGCCGGTCGCGGCGATGGCCAGGGGCAGGCGCGGGCGCTGGACGCAGCCCGGCACCATGAAGGCGCCGTGGGCTTCGAACCACGCACCCCGGTGGTCGGTCACCCGTCGGCGCAGCAGCAGGTCGGTCATTTCGACGAACTCCGCGAAACGGTCGTGGCGTTCGGCCGGGGACGGCGGTGTGTGGCCCAGGACCCGATCGTCGTGGCCTGCGGCGCCGGCGCCGAGTCCGCAGATCAGCCGGCCGTCCGAGATGTCGTCGAGGGTCATCAATTCCTTGGCGAAGGTCACCGGGTGTCGGTAGGACGCGCCGGCGACCATCGTCCCGAGTCCGATCCGGGAGGTGGCCTCGGCCGCGGCCGCCAGGGTGGGGACGGCGCCGAACCAGGGCTTTTCGCGCAACCATCGCCACATCAGGTGGTCGTAGGTCCACGCGTGGTCGAAGCCGAGTTCCTCGGCCCGCGTCCACAGTCGTCGCGCGTGCGACCAGCGCTGCTCGGGCAGCAGGATCACCCCGTGCCGCATGGCGCTCACGAGGCGGTCATCTCCTTGGCCACCCGGGCCGCGGAGAAGCCGGCGGCCAGACCGGCGACGCGAAAGAGCGAGGGGGGCAGATCCTCCTCGCACTCCACGATGTCGGGGTGTCGCATCTCCGCCAATGTCTCGTCCCGGCTCTCCGGCGACCCCGGGTACAGGCCGTTCGTGGCGAGGTCCATCACGATGGCCTTATTGCGCCGCAGCAATTGCGCCAGGATCTCCTGCCGCGTGGTCGGCGCCCGCAGGGTCAGGAAGTAGCAGTCGAAGATCCCCTCCCACATGCGGGGCTGGTTGGCGTCGCGTTGCGCGACCGACTGCTGGAGCAGCGACCTGCCGCCTTCCACCAGTTTGGCCGCGACCCCCAGGTGGATGCGGTGGCTCAACTCGACCTGTCGGACCAGCCGTTCCCGCTCGGAAGCGACCACGGGCGGCAGTTTCCGGCCTCGGAACAGGCTTCGTACCGGCGGGTAGTCCGGCGCCCAGGTACCGCTGAAGGTGCTGTGCAGCCGATGCATGCTCGGTCGGATGTCCGCGTTGTAGATGGCGCTGTTGCACGATCCCGTGTACAGCAGCATCCCGCAGTACGCCCGCACGTATTCCGTCACGGCGACCGAGGCGGCCTCGCGGTCCTTCGGGTTCGAGGACAGTCGCGACAGTTCGTCCGCCAGCAGGCGCCAGATCACGAAGGAGACGTGATGGCCGATGATCCAGCGAAACCAGAACAGTTGCCCCAGGCGGCTGTCGTCGACGGGCGGGGTGATCCCGAAGCCCTCCTTGGCCCGGGCCAGAAAGCCCAGGCACGCGTCGTCGAGGTCGGCTTCGTCGCGACTGCCGCCGTCGGGCGCGGCGCTGTTCGGCGCCGGCATCGTCAGCGGTTCCAGGCCGTAGGGGTAGTCGCCGAAGTCCCAGCCGTTGGTGCCGGGCAGGGAGAGTGCGGCGACGGCCGACGGGCGCCTCATGCGTTTTCCCCCACTGCTCCCCCGATGCAGGTGAACTCGAATTCCAGGCCGTTCACGTCGAGACAGTAGAAACTCTGGGTGCCCTGCGCGTCGGTCACGATCTCGGTGGGTTGCTCCGGGTCGACGAACGCGTAGCGGTGCGAACAGGAGAGTTCCAACCAACGGCTGCGCCAGGTGCGCAGTTCGGCGGGCGTTTCGACGCTCAGGCACACGTGTTGGAAACGAGGTGCGTCCGACGCGGCCCGGCCCTCGGCGGGAGTGCGGCGTTCGAAGAGATGGAAGTGCGCGGCCCCGACGGCCAGTTCGGCCATCCGCACGACGCCGGGCAGGCGGGAAACGGTCAGGTCCGAGAATATGTCCGTCGCCCAGGTCAGCCGGCCGCCGAAGAAGTCCTCGTACCATGAAATCGAGTTGTCGAGGTTGTCCGTCTGCACCGCGATGTGGTGCAGAACGGGCACCGATTCGAGATCGGGCATACGAATCCCCTCCGGTGGCCGGCGGCCTCCGTCGGCCCGGTTCCGACATCCTGCGTGGCTCAGAGCCTTTCGAGTTCGAAGATGACCTCGCCGACGGCGATGTCGATCGAATTTTTACTCCTGAGCCGCCAACCGCCTTCCTCGAAAACGGATTCCCAGTCGCGCACGGTCGGTATGAAGGTGCCCATCATGTCGTGCGCGACCTCGAATCCCAGCGCGAAGATCGGCAGGTCACGGTCGGCGACTCCCTCGCTGCGGGTGGCGTCACCCAGCAGGAATCTGCGCGCCCGCGGGAACAGGGTGCGCAGCCGCCGAAGGTTTTCGATGCACCTTTGCCGGGGCCAGAAGTCGTGCCCCATCATGAAACAGGTCAGGAGTTCGACCTCGTCGAACGCCGGAACCGGGGCCATCGTCAGCACGTCGGCCTGCATGAACGTCATCCGGTCGGCAAGGCCGGCCGCGGCCGCCGCGGCGGTTGCCATCCGTACGGCCGGCTGGGCGATGTCGATGCCCACGGCCCGGGTACCCGGATGGCGGCCGAGGAGTTGCATGAGCCGCTCGCCGCTGCCGCAGCCCAGGTCGGCGACGACGTGAAAGTCGAAGTCCAGTCCCTGCACCGTCTGCCAGAACCAGGGGTCGTAGCAGAATTTGCTGATCTCCCGGCACGCGAAGGCGATGGCGGCGCTGTCGCGCGGGCAGAAATCTCCCACCCGGTTCTCGGTGCGCACGACCTCGGGCGCCCGCCGGAACAGATCGGCACTCCCCCTGGTGAGCCAGTGAAAGAACGATTTGTTTCGGTATGCCTCGGAGAAGTGGACGCCCGGTAATATCTTGAAATCTTCGCGCTCGACGATCTCGACCGCCGACAGTGCCCGAAAGAGGCCGAGAACCGAAGCGGTGTCGAGTCCCCGTTCGGCCGCGAAATTCTGCACGTCGAGCATTCCCTGCGTATGCAGCTCGTCAAACATACCGAGTTCCCAGGCGGCACCGATGGCCGAAGCCGCCACCGCGGAATTGTATATGTGGATTATCGCTCTTTCGCTGTCCCCCGGCGTCACATCCACCCCTCTCACGCAAAATGGTGAGAAACAAAAATTTACGACAGGCGACATTTAATATCCATGATCACAATCGGGTAACGCAAGTGATGTGCGTCACATCGATGCCGTGTTGACAGAGCGACCACACCGACGGCAGGTTCACCATGACCCACCTGGACGACCAGGGCCGCCGACCACTCGGCACGCCGGGACGGCGGCTTGAATTCATGTCACCCCGCCCGCCTTGCGGTCTCCCTGGATAGGGCTTGGCGCGACCGTCGGACCTGAATGCGGCAGAGTGACTGGAGTTCACGTTGTCCGATTCGTCAGCAGACATACCCTTATCGGGAAATTCTTCCGTCTCGTCATATACCGAGTGGGATCCACTCGAAGAAGTGATTGTCGGGATAGTCGACGACGCCACGTTTCCCCCATGGCACGCGTCATTGGAACCGGTCATTCCGACGCACCAGCACGAGACCTTCCGCCGCCGCGGCGGGCAACCGTTTCCCGCGGAGCTGATCGCCGCGGCCCGCAAGGAACTCGACGAGTTCGTGCACATCCTCGAAGCCGAAGGGGTGACGGTCCGACGCCCCGAGCCGGTCGCGCAGCGCACGCCCTACGCCACGCGCGACTGGACCAGCACCGGTCTGTACGCGGCCATGCCGCGGGATTGCCTCCTGGTGGTGGGCGAGGACGTCATCGAGTGCCCGATGGCCTGGCGCTCCCGGTACTACGAAACCCTCGCCTACCGGCCGCTCCTGAAGGAGTACTTCCGGACCGGCGCCCGGTGGAGCGCCGGACCCAAGCCCGAACTCACCGACGAACAATACGACTCGACCTGGACCGAGCCGGCCGAGGGAATGCCGGCCCGGCTGATCGTGACCGAGTTCGAGCCGACCTTCGACGCGGCCGACTTCCTGCGACTCGGGCGCGACATCGTCGCGCAGAAGAGCAACGTCACGAACGAGTTCGGCATCGACTGGCTGCGCCGCCATCTCGGTGATCGATACCGCGTCCACGTCCTCGAGTTCGACGACACGCACCCCATGCACATCGACGCCACGCTGGCCCCGCTGGCTCCCGGGAAGCTGCTCGTGCACCCCGAGCGAGTGTCGAAGGTACCCGCGATCTTCAAGGGCTGGGACGTGATGCGCGCCCCCCGGCCGGTGATTCCCGACAGTCACCCGCTCTACCTGACCAGCAAGTGGATCAACATGAACGTCCTGATGCTGGACGAGAACCGCGTCGTGGTCGAACGCGAGGACGAGCCGATGATCTCCGCGATGAAGGAGTGGGGCTTCACCCCCATTCCGTGCGGCTTCCGCAACTTCAACAGTTTCGGTGGCTCCTTCCACTGCGCCACCCTCGACGTGCGACGCAGCGGCGGACTCGACTCCTATCTCGACCACCCCGGCTGACCCACCGCAGGGAGCACCTCGCCAAGCGTCGTCTCGATCTGGAGTGTGAGATGTCGGACCACAGCGTCGGACGTATCGAGCTCATGGCAGGGCAGAGGGGCCTGTGGTACGCCCATCGATTCGACCCCGAGAGCCCGATCCTCAACGAGGGCGAGTATCTCGACATCGACGGCTCCCTCGACATCGGCCTGTTCGAGGAGGCATTGCGGCAGACCGTGTCCGAGGCGGAGACCCTGCGGCTGAGATTCCTCGAGAACGAGGACGGGCTCCGCCAGGAGGTCGACCCGGACCTCGAACATCGCCTGCACGTCGTCGACGTGAGCGCGGACCGGGACCCGCACCGGGCCGCGCTGGAGTGGATGAGCGCCGATCTGGCCCGCCCGCGCGACCTCGAACGTGGGCCGCTCGTCACGTTCGCGCTCTTCAAGCTGCACGATCGGCGTTTCCACTGGTACCAGGGCTGCCACCACATCGTGAACGACGGATTCGGCTTTCCCCTGGTGGTCGCCCGCGTCGCCGAGCTCTACACCGCCCTGTTCGAGGGCGGCTCGGCCGACGGCGAACCCTTCGAGTCCGTGCAGGCCCTCGTCGACGCCGATGCGGCGTACCGCGCCTCCCCCGCGTTCGACGAGGACCGGCGGTACTGGCTCGACCTGCTGGCGGACCGGCCCCGACCGGTGTCCCTGGCCGGCGGGGCGGCGCAAGGACCGGCCCGCGCGCGCCGGCGCGAGACGAGGAACCTGGACCCCGCGGCGGCCGACCGACTCCGGTCCGCCTGCCGCGGCTTCGGAACCAACCTGGCCGGCCTCGCGGTCGCGGCCACCGCGCTCTTCGCCGCCCGGGCCACGGGCGAGACGGACGTGGTCATCGGCTTCGCCGTACCCGGCCGCGGCCCCGGCATCGAGCAGACGATTCCCGGAGTCGTGGCCAACGTGGTCCCCATCCGCCTGTCGGTGCACCCCGAGACGACCTTGGCGGACCTGGTCGACCGAAGCCTTGTCCAGGTCCTGGAGGCGATGCGCCACCAGCGATACCGCTACGAGGACATCCGCCACGACCTCGGCCTCGCCCCGGGGGAGGTGCCCTGGGCGGTCTCCCTGAACGTCATGCCGTTCGACTACCGAGTCACCCTCGCCGGCCGGCCCTTCGTCGCCCACAATCTCGCCACCGGGCCCTTCGAGGAGATCTCCCTGAACCTGTGGGACATCTCGCGCGACGGCAGCCTGCAACTGGCCGTCGACACCGACCCCGACCGGTTCGACGAGCGCACGCACGCCGGTTGCGCACGCCTGCTCGACGAAGCGCTCGACCGCGTCGTCGACACGCCGGGCAACACCCCGGTGGGCCGACTCGACGTGCTGCCGGCCGCCGTTCGGCGGCTGCTCCTGACCCGGTGGAACCCGCCGTCCGCACCGCTCCCCCCGCGCACCCTGTCCGAGCTGCTCGCCGAGCAGGCCCTGCGCACCCCGGAGCGGACCGCACTGGTGTACGGGGACACCTTATTGACGTATGCCGAACTCCGGGCCCGGGCCGGGCGGCTGGCCCGCGTGCTCACCGAGCGGGACGTCGGACCCGAGCGGTTCGTGGCCGTACTGCTGCCCCGCTCCCCGGCGGGCGTGGTGGCCTTCCTGGCCATCCTCACCGCCGGAGGCGCCTACGTGCCGATCGATCCCGGGTACCCGCCGGAGCGCATCGCGTACATGCTCGACGACGCGCGACCGGCCCTGGTGGTGACGACGGCGGACCTGGCGCGGGGACTTCCACCCGACTGGACCGGGCCACGGTGCCTGGTGGTGGACGAGGTCACCGGCGCGGCCGACCGGACACCCGTCGCCGAGTCACGCGACGCACCCGCACCCGACCTCCTCCCGGCGCATCCGGCATACGTGATCTACACCTCGGGGTCGACCGGACGTCCCAAGGGGGTGGTGATCGAACACCGGTCGATCGCCCGGTACGTGGCGCACGCCGTCCGGGCGTACGGCGTGGGCGAGCAGGACCGTGTCCTGGCGGCGTACGCCTTCACCTTCGACGGTTCCATGCTCGAACTGTGGGTCTCCCTGGCCGCCGGGGCGCGGATCGTGCTGGCCGACGACGACCAACGGCTCGACGCCGAAGCCCTGCAACGGCTGATGGCCGCCCACCGGGTCACCGTCGCGCATCTGTCCCCGGCCCTGATGCATCTGCTGCGGCCCGACGAACTGCCCGCGCTGCGCACGGTGTCCGCCGGTGGCGAGCGTGTGCCGGCAACGCTCGTGGACCAGTGGGCCGCGGAAGGACGAGAGTTCTGGAACGGATACGGACCCACCGAGACCACCGTCGACGCCGCGCAGAAGCTGTGTGTCGCGCCCTCCGACGGCCGATCGCCGCCGATCGGCCCACCGGTCGCCCACGCCACGGCGTACGTGCTGGACGCCGGTCTGCACCTGCTGCCCCCGGGCGCCGTCGGCGAACTCTACGTCGCCGGACCCGGCCTGGCCCGGGGCTATCTGCGGCGCCCCGGCCTCACCGCCGAGCGCTTCGTCCCGAACCCCTTCGGCGCGCCCGGATCGCGGATGTACCGGACCGGGGACCTGGTGCGCTGGACGTCGGACGGCGATCTGGACTTCGTCGGGCGCGCGGATCGCCAGGTCAAGATCCGCGGATTCCGGATCGAGCCGGGCGAGGTGCAGGCCGCCCTGGCCCGGTGCGCCGGCGTCGCCGCCGCGATCGCCGTGGTGCGCGAGGACCCCGGCACCGACAAGCGCCTGGTCGGCTACCTGGTGCCCGCGGCGGGAGCGCGGCCGGACATCGCCGCGATCCGTGCGCAGGTGGCCGACTTCCTGCCCGACTACATGGTGCCCGCCGCCTTCGTCGTGCTGGACGCGCTGCCGTTGACCACCGCGGGGAAGGTGGACGAACGCGCCCTGCCCGCACCTTCCCGCCAGGCCCCGAGCGGCGGACGCGAACCCGGGACACCCGCGGAGAAGGCGCTGTGCGCGATCTTCGCCGAGGTGCTGGGCCTGACCTCGATCGGCGTCGACGACAGCTTCTTCGCGCTGGGCGGCCACTCCCTGTCGGCGACGCGTCTGCTCACCCGGATCCGGACCGTGCTGGGCCGGGAGACGGGTATTCGGACCGTGTACGAGGCACCGACCGTCGCGGCGCTGGCCGCCCGGCTCGGCACGGCCGGCCCGGCCCGGCCCGCACTGGTCCCGGCGGTGCGGCCCGACCGGATCCCGCTGTCGTTCGCCCAGTCCCGACTGTGGTTCCTTCGACAGTTCCAGGGACCGGTCGCCACGTACAACGAGGGCATGGGGCTGCGTCTGCTCGGTGCCCTGGACATCGCCGCCCTGCACGCCGCGCTGCGCGACCTGGTGGGCCGGCACGAGGTACTGCGCACCGTGTTCCCGGCCGACGACGGCCATCCCTATCAGCACGTGCTCTGCGCCGACTCGATCGACCTCGACCTGCCCGTGGTGCCGATCGACCCGGCCGACCTGGCACAGGACCTTGCCCGGTCCACCCGACAGGCGTTCGACCTGGAGTCGGAGATCCCGCTGCGCGCGCGGTTGCTCGCCCTGTCGCCCAGGGAACACGTCCTGTTGCTGGTGATGCACCACATCGCCGGCGACGCCTGGTCGTTGCGTCCGCTGTTGGCCGATCTGGGCCGGGCGTACACCGAGCGCGCCGCCGGACGGGACCCCGGCTGGGCGCCGCTCCCGGTCCAGTACGCCGACTACACCCTGTGGCAGCGGGACCGGCTCGGCTCGGCGGCGGATCCGGAGAGTGTCCACGCCGGACAACTGGCCTACTGGCGGCGGGCCCTGGCCGAGCTGCCGCAGGAGATCGGTCTCCCGTCGGACCGGCCCAGGCCGGCCCTGCCCTCCTACGCGGGCGACTCGGTTCCGCTGGAGATACCGGCGCACGTGCACCTGGGGCTGGTGAACCTGGCCCGGGCACACGACGCGAGCACGTTCATGGTGCTCCAGGCCGTGCTGTCCGTGCTGCTGTCCAAGCTCGGAGCCGGCGACGACGTCCCCATCGGCGCGCCGGTGGCCGGACGTCTGGACGACGCGCTGGAGGATCTGGTGGGGTTCTTCACCAACACCCTCGTGGTGCGTACGGACCTGTCGGGAGATCCGACCTTCACCGAGTTGCTCGCGCGGGTGCGGGAAACCTGCCTGGACGCCTACGCCCACCAGGACGTCCCCTTCGAACTGCTGGTCGGCGACCTGGCGGTGGAGCGTTCCCTGGCCCGGCATCCCCTGTTCCAAGTGGCGCTCGTGCTGCGCAACACTCGCTCGGGCGAACTGGTGCTGCCCGGCATCGAGGTGCACCCCGAGTCGGTGTGGACCGGCATGTCCCCGTTCGACCTGGTGGTGGAGTTCGACGACGAGTCCGCCGGGTCGCAGGGCCCCACCGGACTGAGCGGCGCCCTGCTCTTCGGCACCGACCTGTTCGACCGGAGCACGGCGTCGTCCATCGCGGACCGGCTGCGGCGCCTGCTCGCACAGGTGGTGAGCGAGCCCACCCGCCGGATCGGCGCGTTCGAACTGTGGGCGCCCGGCGAGCGCGAGCGGGTGGTGAGGGACTGGAACGACACGGATCACCCGGTCGTCGCGACCACACTGCCGGCCCTGTTCGAGTCCCGGGTCGAGCGGGGCCCCGAGCGCACGGCGGTCACCGCGCCCGACGGGAGCATGACGTACCGCGAGTTCAACGCCCGGGTGAACCGGCTGGCGAGGCTGCTGGTGGCCGCCGGGGTGGGGCCCGAATCCGTGGTCGCCCTGGCCGTGCCGCGCTCGCTCGATCTGGTGGCGGCGGTGTGGGCGGTGCTCAAGGCGGGTGCGGCGTACCTGCCGTTGGATCCGCAGTATCCGGCCGAGCGGATCGCCTTCCTCCTCGACGACGTGCGGCCGGCCCTGCTGCTGACCACCGTGCGCACGAGTGCCGAACTGCCGCCCGGCGTCCCGCGCCTGCTCCTGGACGAGCCGCGGACCGGCGCCGCGGCGGCCGCCGAGTCGGCCGACGACCTGCGCGACGACGAACGGACCGGGCCGTTGTCGGCGCTGCACCCGGCGTATGTGATCCACACGTCCGGCTCGACCGGCAGGCCCAAGGGCGTCACCATGGGTACGGGTGCGATGGTGAACCTGGTGCAGGCGCACGCCCGGTGGGTCCGGCGGGAGCGGACGGGCATCGGCGGCCCGGTGGCGCAGTTCGCGGCGATCAGCTTCGACGTCTCGGCCTGGGAGATCATCGAGACCCTCACCTCCGGCAGGCACCTGGTCGTCCCCGACGACGAGGTCCGGCGCGACCCGGCGGCGTTCACCAGATGGCTGGACAAGCACGAGGTGGAGCAGTTCTGCGCGCCGAACGTGATGGTGGAGGCGGTATGCGAGGCGGCCCTGGCCCAGGGGCTCGCGCTGCCGGCACTGCGCGACATCGGACAGGGCGGCGAGGTGCTGCGACTGACCCCCGGGGTCCGGGAGTTCCTGTCCGCGCGGCCGAAGGTGCGGCTGCACAATCTCTACGGTCCCACCGAGACGCATCTGGTGACCGCCTTCTCGCTGCCGGCGGACCTGACGCACTGGGAGTCCTCGACCGCGCCGCTGGGCACGCCGATCTGGAACACCCGGATGTACGTGCTGGATCGAACCCTGCGGCCGGTTCCGCCGGGGGTGACCGGTGAGTTGTACATCGCCGGCGCGGCCCTGGCCCGCGGGTACTGGAATCGTCCCGGCCTGACCGCCGACCGGTTCGTGCCGAACCCCTTCGACGGCCCCGGCGAGCGCATGTACCGCACCGGCGACCTGGTGCGCTGGTCCGGCGACGGCCGGTTGGACTATGTGGGCCGCGTCGACGATCAGGTCAAGGTGCGCGGGTTTCGGATCGAGCCCGGAGAGGTGGAAGCGGTGCTCGGCCGGCACCCGGACGTCGACCGGGTCGCGGTCGTCGTGCGCGAGGACCGGGCGGGAGAGAAGCGGCTGGTCGCCTACGTCGTGCCGGCCGCGGGCACCGGTCCGGACCCGGTCGCGCTGCGCCGCTTCGTGGCCGAGTCGGTGCCGGACTTCCTGGTGCCCACCGCGGTGCTGATCCTGGCCGACCTGCCGCTGACCGTGAGCGGCAAGGTCCATCGCAGGGCGCTGCCCGCCCCGGACTTCGCGCAGTTCGCCTCGACCCGGGCACCGGCGACGCCGGAAGAGGAGGCCCTGTGTGCGCTGTTCGCGGACGTACTGCGGCTGGAGCGGGTCGGACCGGACGACTCCTTCTTCGACTTCGGCGGTCATTCGCTCCTGGCCACCCGACTGACGAGCCGGATCAGGACCGTGCTGGGCATCGACGTCGAGGTGGGCGCGGTGTTCGAGGCGCCGACGCCGGCGGCGCTGGCCGCCCGGATCAAGGGCACGAAACGTTCGCGCCGGCCGGCGTTGCGGCGGATGCCCCGGCCGGGGCCCGCGGCCGAAGAACGGAGCGACGGCTCGTGATCCACTCGGACCGCACCCACCTGGGGTACCGCTGATGATTCCGCTGTCGTACGCGCAACACCGGATCTGGTTCCTCAACAAGCTGGACGACGGGACGGGCTACCGCATCCCGTTGGTGTACCGACTCGTCGGGAAACCGGACGTGGCGGCGCTGCGGGCCGCGTTCACCGATGTCCTGGCCAGACACGAGAGCCTGCGCACGGTCTTTCCCGAGTCCGACGGCGCCCCCCGCCAAGTGGTCCTGGAGGACTCCGCGACCTGGCCCGTCCTGGCGGTCGAACGCATTCGGCCGCCGGAACTGCCCGCGGTCCTTCGAGCCGCGGGAGCGCACGTCTTCGACCTCACCACCGAAGCGCCCGTGCGGTTCACCCTGCTCTCGCTCGGACCGGACGAGCACGTCCTGCTGATCCTCCTACACCACATAGCGGCGGACGGCTGGTCGCGAGAACCACTCCTGCGCGACCTGGCGACCGCCTATGGGGCGCGGTGCGCGGGACGGGCGCCGGGCTGGGATCCGCTGCCGGTCCAGTACATCGACTACACCCTGTGGCAGCGTGAACTGCTCGGCGACGAGGCTGATCCGAACAGTCTGATCAGCGAACAACTGGCCTACTGGCGCGGCGCCTTGGCAGGCATCCCGGAGAATCTGTCGCTGCCCGTGGACCGGCCTCGGCCGGCCGCGGCCTCCCATCGCGGCGAGACGATCCCGATGCTGATCGCACCGCGAACACACCTGGCCCTGATCGAGCTGGCCAGACAGGAGCGGGTCAGTCTCTTCATGGTGTTGCAGGCCGGACTCGCCGCCCTGTTGACCCGGCTGGGCGCCGGCACCGACATCCCCATCGGCTCGGCCGTCGCCGGCCGGTCCGACGAGGCGATGGACGATCTGGTGGGCATGTGCGTCAACACGCTGGTGCTGCGCACCGACACCGGCGGCAATCCGTCGTTCCGGCAACTCCTGGCCCGGGTACGGGAGACGGACCTGGCGGCGTACGCACGTCAGGACGTGCCGTTCGAACGGCTCGTCGACGTGCTCGCCCCCTCTCGTTCGGCGGCGTGGAACCCGCTGTTCCAGGTCATGCTCGTCCTGGAGGACCGCACCACGAACCTCCCGTACCTCCCGGGCCTGCCGGCCACCGAGGAACCGATCGACAACCCGGACTCGAAAGTCGATCTGTCGCTCCATCTCCGGGAGCGACAGACCGACGACGGCGGCCCCGACGGCCTGGAAGGCGGCCTGGAGTTCGCCCGCGATCTGTTCGACTCGATCACCGCCGAACACATGGTCGAACGACTGGAGTCGGTGCTCGTGGCCATGGCCGCGGACCCGGACCGCCCCATCGGCGACGTGGAGATTCTCCGGCCCGGTGAGCACGGCGCCGTCCTCGGCGCGTGCCGCCCGGCCCCGGCTCGAACCCGGGAGCGGTTGCTCCCCGGGCTCTTCGAGGCGCAGGTGGCGCGTACTCCGGAGGCGACGGCACTGATTGCCGGGCAGGCACGAACGACCTACCGGGCACTGAACGCGCGGGCCGACCGGCTGGCCCGATGGCTGACCGGCCGGGGTATCGGCGCCGAGGACATCGTGGCGCTGCTGCTGCCCCGCTCCATCGACGCGGTCGTCGCCATGCTCGGCGTGCTCAAGGCCGGCGCCGCGTACCTGCCGGTGGACCCGGATTACCCGGCCGCCCGGATCGCCTTCATGCTCGCGGACTCGGCGCCCACGCTGCTCATCACCACGGGGAGCGCGGCCGGCCCGGCCGGGGCGGGCACCGTCCCCGTTCTGGACATCGCCGCCTGGCAGCACGAGGCGGCGGATGTGCCGCCCGAAGCGGGGCCGACCCACAGTGCGCGGGCCGGTGTGCCGCACGACGCGAACGCCGCCTATGTGATCTACACCTCCGGTTCCACCGGCCGCCCCAAAGGCGTGGTGGTGGAACATCGTTCCCTGGCCGCCTATGTGGAACAGGCACGGGCGGCGTATCCGAGCGCGGCCGGGTCAAGCCTGGTCCATACCTCGCTGTCCTTCGACCTGACGGTGGCCGCCCTCTACACCCCGCTGGTGAGCGGCGGGCACGCGCGGTTGGACGAGTTGGCCGGGCCGCACACCGACCCGCTCCGCCACTCCCTCTTGGACGTCACGCCGAGCCATCTCGACCTGATGGCGGCGATGCCGGTGGATCCGGCGCCGACCCGATGCCTGCTGATCGGCGGTGAGGCGTTGCGCGGGGAGTCGCTGGCCGGGTGGCGGGAGCAACACCCCGACGTCGTGGTCCACAACCTCTACGGCCCCACCGAGGCGACCGTGGACTGTGCCCGGTTCCGGCTCGACCCGGGCGAGCCCACACCGGCCGGACCGGTTCCCATCGGCCGCCCCCACGACGGCCTGGGCATGTACGTCCTGGACGAGCGGCTGCGCCCGGTGCCCAGCGGCGTCGCGGGCGAACTGTATGTGGCGGGTCCGGCCCTCGCCCGAGGCTATCTGGGCCGGTTCGCGCTGACGGCCGAGCGTTTCGTGGCGGATCCGTTCGGCCCGGCCGGTACCCGGATGTATCGCACCGGTGATCTGGCCCGCCTGCGCTCCGACGGCGACCTCGAATACGTCGGGCGGGCGGACCACCAGATCAAATTGCGCGGCCACCGCATCGAGCCGGCCGAAGTGGAGGCCGCGCTGCTGGCCCTGCCCGGGATCTCCCGGTGCGCGGTCGTGGTCCACGAGCGTTCTTCCGACGACAGACGCCTGATCGGGTATGTCGTCCCGACCGGTCCGGTCGCGAGCGTGAGCCCGGCGGCCGTCCGGGCGGCCCTCGCCGGCGCGCTGCCGGCGCCGATGGTCCCCTCGGCCGTCGTGGTCCTTGCCCAACTGCCGGTCACGCCACACGGCAAGCTCGACCGCGCCGCTCTTCCGCCGCCGGAGACCGACACACCGGTCGGCGACCGGCGGGCGCCGCGTACCCCGGCGGAGGCGTCGCTGTGCCAGGTGTTCGCCGAGGTGATCGGCGTCGACACGGTCGGCATCGACGACGGATTCTTCGAGTTGGGCGGGCACTCGCTGCTCATGCCGCGATTGCTCACCCGAGCCAAGGAGGCCCTGGGGCTGGAACTGACCCTGAAGCAGTTGTTCGTGCGACCCACCGTGGCGCAGCTGCTCCGGGACCGGCCCACGACGGCGGACCTGCTCGGCCCGCTGATCCGCCTACGCGGCGGAACGGGTCGGCCGTTGTGGTGCGTGCATCCGGGCAGTGGCCTGGGCTGGAGCTACGCGGGCCTGCTGCCGTACATTCCGGCCCCACACCCGGTGTACGCCCTCCAGGCGCGCGGCCTCGACGGCTCCACCGCCCTGGCCGGTAGTTTCCCCGAGCTCGTCTTGGACTACTGCGCGCGGATCGTCGACATCCAACCGAACGGGCCGTATCTGCTTGCCGGTTGGTCCTTCGGCGGAGCCGCGGCCCATGCCGTCGCGGTGCGACTGCGCGCGTCGGGGCATGAGGTCGCTCTGCTCGCCGCCATCGACGCCTGGCCGGCGGGCGCCCCTGCCGATCGCGACACCGAAGAGCCCTCCGACGTCCGGCTGGTGGCCTTCGACGGTGGGGAGGCGATGGCTGCCCTGGACGGGGAGTCGGTGGCCGCGCTGCTGCGGGCCACCGGCAACAACATCCGCCTCCTGCGGGATCCGGGGATCGTGCCGGAGTTCTTCGACGGCTCGCTGCTGCTCTTCGAGGCCGCGCCCGGCGGCCGAGGAACGCAGGCCGGGCAACGGTGGCGGGCGTGCATCGGCGGGGACATCACGGTGGTGCCGGTGGACAGCGAGCACCTGCGGATGATGCGCCCCGCGGCGCTGCGCGTGATCGGACCGGTCCTCGCCCGGGCGTTGCGATCGACGATGCCCCTGTCACCGGCGATCAAGGAGCGGATCTGACATGTGCGGCATCACCGGCTCCATGGTCCTGCACAACGCTCGACCGACGACGGCCGAGGTACTGCGGCGGATGAGCGATACGTTGACGCACCGCGGCCCGGACGCGGCGGGCACCCTGATCCAGGACGGCGTGGCGCTGGCCTGCCGCCGGCTGAGTCTGGTCGACCTCGCCGGCGGCGGGCAGCCGATGTCCAACGAGGACGGCAGCGTCACGATGGTGTGCAACGGCGAGATCTTCAACCACGTCGAGCTGCGCGCCCTGTTGCTCGCCCGGGGCCACCGATTCGGGTCGTCCTGCGACGTCGAGGTGATCCTGCACCTCTACGAGGACGAGGGGCCCGAGCTGTTGGCGCGACTCAACGGCCAGTTCGCCTTCGCGATCCACGACCGGCGCAGGCGACTGCTCTTCCTCGCGCGCGACCACGCCGGGATCGCTCCTCTGTACTACACGGACACCGGCGGGCACTTCGTCTTCGGATCGGAGATCAAGTCGATCCTGGAACACCCCGACGTACCGCGCGAGGTGGACCTCACCGGTCTGGACCAGGTCCTGACCTTTCCCGGGTTGGTGAGTCCGCGCACCATGTTCCGCGGCATCGAGAGCGTGCGCAACGGCCACTACCTGATCGTGCGGGACGGTGTCGTCACCGACCGGTGCTATTGGGCCCTGGACTACCCCCGCGACGACGTCGCGCACCGGCCCGACGAGTTCTACCCGGAACACCTGCGTGAACTGCTCACCCGGGCCGTTCGGCTCCGGATGCGGGCCGACGTCGAGGTCGGTTTCTATCTCAGCGGCGGCCTCGACTCCTCGCTGATCGGCGCGCTGGCGTCGCGATCGGGACCCCCGGCCCGCTCCTTCTCCATCACCTTCCCCGACGCGGCCATCGACGAGTCCGGGTATCAGCGCCTGATGGCGACCAAGGTGGGGTCCGTGCACCACGAGGCGGTCTTCACGGAGCAGGACACCGTCGCCGAACTCCAGCGCATGGTGCGCCATGCCGAGTGCCCGGTGAAGGAGACCTACAACACCTGCTCGCTGGTCCTGTCGGCGCTCGCGCGAGAACACGGCGTCAAGGCGATCCTGACCGGAGAGGGGGCCGACGAACTCTTCGGCGGGTACCCCGGGTACCGGTTCGACGCGGGTGGGCGCGGCCCGGTGGTGTCGGGCGATCCGCTGGAGGACGCCTTCGAGGACGACCTTCGCACCCGGCTGTGGGGCGACCCGGAGCTGTTCTACGAGCGCCGGTACCACGCGTGGCGGGACGCGAAGTTCGAGCTCTACTCCGAGCAGGCCCGGGCCGCCTTCGAGGAGTTCGACTGTCTGCACCACCCGGTCGTCGACCACGAGCGCCTGGTGGGCAGGCCGCGGCTCAGTCAGCGCTCCTATCTGGACTTCACCCTGCGACTGTCGGACCACCTGTTGACCGACCACGGGGACCGGATGGCCCTGGCCAATTCCGTGGAGGCCCGCTACCCGTTCCTCGACCGCGCCGTGCTCGATTTCGCCACGCAGGTTCCCAACCGGCTCAAGGTGGGCGCGCGGGGCGAGAAGCTCGTGCTGAAACAGGCCGCGGAGGGACTGGTCCCGCCGGAGATCATCCGCCGGGAGAAGTACGGGTTCCGCGCGCCCGCGAGCCCTCGGCTGCTCCGGCGCAACGTCGAATGGGTCGACGACCTGCTGTCCCCGGCGCGCATCGCCCGTCAGGGCTACTTCGATCCGGCGGTCGTGGAGCGGTTGCGCTCGCGCAGCCTGGACGCGGGCTTCGACCTGCATCCGCACCTGGACGACGATCTGTTGCTCGTCGTCCTGACGTTCGGAATTCTGCTGGACACCTTCAACCTTCCCGGTCACGTGTGAACGCGGGTCGAGCAAAGGAAACCGCAATGGCGTTCGAACCGATCCAGTCGCTTGTCGCCCGCGCGATCGACCGCTTCCCCGACCGAGTCGCCGTACAGACCGCGCACGGGTCGCTGCGCTATCGCGAACTGGATCAACGCGTCGACGCCGTCGCGGCCGAGCTGTATCGGTGCGGAGCCGGGGTCGGCTCCGTCGTCGCGGTCCTCGCCGGCGACCGGGCCGAGCTGACCGCGGCCATGCTCGCCGTCCTGCGGCTGGGCGGTGTGGTGGTCCCCCTCGACGTGGGCACCCGGCCGGATCGGCTGGGCTGGATGCTGCGCGAGGCGGACCCTGATCTCCTGGTCGCCGGCACCGACGACGGCGATCTCGCGAAGGACGTGCGCGACACGTGCGACCGGGCCACCCTGGTCGACCTCGGCACGGTCAAGGACCGACCCGGGAACGACTACCCGCCCCACGTGCCGGCGCCGGACGATCCCTGCTACCTGTTCTTCACCTCCGGCTCCACCGGCCGGCCCAAGGGCATTCTCGGCCGGCTGAGCGCGGTGGACCACTACATCCGCTGGGAGGCGGATCTGCTCGGCGCCGGTCCCCAATGGCGGGTGGGCCAGCTGATCTCGCCCGCGTTCGACGCCGTGCTGCGCGACCTGCTCCTGCCGTTGAGCGTGGGCGCGACGGTATGCGTGCCGGCCGAGGACGTCCGGCTCGACCCGGTCGCCCTGTGCCGGTGGCTGGACCGGGAACGGATCGATCTGATCCACTGCGTGCCCTCCGTCTTTCGCGCCCTGGCGGGCGCGATCGACACGGTCCGGCCGGGGTTCGAGGCGCTGAAGTGCGTGGCCCTGTCCGGCGAGCGCGTGCTGCCCGCCGACGCCGCCGGCTGGTTCGACCGCTTCGGCGAGCGGATCCGGCTGCTGAACCTCTACGGGCCCTCGGAAACCACCATGACGAAGACCTTCCACTTCGTCACCGCGGCCGATGCCCGGGGCAGGTCCGTCCCGATCGGGCGCCCGATGCCCGACACCGTCGTCCTGCTGCTCGACGAACGCGGCCGGGAGGTACCGCCGGGGCGGGTCGGCGAGATTTACCTGCGTACGGCCTACCGCAGCCTCGGCTACCACCGCAGGCCGCAGGAGACCGAACGCGCCTTCATCGCCGACCCCACCCGGCGCGGCGACGACGAAGTCGTCTACCGGACCGGGGACTTCGCCCGCCTGCTGCCCGACGGCACGCTCGACTTCCTCGGCCGCAGGGACCGACAGGTCAAGGTCGGCGGCGTGCGGGTGGAGCTGGACGGGGTGGAGCAGCTCCTGCGCGAGGACCCGTCGGTCGCCGAGGCGGCCGTCGTGTCGGTCGAGCCGGACGACGCCCCGCCGTACCTGTGCGCGTTCGTCGAGGCCGGCTCCGGAACGGATCCCGAGGAGCTTCGCTCCCGGCTGAGCGGGCATCTGCGCGAGCACCTGCCGGACGGCGCGATCCCGGCGGTGATCGTGCCGCTGGAGCTCATCCCGCGCACCATCAGCGGCAAGATCGACCGCAAGGCGCTCACCGTGCCCGTGCGGCCCCCCGCCCGACCCGACGCGGACGCCGTCGCACCGCGCACCGCCACCGAACGCACGATCGCCGGGATCTGGGCGCGTACGCTGCCGGCTCCGGTCGACGACGTGCACACCCGGTTCTTCGAGGTGGGCACCTCGCTGGCCGTGATCTCGGTACTGGCGCGACTGACCGAGGAGTTCGGGGTGTCCGTCCCGCTGGCGGACTTCCTGGCGAACCAGACGATCGAGGGCCTGTCGAACCTGGTCGAGCGCTTGCTGCTCGCGGACGACGACGCCGACGACGACCTCTTCGGGAGCTGACATGACCGACCAGCCACTGGGCGCCGAGCAGACCGAGTCCGTCGAACGCCGGGTACGGACGGCCGTGTTGGACCAGGGCGGCGTCCTCGACTGCGCCGTCGTGTTCAACGACGCCGACCCCGCGGCGGCCGGCGCGCGCGCCTGTGTCCGGTGCGGGATCAGCGCGGCGTACCCGGGACTGCGCTTCGACCCGGACGGGGTCTGTTCGCTGTGCGCGCGCTACGCCGCCCATCGATCGGCGATGCACGCCTACTTCCGTGACCCGCGGGAGCTGGCGCCGCGACTGCGCGAGGCCGCGCGGGGGCGCGGATCGGAGTACGACTGCCTGCTGCTGTTCAGTGGCGGCAAGGACAGCACGTATGTGCTCTACCAGCTCGTGGGACTGGGTCTGCGGGTGATGACCTTCACCTTCGACAACGGGTTCATCTCGCGGACCGCGCTGCGCAATGTCGAGACCGTCACCGCCGAACTGGGCATCGAACACGTCACCGCCACCCACGCCGACCAGAAGCGGATCTTCCTGAACTCGCTCCGGGAGCACAAGAGCGTGTGCAACGGGTGCTTCCGCTCGCTCCTGGACCTGAGCACCGAACTCGCCCACCAGCGCGACATCCCCACGGTGGTCACCGGGCTCTCCCGCGGCCAGATCATGGACGAGCGGCTGTCCTGGTTCCACGAGCGGGACATCTTCGACGTGGCCGAGATCGAGGAGAAGCTGCGGCTGGGCCGGGAGGTGTACCACCAAGCCGCGGGCACGGTCGACGCCGCAGCGGTGAACGCGGTCCAGGTCGTCGACTACTTCCGCTACTCGGCGGTGACGAAGGAGGACGTGCGCTCCTTCCTGCGCGAGCGCTCGTCGTTCTGGGCGCAGCCCACCGATACCGGGTTCTGCAGCTCGAACTGCATGATCAACGACGTGGGCACCTACGTTCACGCCGCGGAGCGCGGTTTCCACAACTACGAGGCGCCGACCCGGTGGGAGGTACGGCTCGGGCATCTGGACGTCGCCGAGGCGGACGCGGAGCTGCGCGCCCCGGTGGAGACCGCGCAGGTGAAACGGATGCTGGCCAGGATCGGCTATCCGGACCCGGCCGACGCCGACCGGACGGGCGCCCGGCTGGCGGTCTACTACGTCGCCGACCGAAGCGCGTCGGGCGACCGGCTCGCGGCCGCGGTGGCCGATGCCCTGCCGCCCGCACTGGTACCGGCGCAGTGGATACGGGTGGCGGAGATCCCCAGGGTCGCGGGCGCCGTGGACAGGTGGGCTCTGCGCGGGATGCACCGCCCGAAGGCCCCGGGCGCGCGGGGCGGGGGCGTCACCGCGGACGCGGATTCCGATCGCTCGGTCGCGGTCCGTCCGGTACAGCGTCGGATTCTCGATCGGGATCCGGTCCGGGCGGCGCACCGGGCCCGAGCCCTGTTCCTGACCTCGGAGTCCGGTTTCCGGGTCACCGACCTGAAGCGGGTGTGGCTGCAACTGCTGTTGCATCACGAGGCGTTGCGGCTGCGGTTCGGCCACGGGGATCAGGGCTGGCGGCAGTCCCGGGGCGGCCTCGGCGGTGCGGTCCACGTCTCGCGGGTGAACCTCACCGGCCAGGACCCGGGCGCGCAGGGGCAGGTGTTGCGTCGGCTCACCGACCGGATGCGGGCCCGGCTGCACGTCGATCGGGGTCCGCTGCTGCGCGCCGCGGTGGTCGACCCGGGCACCCGGCCGGCGGGTCTGTTGATCGTGGTGCACGAACTGGCCGCGGATGTCGAGTCCTGGCGGGTGCTGTTGGCGGACCTGGCCTTGGGGCTGGGACAGCTACAGGCGGGCTCGGACGTCCGGTTGCCGCCTGCCGCGTCGTTCCTGGACCACCCGGCAGAGCCCGCCGGCGTCGAGGACGAGGCGGGCCCGGAGGTCGCCGGGGCCGGCTGTGTCCTCCCGGGTTCGCCCGCACCCGAGCCGATCGCCGAGGAGCCGCTCGAAGCGCACTGCCCGGTGCGCGCGGCGACGGCCCGCGACGTCGCCGCCGCGATCGCGCACGTGCTGGTCGAGGAGTTCGGCGGCGGGCGACTGGTCGCGGACGTCCTCGATCACACCAGGCGCAGGCCCGCGGCACGGGTGATCGGTCCGCTGGCCGAGGCCGACCGCTGGGTGGTGACCCCGCTCGCGCGGGGAGCGAGCGTCGTACGGGCCGCGGGAGCGGCCGAGCCGGCCCGGGTGCGTTACGAACACTTCGGCGATCCGGCCGCCGCGCTGCTTCCGTCGGGGGTGGCCTGGACGCTGCGCGACACGGTGTGGCGGGACTTCGCCGGGCCGGGGCACCCGGGCGACACCGATGCGACGATCACCGGTGTCGTCGATGCCGGCGAGCTTGTGCTCACCTGGTGGTGTCCCGCCTCCGTGGGCACGCGGCTGGCGGCGGCCCGCATCCCCGAGCGCGTCGCGCAGCGGCTGATCGGGGAGCAGGCTGGCTGAGGTGGCGCGCTCACGCACCTTCGGTGTGCTCGGTGGGATGGGACCGGCGGCGACGGCGGAGTCCCTGCGGCTGCCGGCTGCCGGCGCGACCCCGGGTTCGGCGGTCCACGAGTTGCTGCGCGTTCGGTGCCTGCCGGTGATCAGCGCCTGTACCGAACTCCCGCTCGCGTACGCGCACAGCGGGCTGCCGGCGGAATTCCAGGTGTCCAGCGTCGACGCGCCGGCGTCGGCCTGCGCGCACGCCCTGTACCCCCACCGCGGACCGGTACCGGGCCTGCTCTCGTCGACGGCCCGACGGGCGGTCGCCGGGTCCGGCTCCGAGTCCACGTCCGATCCCCCCGAAGGAGCACGATGACACGCTCACGCCTGTCGAAGGAACGCCGGCTGCTGCGCGAGACGGTCGCCGACTTCGCCCGCGCCAAGGTGGCTCCGGTGATCGCCGATATCTACCGACGCGAGGAGTTTCCCTACGAACTGGTCGCCGCCATGGGCCGCATGGGCTTGTTCGGACTGCCCTTCGAGGAACGCTACGGCGGCATGGGCGGGGATGTGTTCACCCTGTGTCTGGCCATCGAGGAACTGGCCAGAGTGGACTGCTCGGTGGCCGTCGCACTGTCCGCGGGCGTGACGCTCGGCGCGATCCCCATCCATCGGTTCGGCACCGCGGCACAGAAGGAACGCTGGCTCCCCGCGCTGTGCACCGGCGAGCGGATCGCCGGCTTCGGGCTCACCGAACCCGGCGGCGGGACCGACACGGCGGCGGCCCGCACCAAGGCGGAACTCGACGGCGACGAATGGGTGATCAACGGCAGCAAGGCGTTCATCACCAACTCCGGCACCGCCATCACCAGCCTGGTCACGGTGACGGCGGTGACCGGTACCCGCGCCGACGGCGCCAAGGAGATTTCCGCACTCGTCGTGCCGTCGGGCACACCGGGCTTCACGGTGGCGCCGTCGTACTCCAAGGTGGGCTGGTGCGCCTCGGACACCCACGAACTCGGTTTCGCCGACTGCCGGGTGCCGGCCGAGCACCTGCTCGGCGAACGCGGCCTGGGGATCGCGCAGTTCATGTCGGTGCTGGACGAGAGCAGGATCGCGATCTCGGCCGTCGGAGCGGGGATGGCCCAGGGCTGCGTGGACGAGTGTGTGCGCCATGCCAAGGAGCGGACGGCGTTCGGGCAGCGCATCGGCGCGTACCAGGCGATCCAGTTCAAGATCGCCGACATGGAGACGCGCGCCCATACCGCACGCCTGGCCTACTACTCGGCCGCGGCCTCGATGCTGCGCGGCGAATCCTTCTCGAAGGAGGCGGCGATGGCCAAGCTGGTCTCCTCCAGGGCGGCGATGGACAACGCCAGGGACGCGACCCAGATCTTCGGTGGCTCCGGCGTGATGAACGACAGCCCCGTGGGCCGCTTCTACCGCGACGCCAAGATCCTGGAAATCGGCGAAGGCACCACCGAGGTACAACAGATGATGATCGCCAGGCACCTCGGCCTGTCCTGACCCCACCCCCGAGCGGTGCCGCGGGGGGATCACGTTGAAAGGAGCCGGCAGGACCCTCGACCACCAGGCCCGGTATCGAAGCGGCTTGGCCACGCACCGAGCAAAGACGCGAAGAGCACGCAGGCAGCCACGACGCCGACCGTCCAGTAGCCGGAACAGTCGGTGCGGCCGATGCCTGGTCGACGGCGATGCGGCGGCCTCGGCGAGTGCGGTGAGCGCTTCCTCGTCGCTCGGGGTGAAGTTCCCGCCTCCGCGACGGGGTCGGCTGGGTCATCCTCGGATGGCGCCCGTGGCCAGGCCGGTCGCGATTCGGCGTTGGACGAGGAGGAAGGCCACGACGACGGGCAGCGCGGTCAGGGTGGCGCCGGCCATGAGGCCGCCGTAGTCGGTGCCGAAGCTGGTCTGGAAGGAGACCAGCCAGACGGGGAGGGTGCGCTTGTCGTTGCTGGAGAGCAGGACGTAGGCGAGGACGTACTCGTTCCACGCCTGCACCAGGCCGAAGATCGAGGTGGCGATCAGGCCGGGGGCGAGCAGCGGCAGGGTGACGCGGCGGAAGGCGCCGAGTCGGCCGCATCCGTCCACCATCGCCGCCTCCTCCAGTTCCGGGGGGATGGCGATGATGAACCCGCGCAGCATCCACACCGTGAAGGGGAGGGAGAAGGCGAGGTAGGTGAGGATCACGCCGGTCAGGGTGTCGGTGAGCGCGAGGTCGTTGAGCAGCAGGTAGACGGGGATGACCAGGGCGATGAGCGGGATCGTCTGGACGGTCAGCAGGACGAGGATCAGCGCCCGGCGCCCGGCGAAGGCGAAACGGGCGACCGCGAAGGCGGCGAGCGTGCCGACGACCAGGGAGATCAGTACCGTGCCCACGCCGACGACGATGCTGGAGCGCGCGTTGGCCCAGAACGTGTCCGAGCCGATCGCCCGGCGGAAGTTGTCCAGAGTGAACGATCCGGGCCAGAACCGCGGCGGCACGCGCAGGATTTCGCTCGCGGGCCGGAAGGCGGTCAGGACCATCCAGTACACGGGGAAGGCCATGACCGCGGCGGCGATCAGTCCGACGGCGTCGGCGCGACGGCGGCGTCGGAGTTGGCGGTGGCGGTGGCGGTGGCGGTCGATGTTCATTCGACGTCTCCCGTCCGGAGGATCTGGCGCAGGTAGACCCCGGAGCCGACGAGCAGCAGCAGGACCGTGACGACCGCGATGGCCGCTCCCACGCTGTAGCGGTTGACGGCGAAGGATTCGATGAAGGAGTAGACGCCGAGCAGGTAGTAGTCGCGCTCGGGCTGACCGCCGCGCATCAGCCAGATCTGACTGAACGTTCCGAAATCCCAGATCGTCGACAACGCCGCGACGACCACGAACAACGGTCTGATCATCGGGAAGGTGACGTGGCGAAAGAGCGTCAGTCCCCGGGCGCCGTCGACTCGCGCGGCCTCCTCCAGTTCGGCGGGCACCTGGGTGAGCGCCGCGTGCAGGGTGATGGCGGCGAACGGGATCGCCCCCCAGACCACGACGGCGACGATGACGGCGAAGCCCTGCCAGGGATCGGCGAACCAGTTGTGGCCCTGGAGGTCGGCATCGGTGAGCCGGCCGAGCAGCCAGTTGAGCACGCCGTAGTCGGCGTCCGAGAGCCAACGGAACACCGACGCGGCGACCATGAACGGCATGGCCCAAACTGCGACGAGGACGCCGACGATCAGCACCCGCACCCAGGAGGAGACCTCGCGCAGCAGCAACGCGAACCCCAGCCCGCACAGCATGGTGAGCGCGGCGCAGACCACGGCGAAGGCCACCGTCCGGGCCACCACGACCCAAAAGAAGCGGTCGGACAGGACCACCCGGTATTGGTCCAGGCCGGCCCAGGGTGGTGAGGTGCCCGCGAACAGTTCCTTGCGGGTCATGTCCTGGAAGGAGAGCAGGACCATGTCGAGCAGCGGGTATCCCAGCACCAGGAGCAGCGTTGCGATCGTGGGCGCGATCAGCAGGTACGGGGTGGCCCGCCGGGTGATGCGCCGCCTGCCGGGAGGTCGGCGCGTGGGTGGGGTCGCGGGTGCGGGGGCGGGCTCGGCGGGCCGCACCGCCCGTTCAGTTCTTGTTGATGACGGCATCGATGCGCCCGTCCGCCGCCTTGGTGGCGTCCTTGACCGAGTGCTTGCCGGTGGCGATGTCCTGCAGCATCTCCTGGAGGATGTTGGCCTTTTCCACGGCCGCCCAGCCGGGGGCCTGTGGGGTGACCCAGCCGCGGGTGGCGGCCTTGGCGGCGGGCCCGTTGACGCCGTCCGCGTCCACGTCGGCGAGTTGCACGGTGTTGTTGGGCAGGGTGTTGGCCTTGATCAGGCGTTCCTGGGAGGTGCGGTCGGTGAAGAGCCGAATCCAGTCCTGCGCGAGTTCCCGCTTCTTCGATTTCACCGGAATGGCCAGTTCGGAGCCGCCCAGGAACGGCGGTAGCGGTTCGCCGGAGGGGCCCGGGAAGGCGAACGAGGCGAAGCGGCCCTTCAGTTCGGGATTCCCGCCGGACTTGGGGTCGGTGGCGGCGTCGGCTTCCCAGGTGTTGCCGTAGAACATGCCGACCTTGCCCTGGCCGACGACGGCCGGTTCGTCGCTGTTGTCCTTGGCGCGGTCGCCCACGTAGTAGGCGTCGATGAGGTCCTTCCATGCCTGGAGTCCCCGCACGGACCGGGGGTCGGACAACGTGCTCTGCCAGCGGCCGTCCTTGTTGACGGCGATCTCGCCGCCGGTGTCCTTGACGAACGCGAGCGCGGCGTACCAGTAGCGACCGGGCATGTAGAGCGCGGAGAAGGCGTGGTCCTCGGCGCCGAACTTCGCCTTGAGGGCGTCGAGTCCGGCGATCAGTTCGGGGTAGGTGGTGGGCGTCTTGGTCACGCCGACCTGTTGGAGGAGGTCGGTGCGGGAGATCCCGACCCGGGCACCGACGTAGTACGGCACGCAGTAGAGCTTGCCCTGGTACTCGCAGGGTTCGCGCAGCGCGCCGAGCCACTGGTCGGCGTGGTCGAACCCCGCGGGGTCGACGGGCGCGAAGGCGTTGTTGACGATGTAGTTGACGGTCTCGCTGTTGCCCATCTCCACGACGTCCGGCACGTCGTGGCCGGCCAGCGCGGCGTCGAGTTTCAGGTTCTTGCTGGTCCACTGCTGGTACTGGACGGTGACGTTGGTACCCGGATGCGCTTGTTCGAACCGGGCGTTGACGGACTTCACCAGGTCCGGCCAGCTTTCCTGGGCATCGACGGTGAGCCATATGGTGAGCTTGCCGGAGCTGTTCGCCGACCCGCCGCCACCGGAACACCCGGATATCCCCGCGAGTACCGCCGAGGTCGCGACAAGCGCGACCAACGCCCTTAATCCACCTGTCATTTCGGTTCCCTTTCTCATCGGCTGCCGGGCGCGGTTACCCAGGTGGGAGTGGGCTCACGCTGCCGGTGCGGGCTTCTGGCCAATACCGGCAACTCACGGAGACTCACGGCAATCGACGCCGCACGAGTGCGGGGCCTTGAGTACGCGTACTCAGGATTCACCGGCGACGTCGGTCGAGACTGGTGCGATGGTCATCACGAGCCGGAACTCGGCGTCCCATACCGGCATTTCGTCGTCACCCTCCCCCGGCCCCGGCACTCCCGCCTGTTGCCCGCGACCGGCCCGGGGCCGGCGATGACGGCGCGCGACGCGGTCCGGCGACTCGGACGGTCGGCCTCGCTGCTGCTCTCGCTACCGCTCCTGGTGCTCTCCCGCCGGGCCGGAGTCGCCCACGGGTTCTCGGCCGGGCGTGGCGCGATGGTGGAGACGCGTTTTGGGGGTGCTCGGGTTGGCGCGGCCGTCCCGGGCGTGTGATCCGGACCGGCGTGGCGTTGGTCGGGATCGGTGGTCGCGCCGTCTCCCGGGCACGCCGACGCTCCCGAGGGTCGTGCGGCCTCCCGTCGATTCGGCCGGGCCGCGGTCTGTCGATCCGATCGGTCAGTCGTCTTCGTCCTCGGTACGGTCACCCTCGGCCTGCGATGTTTCGTAGGCGTGGGCGGTCTGCTCCGATGTGGCGTCTGCGTCGGACGGCCGCATGTCGCTTTCCCGCACCACCACGCGCGGGGGCGAGTGCATGCCGTGGTGGTCGTCGTGAAGCCGGTGCTCGCCGTACGTCTCGGTGTCAGGCATGGGAACCTCCTGCGGTCCACCGCACCCGGACGCGGGGTGCGGTGCCGCTGCATCTCCAGTATCCCTCTCCCACGGGATCGCCCGTCGCGGAATGCCTGCTTGCGCCTCGGGGTGGACGCGGTGGGCTTTCGAGGGGTGGTGCGGCATCCGTCGGCGCAGCGGCGGGTGTGACCGGTCGCGGGCGCGTTGGCGGGTTTGTGGTCTTCGATTGTGATCGCCCGCCGGAATGCGGGCTACGCTGGCTGGTGATGACCGGCGTTGCGCAGCGGGCAGTGTTCTGGACCGACGACTCGTCGGTCTGCGAGTCCTTGGCGCACGGTGAGGGCGTTGCCCCGCACTTCCATGACTACGGCCAGTTGAGGTACGCCGCCTCCGGGGCGCTCGTCACTACGACCAAGGTCGGCACCTGGGTGGCTCCGGCGAATCGCATCACGTGGATACCGCCCTTCCAGGTCCACGGCAGTCGCTCCCATGGCGAGACCGATGTCCGCGTGCTTACGGTTCCGGCGGCGCTGTCGGAGGAACTGCCGTCCGAGCCGTCGGTCTTCGTGGCCAGTGCGCTGCTGCGCGAGGCATACCTGGCGATGAGCGGCGAGCACGAGTCCGCCGCCAGTGAGCGTGGCCGTCTGCTGCTCACGGTGATCGGCGCGGAGCTGATCCGCGCCCCGCAGGAGCAACTTCGGCTGCCGGAGCCGAACGATCCTCGCCTCAAGGCCGTCACCGACCTGCTGCACGCCGACCCGGCGCTTTCGGCGACGCTGGCGGAACTGGGGCACCGAACCGGCTCGAGCGAACGCACGCTCAGTCGGCTGTTCGGCCTCGAGTTGTCGATGAGCTTCCATCAGTGGCGCACGCTGTTGCGGATTCAGCGAGCGCTGCTCGAACTCTGCGAAGGAACCTCGGTCACCGAGACGGCGATGCGACTCGGCTGGGCCAATCCCGGCAGCTTCATCAACGCCTTCACCGATCTCGTCGGCCAGACGCCCGGTCGTTACCGCTCCGCGGCGGGTGCCGCTCACCGCTGAGCACAGCCTTTGTCGGCTTGGCGGGTTATCCGAATTTCCAGGCGGAACATCGGTGGCACGCCCGCCCGCTCGGCGGCCACGCTTTGAGGCATGTCCCACCACCTTCCAGGTCACCGCGCCGCGGCTGCGGCGGCCGCCACGACGGCATCCTCCGGAGTCACGCTGGGTGACCTGATCGTCCAGGCACTCAGCCGGCACAGCGCGTCCGAGGCCTTCGTGGCCGGTGATCGACGACTGACCTACGCACACGTCAGGGACCTCCTCTCGCAGTACGTGGCCGCGCTGGCCCATCGGGGGGTGGGGCTCGGCGTGGGGGTCACGATGCTCGGTTCCAACATGCCCGAATCGTGGATCGTCCAGGCCGCGACGTATCTCTTGGGCGGCCACTTCACCGGACTGCAGGCCCTGGCCTCGGTCACGGACCACATCACCGTCTGCGCGGACGCGGAGGCCGCGGTGCTGGTGGTGACCGCACCCCTGGAGGAGCATGGACGCCAGGTCCTCGCCGAGGTCGACTCCCTGCGACACCTGATGGTGATCCCCGTCGCCGGTGGTCCGCCCGAGGGCGAGCGCCCAGGGGTTCGATCGCTCGACCGCGGCCCGGCGACGGAGACGGATGTCGCGTGGCTGCAGTACACCGGGGGGACGACCGGCAGGCCCAAGGGCGTGATGCAGCCTCATCGGTCGATGGTGCACATGGTCTATGCGCACCTGGCCGACTTCGAGCAGCCACACCTCCCGCGGTACCTGGCAGCGGCCCCGCTGACCCATGCGGCGGGGCTTGCCGTGATCCCGACACTGCTGCGTGGCGGCACGGTCGTGATCGAGCAGGGCTTCGAACCGGGCCGGTTCCTCGACGTCATCGAGGCCGAGCACATCAATTGTGTGAACGGCCTTCCGACGATGATCTACACCTTGTTGGATCAGGAGCGTCCGGAGACCAGGGATCTCTCCAGCCTCGAGGTCATCTGGTACGCCACCGGACCGATGTCACCGGTGCGCCTGGCGGAGGCTCGCGAGCGCATCGGTCCGGTCTTCTGCCAGATCTACGGGCAGACGGAGTCGGCCGGCATCGGGACGGTCCTGACCAAGGCCGCACACGAGACCGCGAGCCTTGGGCAACTCGCCTCCTGTGGCCGTCCCGTGGTCGGCAACCGCGTCCGGCTCGTCGACGACGACGGCCACGACGTTGGGCTGGGCGAGGTGGGCGAGATCGTCATGCGGAGCCGCGGGGTGATGCAGGGCTACAAGAACCTCCCCGACGAGACGGAAGCGGCCCTCAAGGGGGGATGGCTCCACACCGGAGACCTCGCCCGTCAGGACGCCGAGGGCCTGATCTACATCGTGGACCGCAAGAAGGACATGATCATCTCGGGCGGTTTCAACATCTACGCCGGCGAAGTCGAGGCCGTCCTGACAGCACACCCTTCCGTGGGCTCGGCCGCCGTCATCGGCGTGCCCGACAGCCGCTGGGGCGAGATCGTCACCGCGTTCGTGGTCCCGCGACCGGGGCGACGGGTCGACGTCCCCGCACTCCGGTCCTACGTCAAGCAGGTCAAAGGCTCGATGTACGCACCCAAGAAGGTCGTGGTCGTGGATTCACTCCCCACCACGCCGGTGGGAAAGATCGACAAGAAGCGTCTGCGGGCGCCGTTCTGGGCCGACTCGACACGCAATGTCCACTGACCGTCCCGATGCCCTTCCCAGGGCACATGCACGAAAGGCACTCGGTATGGACGTACCGCCGGCCCGACTGATCGACTTCCACTCCCACTGGGGCACGGAGCGAGGATGGAAGGGGAGCCCGTACGAGACCGCCGAGGACCGCCGGGCGCTGCGGGGCTACTTCAAGTGGGACATGAGCTTCGTCAGCGACGAGGAGCAGGCCCTGCGGTTTCGCCGCGCCAACGTCAAGGCGATGCTCGACTTCGCGTTCACCCACACCATGGACGCCGGTGCACTGCGCGACCAGCACGACTACGCCTTCGACTATGCGCGCACGTACCCCGACGTCGTACTGGGCAACTGGATCGGCATCGATCCCACGCAACCGGCTCACGTCAAGGAATTCGAGCGTTGCCTGAGCGAGGGGACGGGACTCGTCGGACTGACGGTCCACTCGTTCACTCCGGCCGGCACACCCGACCGGCCGGAATGGGAGAAGTGTCTGAACATGTGCGTCGAGGCCGACCGTCCCGTCCTCGTCCATGTCGGCATGTCGGCCACCGGGGCCGGTACCCGCGGAGGCATGGGCATCACTCTGGAGGGCTGCCACCCCCGCTACGTCGACCGCATCGCGGCCAGGCATCCCGATCTGAACGTGATCGCGGCTCGGGTGGCGTGGCCCTGGCAGTCGGAGATGATCGCGGTCGCACTGCACAAGGCGAACGTGTGGATGGAGCTCCACGGTTGGTCACCACGCTACTTCCCCGACGAGCTCAAGCGCGAGATCGGTAAGCGGCTGCGCAAGAAGGTCTTCTTCGGAGCCGACTACCCGATGCTCGCCCACGAGAGGCTGGTCGAGGAGTGGCGCGAGGAGGGCTTCTCCGCCGATGTCCTCGACGACGTCTTCACCGGCAACGCCGAAAGCTTCCTCACCTCGATCGGAGTTCGGTGATGGACCTCGGACTGACCGGCAGGGTCGCCATCGTCGGCGGCGGCAGCGACGGCCTGGGATATGCCATCGCCGATCGTCTTCTGAGGGAAGGCGCCGAGGTCACGATCTTCGCGCGACGCGCGGAGAAGGTCACCGCCGCCGCGCGACGGCTGGGCCGCGCATACGGCGAGGAGAAAGTCCTCGGGCTGGCCGCCGACTGCTCGGCCGACGCCGACATCGAGCGCGTCACCGCCTCGACTCTCGAGCGGTTCGGTCCGGCCGTTCACGTTCTGGTCACCAACGACGGCGGACCGCCGATCCGGCGCATCTCCGAACTCACCGACGAGGTGTGGCTGAAGGCCTTCGAGCGCCACTTCTTCTACGTCGTCAGATCTGTTCGAGCCACCCTGCCGTACATGACCACCGAAGGCGGCAGCATCCTCAACGTGGTCTCCGGTGTCGTCGAGCGCCCGGCCGTCGGCATGGCGGCGTCCGTCGGTGTGTGGTCGGCGGTGATCGGCTACGCCAAGACCCTCGCCCTGGAAGTCGCCGGGCAGGACATCAACGTCAACACTCTGCTGTCCGGATTCTTCGACACCGCCCTGCTGGGCGGAATGCTGGAACGGCAGCCGGAACTGTCCAAAGCCGGCCTCGGGAACGGCGTACCCATGGGACGCATCGGGGAGCCCCGCGAGTTCGCCGACCTGGTCGGTGCGCTCGTGTCACCCAACCTGCGATTCGTCACCGGCGCGGTGATCCCGGTCGACGGTGGCGCCGGCATCGGCATGGGCGCGCGCTTCGACGCGCCGACTTCCAAGTGAGGCACTGTTCATGAAGCGGACCATGAAGATCTCGACGATGCTCACCTACGGCACCGACCCGCGCGAGGCCGCCGACCACATCGCTCGACTCGAGGCGGCCGGGCTCGACACCGTCTGGGTCGCCGAGGGGTACGGCTACGACTCGCCAACGCTGATGGGCTATCTGGCGGCCCGCACCTCGCGCGTGAAGATCGGCGCGGCCATCCTCAACGTCTACTCGCGCACCCCGACCATGCTCGCCTCGACCGCGGCCGGCCTCGACAGTGTGTCCGGCGGTCGCGCCATCATCGGCCTCGGCGCCTCCAACCCGAAGATCATCGAGGGGTGGCACGGGATGCCCTTCGTACAGTCGACCGGCCGGATCAAGGAGACTGTCGAGATCATCCGCGCGGCCCTGCGGGGCGAGGCGGTCGACTACAGCGGCCGCTCCTTCGAGATCCCCCTCCCGGCCGGTCGGGGCACCGGACTCGGCGAGTCGCTGAAGATCATGACCAAGCCGCTACGTCCCTCGGTTCCGCTCTACATCGCCGCGCTGGGACCGACATCGGTCGAAGGTGCCGCGGAGTACGCCGACGGCTGGCTGCCTTTCCTGTACTCCCCCGAGGGCGCCGCCGGGGTATGGGGCGACGCGCTCGCCGCCGGAGGCGCGAAGCGCTCCGAGAACCGCGCGCCCCTGGAGGTCGTCGCCGGTGGCATCGTCGCCGTCGGCGAGGACGTGAAGGAGGTACTCGACCTCGCGCGGCCGATACTCGCGCTCTACATCGGGGGCATGGGCGCCCGCGGCAAGAACTTTTTCAACGACCTCGTCCGACGCTACGGCTACGAAGCCGAGGCCAGGCAGATCCAGGACCTCTACCTCGACGGCAAGACGAAGGAGGCCGAGGCCAAGGTCCCGCTCCAACTCCTTGAACAGATCAACCTCGTCGGCCCGGCCTCCTACGTTCGGGAGCGCATCGAAGCCTTCCGCGAGTCCGGCGTCACCGATCTCCAGGTGACTCCGACCGGAGACGACCCCGCCGGGCTCGTGCGTCGACTCAAGGAGTGGGTGGCCTGACTTCGGGGGTCGGCCCAAGGCGTGGCCACGTCGAGCCCGCGCGACGCGATTCCCCGGCGCGCCTGGTCGAGGGGCGGGCACGGGGGCCGGTCGCGCCGGGTCGTGGCCGGTGACGGTGTCGGTGCGGTCGACGAAGTGCGCGGCGCCGACGAACACGTGGTCGGGTTTGACGGGGTGTGGCCTTCGCGGTGGCGAACGTGGGCGCGCCGCTGCGGCGTTGCGCGGCCGGTGCGCGTGCCCACCCGGCGGGGAGGTGTCGATGCTCTGGATTGCCCGACGGTGTCGGACCCGTGCCGGCTCGCGGGGGCGCCCGGGCCTGGTCGTGCCACGACCAGGCGAATCGGCCGCGTGTCGCAGTCGATGCCACGGCCCCGGCAAGAACCGGGCCCGGCAGGCAGTGGGTGAGCCCATGAGGCCAGGGCGTCCGCGGCCGCTCCCGGCGAACGCCGCGGATTCCCCGCCCGGGCACCTCGCGCGGCGGACCGAGTCCCCGTGACGGTGGCCGATGGCTCCTTCAGCGGGGGTGGTGGTCTCCCCGGCCAAGACCGTAACCGGGCGCGCCGGCCTCGGTGATCGGCGCGAGCGGACCAGGCGATGCGACGCTCGGTACCGGATCCTAAGCTGCAGCCATGACCGACCCACAGGCCCCGACGCCCCGCGAAGCCTTCGAACTGGTGCTGGCCGGCAACCAACGTTTCGTCTCGGGCTCCCCCGAGCATCCGAACCAGGACGCCGCCCGCCGCGCCGAGACCGCTCCCTCCCAGCAACCTTTCGCCGTGCTGTTCGGGTGCTCCGACTCCCGACTGGCCGCCGAGATCATCTTCGATCGAGGGCTGGGCGATTTGTTCGTGGTGCGCACCGCCGGGCATGTCGTCGGCGCGGAGGTGCTCGGCTCCGTCGAGTTCGGCGTGAGCGTCCTCGACGCGCCGCTGGTCGTCGTCCTCGGGCACGACTCGTGTGGAGCCATCGCCGCGGCGTGTTCCGTCCTGGAGGACGGGCGGGCACCGGGCGGCTTCCTGCGCGACGTCGTCGAACGGGTGACCCCGAGCGTGCTCGCGGCCCGCGCCGCCGGACGCGAGAGCGCCGACGAGATCCTGGCCGAGCACATCGAGCACACCGTCGACCTCCTGCTGGAACGCTCCCACGTCCTGGCCGAGCGAGTGGCCGCGGGCCGCGTCGCCGTGGTGGGCCTGTCCTACCGGCTGGCCGACGGCAGCGCCCGCCTCGTCGCCTCCCGCGGACTCGACGAGGCGGATCCCCTCGCTTCCTGACCACACCCCTGCGGCGCGGCGGCGCGGGTGTGGTTCGTCCGTCCGTGGTCCGGCCACGGCGGAGGACTCGCGTTCGATCTGCTCCACCGGGGCGAATCACCCGCCCCGGCCTCGCCGTTCCGCGCCGGGCCAACCGGTCGCGATCCCAGGGTCGGCGCGCCGCTCTCCCCCGTCCCGAATCCGGTTCGCCGATTTGTGCCGCAATCGGGTCGGACCATTGACCGACCGGAATCACCACTCCTAATTTGATGACGAGGAACGCCCTGGCCACGCTGAGCGCATCGGTGCTCGCCGTGCCCTTCCTACCGCCCGCACCCTCCGCCTCCGCCCACGGATTCATCTCCGGTCCCGAAAGCCGCTCCGCGTACTGCTACGACGGCACGGTCCAGGACTGCGGCGACATCCAGTGGGAACCACAGAGCGTGGAAGGCCCGAAGGGCTACCCCGTAGGCGGACCACCGGACGGGCAACTGTGCGCCGGCGCCGACGAGCGCTGGGCCCGCTCGACGACCCGCGCGGCGGCAACTGGCCCTCCACCCGGCTCACTTCCGGCTCCAGGTTCAGCTTCACGTGGGAGATCCAGGCCAACCACTCGACCACCTCGTTCCGGTACTACGTCACCAAGCCGACCTGGAACCCCGCCACCCCGATCAGCCGCGCCCAGATCGAGAGCACCCCGTTCCTGAACGTGCCATACGGGGGCGCCCAGCCCGGCACCCACGAAGTACACACCGGCACCCTGCCCAGCGGGCGCACCGGCCGAGCGGTGATCTTCGCCGTCTGGACCATCGACGACACCGACAACGCCTTCTACTCCTGCTCCGACGTGACCTTCTGACGCCTACCACCACACACCCACCCCGGCGGCCGGCCGCACCGAGAGGTGCGGAAATCCGTGGACGGCCCCGACGAGGATCCCGTACGGTGTGACTTCACGCCCTGAGACGGACGGAAGGAGGCGAGTGCCGTGCAGTTCACGACTTTTCAGCGCTCCCTTTTCCGTTGTCCCGGCGTGGTTCGCCAGTTCTGACCGGGAGCGCTCCACGCAGCCTGTATCCCGGAGGAACCCATGACCGATCCGGTCATCCGCGCGCTCTCCGCGCGCGACGCTCATCTCTTCGACGCACTCCCCGACCCCCTGGGCACCCGTGAAGCCCATCGGCGTACCCGGTTCCGCCCCGACTGGAAGCGCGTCGCCCTGCGCGATGGCGAGGTCGTCGCACGCGGCGCTTGGTGGGGCGGCCCCGACGACTCGGAGCCCATCAACATCAACTGGTTCGACGTGGCCGAGGGCGAGGAGGATGCCGGGGCCGAACTCCTGCGTACCGCCCCCTGGCAGGTCGAACTCGAGATCAACCTGCCCGGTGATTGGCGGAAGGATGCCGACCTGCGCACCGGGGCCGAGACGCGCTTCGCCGCCGCACGCGCCGCGGGGTACGAACTCCTGGTGGAACGCCTCCTGTACCGCTGGACCCCGGCGCGGGGCCTGCCCGAACGGCCCGGACGGCTGCGCTTCGCCGCCGAATCGGACGACGCCGTGTTCTTCGACGCGTTGCTCCGCATCCACTCCGTCACCCTGGACACGCACGCGCTCAGGGCCAAGGAGAAGGGCGGACTCGACCGGGCCGCCCAGGACGAACTCGATTTCTTCCACTGGTGCCCCTCCCCGCGCGAGTGGTGGCAGGTCGCGCGCACTCCGGAGGGCGAGCTGGCCGGCATCCACATCCCGGCCCACAACCCGTCCGGCCCGACCATCGGCTTCATCGGCGTCGTACCGGAACAGCGCGGCCACGGATACGCCTACGACCTCCTGGCGGAGTGCACCGGCTTCCTCGTCGAGCAGGGCGCCGAGTCCATCAGCGGAGCCACCGACCGCGGCAACTTCCCCATGGCCGCGCACTTCAGCAAGGCCGGCTTCCCCGTCACGGGAGAACGTATCAACTTCCACCCGGCGGGCTAGCCGGACGCGGCACACGGTGAGTGGTCCGGCCCGAGCACAGGTCCGGGCCACTCGCCGCGTGAAGTCCCGGCTCTGGGTGGCGCATTCCCGACGGGCAGGCGGTGCGGAAACCGATTGCACGGTTCGGAGTGGCGCGTCGGATCGAACCCGGATGTTCGACGAATCGCGCGCCGGCTGCGGCGTGAAGGGGCTTGTTCCGATTCTGTGGCCCGTGTTCCCATCACACCGTGAACATAGAGAGCTCCGGGGTGCCCGACGAGCGGCCGGGCCATCGCGTCCGGTCGAGGGCGGATGGCGACATCGAGGAGTGCGTGCGCGTCCTCGCGGAGGTCCACGCACGCGACGGCTATCCGGTGAACTGGCCCGATCAGCCCTGCGAGTGGCTGTCACTCGGTCCCTCGTTGGGCTCCTGGGTCGCCGAACTCGATGGGCTCCTGGTCGGGCATGTCTGCTTGTCGCGGGCCGGCGACGGCGATCTGGCCCCAGGGCTGTGGAGCCGGCGAGAGGGGACGGCGCGGAGTACCACCGCCGTGGTCGGCAGACTCTTCGTCGCCCCGCGGGCGCGGGGACATCGGATCGGAGCGGCGCTGCTCGACCGGGCGGTGGCGGAGGCACGGCATCGCGGCCTGCATCCGGTGCTCGACGTCGTCACGTCCGACACCGCCGCGGCAGACCTGTACGAGCGACTGGGCTGGCAGCTGATGGACACGGTCGAGCAGCAGTGGAGCCCACACCAGACGGTGGCCATCCGCTGCTACGCGGCACCGACGTGACATGCGTCGGCCGGCCTCGAAGCGTCCGCTCGGAACACAGGGCGGGTCTCTGGCTGGTCGATCGGGTCGCGTGTACGCCGGCGTCCGGTCGCCGGGGGCGGGATCCCTTGTGTCGCGCTTGCGGGCCGTGGCGGCCGGCGCCGGGCGATGGGGTGTCACCGCCCGGTGGCCGGCGCGCCGCGGTTCAGGTCACCGGTTGGCACACGGCGTAGACCACGTAGGAGCCCGTGGTCCCGGCCGAGTTGTTGAAGGACACGGTCCATGTGTCGGCGGCGGACGGGTAGGACTCGTACACCTGGGCGGTGAGGTTGTTGCCTCCGAGGGGCGTCTTGTATCCACCGCCCGTGATGGCCGTTCCCGAGGGACAGGTCGCGGTTCCCGTGTTGAGCCCGGACGTGAGTGTGTAGGTCGTCTGGACGATCTGGGTCGGCAGGGTCGGCCCCGGGGGACCCGCAGGACCGGGAGGTCCCGGAGGGCCGGGTTTCCCGGCCGGGCAGTTGTGCGGGCAGTCCCCGCCTCCTCCGTGACCGTCCTCGTGGTCGGCCGCGGCGGGGTGCGCCACGACTCCCGTCAACAATGCGGCGGCCAGCACCGACGGCGCGGCGTTGCGCAGCAGAGCCAGGTATCTCACCGTGTCCTCCAAGGGTGGTGTGGGTCTTCGAGGTTGCCCATACGCCGAGCGCGAGAAACAGGCGGGCGAATGGGCGGGGACCGACTGCGGCAGCCGGCCGGTCGTCCCCGAGCGGGGCAGACTCTCCCGGGGCCGTGAACGGGCCGATCCGAACGGCAGTTCGGTTCTCCACTCCGAGGCGCTAAACCCAGCCACGGGTGGCCCTGAAAAGTAGCCAGTGGGTGAGGGGCTTGTGAATCTGGTCGCATCCGTCGAAACGTATTCGCGGATGGATCAAGGAAGGCTCCCCGCATGAGGATCAGTCGAAGGCTCCCCGCAATCCTTCTCACCGCCGCCCTCGCCATCGGTACCGCCGGTGCCGGGCCTGCCTTCGCGGACGGGGACGGGGGCGGAGGCGGGGGCGGGGGCGGGGGGCACGGCTCCTGTCCGGAACACGGATGCCAGGGTTCCCAAGGCCCTCCCGGACCTCCCGGACCTCCCGGGCCTCCCGGGCCTCCCGGACCTCAGGGCCCTCCCGGCCAGAACGGCGTGTCCGGGCCCAGCATCACGGTGAACGGCCCATCCGTCCCCACGGACGGCACGAGCGTGGCCACGGCTCTGTGCCCGACCGGCTACACCGTGGTCGGCGGCGGATACACCTCGGACGGCCCCAACACCTACAGCGGCCCCGGCGAAAGGGGACACCCCAACGACACCAACACGGGCTGGCAGGTCCCCGCCCCGCGCGACAACACCCCCGGCGCCGCCATCCACGCCTGGGCGATCTGCCTACCGATCGGATAAGCCCCGGGCCCACTCGGCCACGCCTCGGGATCCACACACGCCGGGCCACCGCCCCGCCTCGGACCGCGTGTCGCGCGAATCGAGCCGGGCGGTACCCCCGGCCCCCGGGCAGGCCGGGACCACTTCACCACCGACACCGCGTTCGACGGGTGGTCGGAGGACATGCGGTTGGGGGGTACGGATCACCACCACCAGATCGCGGCGGCCCAAGCTGTCGGCCGAACGCATCGCCGAGATGGACACGTTGGGCATGCGCCGGAGGTGACGTGAACAGCCCCGGGCCGCGTGCGGCGGCGGAGCCGGCCGGTGCGGAGGTTTCGCGCAGAACGCGAACAACCCCGCACTCCTCGCCGCCTAAGGACGACCCGGCGTCGACTCCACCATGGACCACAGCCGCGCCACTCCCCCACCGCCCGGCGCGGCGGGCCCGCTCACGCAGGAGCGGGCACGGCGCGCGGCGTTGACGGCGGACGACTCGGCCCCGGAAGGAGCGGGGGTGCCCTCACCGACACCGGAGCCAAACCCGCGTCCGGGTCGTACTCGGGCAGCAGCCGCGACGCGGGATGCGACCGCGCCCTCGAGGGCGCACCGGCGGGTTCAATCACCATCTCCCTGGGCGCGCGACGGGAGTTCGAGAGCACCAACGGGCTGCGGCCGGCCGCTTCCGTGCGGGTGTGCGAAAAGCGGCGCCGGTGCCGAAGGACGAGGGGATTCTCGTCGCGGGGGTGGTCAGCGTCGCGGGCGGTACGCGGTCAGGCCGACCTCGACCGGTGAGCCGCCCGCCGCGGCAACGACGCGGACGAGGGCCAACTCGCGCGTCGTGCGCGAGCGGACGCAGAACGACTGTCCCGCCGCGACGTCGCGGAACGTGACGATCCCGATGGGACGTCTGTCCAGGGCGGCCACGCACTCCTCCGGTGTCGTCGTTTCGGCGCGCATCACGGCGGCGTCGCTGCCCGCGGGGATCAGGAACTCGCCGTTGTTGTGCCCGATCGCCCACTTGGTGGACTCCGCAGGGCGCACGCTGCCCGAGGCGATGTCGAAGTCGTATCCGTCGTCGGGCGCGGTCAGCACGGCCTCCGCGTAGATCGCCGTGTAGCCGGACTCGGCCGGTGTCATGGGCGATGACACCGGCGGCGACACCGGCGGCGACGGAGACGGAGACGAGGAGCCGGGGGCCCCGGTGGTGGGCATCGGGGATGCGGCGGGCACTGCGGGAGCCTGGTGCGCGGCCGCCGTTTCGTCCGTGTCCGGGTCGAGTTCGTCGAGCAGCGACAGCCCGACGACGCTGCCGACGGCCGCGACGACGAGGCCGGCCAGTACGGCCCCGACGGAGGTCCTCCTGCGTCCGCGCCCGCCCGCGCGTGCGATTCCGGCGCCGGTCGGCGGCGGACCCGGCAGCGGCGAGGTGTCCCGCAGGTCCGGCTGCCCGGGGTCCGCGACGGTCCGGTCGAGCGGGTATCCGTCGGCGGCGCCGTCGAGGGGCGGTCCGGGATCGCCGGGGGCCGGATGCTCGGGCACCTGTGGGGCGGGGCCCGGTCCGGCGGTGTTCGACCGCCGCTCGATCTCGACGCCGACGTGGTCCGGAAGCCAGCCGTCGGTGAACCGAAGGTGTCCGCCCGCCGCGGGGTGGGCGCGCGCCAGGTCGACGAGTTCGGCGGGCGTCGGCCGCGCGGCGGGGTCCTTGGCCAGGCAATACCCCAGCAGGGCGTGCAACTCGGGCACGACCGTGCCCAGGTCGGGCCGATCGTGCAGGAGTCGATACATCTGCGCACTGTCCGCGCCGGCGCCGAACGGCGGTACCCCGCCCGCGATGAACACGCCCAACGCGCCGAGGGCGAACACGTCGGCGGCAGGTGTGACGTGTCGGCCCACGGCCTGCTCGGGGGCCATGAAGGCCGGTGTGCCGACGCAGACGCCGGTGCCGGTGAGCGCGACGGCGTCGGCGGCGCGGGCGATGCCGAAGTCGATGACGCGCGGCCCGTCGGCGGCGGCGATCACGTTGCCGGGCTTGAGGTCCCGGTGCACGACACCGACGCGATGGATCTCCCGAAGGGCCTCGGCGATGCCGCCGACCAGCAACAACACCGTTCGGATCGGCAACGGACCGTATCTCTCGACGACTTGGCGCAGCGAGGGACCCGGCACGTACGCCGTTGCCAACCAGGGCACCTCGGCGTGGGGGTCCGCGTCGACCACCTGCGCCGTGTAGAGCCCGTGGATGCGCCGGGCGCCGGCCACCTCCTGAGCGAACCGGGCCCGGAATTGCGGGTCCTCGGCGTACTCGGGGCGAACGACCTTCAGCGCGACCGGTCGTCCTCCCGGCGTGTGCGCGAGGTAGACGCGTCCCATGCCGCCGGCCCCGAGGCGGGCGGCGAGCCGGTACCCGCCGACGTCTTGGGGGTCGCCGGACGCGAGCGGCTGGAAGGCGGACGAGAGGGACGGCGGTATCGGGGGGTTGCCGGCAGGGCGCACGGGTGGCCTCCGTAGGGGCGGGCGGGAAACGGGCGGGGGGCGGCGGTCGAGAGGAGGTCGCGGAGTTCAGCTCTTCTCGGCCGTGGCACGGTTTTCCACTGCGGCGCCGACCAGCACCGTGACCGTGAGGGACGCGGCGACGATCGCCTCGGCCCACAGGAAGGCGAGGTAGTCGAGCAGCGAACCGATCGGGGGACTGCCGGGGGCGGTGTTGCGGAACGCCGCCAGGGCGAACAGTGTCGCGGCCATCCAGCCCAGGGCCGGCCAGACCAGACCGCGACGGCCGACGACCAACGTCCTGGCACCGATGAGGACGGCAATTGCCAGGGCCCACATCGCGACCATCATGAAGACACCGAACAGCAGCACGGTTCCCGAACGTTCGATGCCGACGTCGAAGACCGCCACGCCGTCGTCGGTGCTCGCATCGACGTCGAGGGCGAACAGCGCGTCGCTGTTGCTCAGCGTCATGTTCACCGGAACGGGCTTGCCACCGGCCTGCGCGGCGAACTCCAGCATGGTCCGGTAGTGGTCGAACGGGTAGTCGGAGACCGACCCTCCGCCGAGCGCGACTTGCAGGTCCACGGTGGAAATTCGGGTGTGGGCGGGGAAGTTCAGGTCACCGCGCACCTCCGGCGAGGTCTGTAGCGACAGGCCCACCGCAGGGGCGGGACCGCCGTCCTCGGCCAGGTTTCCGCGCGGTGTGACGAGCAGGCGCAGGACGAGTTCGCGCGCGGCCGCGTCCACGCGCTGCACCGAGGCCCGCACGTCCACCCGGTCGGGCGCCGAACTCGACGCGCGGTAACGGGTGTCCAAGGCCATACGTTCGCCGACCTGGAGCCAGACGCCCACCACGAGGACCACCCCCAGTGCCGACGCGGCGGCCACCGCGGCCGCGAGGCGGCCCCGGCTCCAGGACGGACGGAATGGCCGTGTCATGCCGGCGGAGTGCCCGGCTGATCGTGCGTCGCGCAGTGGATCCCGCCGCCGCCGGCGGCGATCGCGTCGATCTGCACCATGACGACGTCGCGGGTGGGGAAGTGGTCGCGCAGGATGCCCCGCGCGCGGTCGTCGGCGGCCTTGTCGCCGAAACGCGGCAGGAACACGGCCTTGTTGCCGATGAAGAAGTTGACGTACGAGGACACGAAGTCGTCGCCGGGCGGCGCGGTCATCCGCTCGGGGTCGGGCTGCGGCAGGTCGACGACCCGGATGGGCTTGCCGCGCGCGTCGGTGGCGTCCCGCAGGACGGTTCTCGCCTGGTCGGCCGAGCGTGACCACGAGTCGGCGGGCTCGCCGGGGAACGCCTTGTCCAGCAGCACGACGCCCGGTGCGACGAACCGGGCGAGCGAGTCGACGTGCGCGTCGGTGATGTCCTGGTTGCGAATGCCCTCGAACCAGATGACCTTGGTGATGCCGAGCACCCGCTCGAGTTCGTCCTCGATCTGCTGCCGGGTCCTGCCGGGGTTGCGGTTGTCGTTGACGATCGAGCTCTCGGTGACCATCAGCGTGCCGACGCCGTCCGTTTCGAACGATCCGCCCTCGGCGACGAGCCACGTCCGGTCGAGCGGGATGCCGTACTTGGCCGACACCTCGCGGGCGACCCGCGCATCGTGTTCGTGGGACTGCTTGTCGCCCCACCCGTTGAAGTTGAAGTCGACGCCGTGGACCGTACCGGACTCTTCGACGAACACCGGGACGGTGTCCCGCGCCCACAGGTCGTCGACCTGCATGGGTACGACGTCCACGTCCGCGCCGACCGCTCGCCGCGCGGCGTCCGCCTGGTCGGGGCGGGCGAGCAGCACGACGGGCTCGGTCGCGGCGATGGCGCGGGCGACCCGGGCGATGTCCTCGCGCACTGCGGGCAGGTCGGCGCCCCAGATACCGGTCGCGGCGGGCCAGGACATGAACGTACGCACATGGCTGTCCCACTCGGCGCCGAACCGGCGGGCCGACACCGCGGTTTCGGGCGCCGTGCCCGTCCCGCCGGACGTCGCGGGCGGGGACGACCCGGGCGCGGTCGGGCCGGAGGAGTCCGAGGAGTCGGAGCATGCGGCCGCGCCGAGGGCGAGCGCGCCCGCTCCCGCCAGGGAACGCAACATTGCCCGACGGGGCATCAGGGGCGATTCGGGCACAGGATCCGTCCTTCGATGGCGCGGGTGTTCGGCCGCGGCCGGACCAGGGTGGGCAGGGCATCAACGTAACCGCATATTTGCCGCAAATATGGACTTTGCGCGCCGGATACGACCGTGGCGTGCGGCGAACGGATGAGGCTTCGGGACGGCCCGAAGGCGCACCCCGACGGTGCCGCACTCACACGCGTCACGTGGCGGGCTGCCGCCTGGTCGAGCAGTGGAGGTTCCCACCGCCCACAGTCGCGCGGTCCACGTCGAGCCGGACCACCGCACGCCCGGGGAACGCGTCGGCAAGCGCCGCCCGGACCGCGGCGTCGGTGCGCCGGCCGCCGGACCGCGCCGTGCCGACCGCGCCGTCGACCGGGTGGAGGTTCAGGTACGAGTCGAGGGGATCGGACATGGGAGACCTCCAACCGGTCGTGCCGCGGCACGGATCGCGACGTGTGTAGAGAGGGTGCGGGAGAACCGCTCCGCGGCCTGCGGCGGATCCGAGACGGCGAGCGTGCGCTCGCGAGGATGACGCATCGCGAACCCGGATCACCGGGATCCCACCGTCTCACCTACTGAAAATTCAGTCAATTCCTGACGCGACCATCCAGGTGAAGGCACACTCGGGCCACCGCGCACCCGGAAGCCGTCCTTGCCGGGCAGTCCGGCGAAGCGGCGACCGGGGCGGGTCAGGCGGGTGGTCGCGATCCGAGTTCCAGGGCCAGCGCGCTCCGGAGCAGGAAGCGAGCCCGATCCAGGGGGAGCGAGCCGGCCAGCCAGCGCTCGCTCAGGCCTTCGACGAGGGCGGTGAGTCGCTCGGCCGCGTCGGCCGCGGCCACGGTCGGGGCGATGTCGCCGCCGTCCTGCCCGCGGCGGATCAGCTCCTGCGCGTCCCGCACCCAGTGCGTGGTGGCTTCGCGCATCTGAAGTGCCAGCTCCGGCACGAAGACGGCGCTCGCCTGGAACTCTCCCCAGGCCGTGCTGTTCTCCCGCACCTCGGGGGTGTCCTGGAGTTCGAGCATCAGCATTTCCTCCAGCCGGCCGCGCGGATCCAGGTCCGGATCGGCCTCGGACCGCGTGTAGCGCTCGGCGCGCTCGTTGATGAACTCCCAGGTGTGCCGCATGAGCCCCGCCCGGTCGCCGAAGTGGTAGTAGACCAACCCGACGGACACTCCGGCCTCGGCGGCGAGTTCCTCCACCCGCAGGCCGCGCACCCCGCGCCGGGCGATGAGCCCGGCGGCGGCTTCCAGGATCAATGACTGACGGCTCGACACTCGTGCCACCCCATCGGGGCGGCACGGGGCCACCCATCCGACTGACTGAATATTCAGTCATCATAACCGGACGGGCGCGTCCGTGATCACCGGTCGCCGCCTCGACTCCGCGGGTGGTTTCGGTCCGGTGGCCCGCGACCACGGTTGCGATGAGCGGCCACCGCGGCGATTCCCTCCGCCCATTCGGGTCGCCGCCGCCGAGCAATGGGCGGGGTGTGTGGTGCCCGTGGGGCCAAAGGGTAGGGTGTCGAACCATGGCCGCCGACCGTCGTACCGTGATCATGGAAGCTGCGGCTCGGCTCATCGCCCGCCGCGGGGTGCGGGGTCTGCGCATCGAGGAGTTGGCCGCCGAGGCCGGCGTGTCGAACGGGCTGATCTACTACCACTTCAAGGACCGCGCCGGAGTCCTGCGCGCGAGCTTGGAGTTCATCAACAACCGGGCCGAGCGCTACACCGCCGCCCACGTCGCCGCCGAGCGGCTGACAGACCCGCGGGCCGTGCTGGAGCGGACACTGCTCCTGGAGTTCCAGGACAGCGCCGAAGTCCGCGAGAACAGCACCGCGTGGGGCGAGCTGCGGGCGAGCGCGATGTTCGACGCCCTGTTGCGCGCGGACCTCGCCGAGGCCACGCACGTGTGGGACGGCGAGGTCGCCGACCTGATCACGGCGGTGCTGCCGGCCGCGCCCGCGGACCGGGCGCTGGAGGCCGCCCAGCGGCTCACCGCGCTCCTCGAAGGACTCAGTGGGCGCTGGCTGAGCGAGGGGCTGACGCTCGACCGCGCCCGCACCCTCATACTCGCCGCGATCGATGCCGAGCTGGCCTACCTCGGCCACGCCTGAGAGATTCCCGGTCGTGGGCCGGAGCGCCCTGCGGGGCGCTCGCCCGCACCGGCGACCTTGCCACCGAACCCTTTGATTCACAGGCTCGTTCGCGCCTGATTCACAGGCCCGTTCGAGCTTGATTCACAGGCCCGTTCGCGCTTCGTGCGATCACGTCCGTCGGGCGGCCGATCGATGTCGCCGCCGACACCTGCGGTCACCGCGTGCGCCCGCGTGAGGCGCCCGGCCCCCGACCCCACCCGAGATCCGCCGCGGCCGTTTACCCTTCGCGCTATTGACTGACTTTTCAGTCAGTGGAACAGTGTGGGCACGCCGGACCGGGACGCCGGGTGCCATGTGCGCCCCGTACCGCCGGCAATCCCACCATCCGCGAGTTCGTCCATCCGTGCCGCCGAGCGGCGGAGCTACCACCCGACAGGGAGAGTCAGCCATGCATGGAGCGCGCACCACCCCCTCTTGTTCGGCACCGGAAACCGTTGCCGCCGAGCCCTCGCGTCGCCGTGTGCTCGGCGGTGTCCTCTTCGGCGCCGCCGGGCTCGCGGTCGGCGGCCAGGCGTTCCTCGCCCCGGCCGCGCGCGCCGCGGCGGCCTTGCGGGTGCCCGCCGACGACGTCGCGCACGTCCGCACCTGGATGGCCTGGCCGACCGGCTCGTCCATCTGGGGCCGCCGGCTGAGCGGCGTCCAGAACGACATCGCCCTGATCGCCAAGACGATCGCGCTTTTCGAGCCGGTGGTCATGTGCGCGCCGGATGCCGCCACCGCGAGCGCCGCGCGCGCCAAATGCGGCTCGACGGTCACCGTCATCAGCTCGATTCCCGTCGACGACCTGTGGACCCGCGACACCGCGCCCGTCTTCCGCACCGACGGCCAGGGGGGACGCGACACCGTCGGCCTCGGCTTCAACGGCTGGGGCAACAAGCAGACCCACGCCAAGGACGCCCGCGTCGCCGCCGGCATCGCGGCGTACGACCGACTCGCCTTCACCCGCGCCGGATTCACCGGCGAAGGCGGCGCCGTCGAGACCGACGGCGACGGCACCGTCCTGGCCACCGAGTCCAGCCTGGTCAACAGCAACCGCAACCCCGGCATGACCAAGGCACAGATCGAGCAGGCGGTGCTGGCCGCCTACGGCGCGAGCAAGATGATCTGGGTGCCCGGGATCAAGGGCCAGGACATCACCGACGACCACATCGACGCCACCTCGCGCTTCATCGGCCCCGGCATCGTGATGGTGCAGGTCCCGCCCGCGAGCCGCACCGACATCTGGGCGCAGGACGCCCGCAACCAGCTCGCGATCCTGTCCGCCGCCACCGACGCGCGGGGCCGTCGGCTCCGGGTCATCCGCGTCGACGGCCCGGACACCATCCGTTCGACGAACCCGGACTTCGTCGACTCATACGTCAACTTCCACGTCTGCAACGGCGGCGTGGTCATGTCACAGTTCGGCGACCGCGCCAAGGACGAGGCGGCCCGTCAGGTCGTCGCCGCCGCCTTCCCCGGCCGCCGGGTGGTCCAGCTGGACACCGACCGCATAGGCGGCGGGGGCGGCGGCATCCACTGCTCCACCATGCAGGAACCGGTGGCCTGACCGCCCCGCCCCATCCCATCCCATCCCATCCCCCATCCCCCACCGGCACCTGGCGTTCCCGACGCCCACCGCACGACCCCTCCCGGAGTTCCCCATGTCCGCTGCCCTCCCGTCCCGCCGCGCCGTTCTGCGTGGTCTGCTCGGTGCCGGTGTCGTCGCCCTCGGTGCCGTCGCCTGCACCGAGGACTCCACGTCCGACGCTCCCGGGGAGGGTGCCGGTCGCGGAGCGCCGGGAGGGGGCCCGGAAACGGCCAAAACCGGATCACGGAGGTTCGGAGCCGAATGGGACCGGCACGAGCGCACGTTCATGGCCTGGCCCGCCTCGGCCGGGATCTGGGGCGCGGACCTGCCCGCCGTACGCCAGGACATCGCCAGGCTGGCACGAGCCGTCGCGGAGTACGAGCCGGTCGTCGTCCTGGCCGGCGCGGACCAGCAGGCCGCCGCGCAGAACGCCTGCGGGAAGGACGCCGAGGTCCTGGCCGTCCCCGTCGACGACCTGTGGGCAAGGGACATCGTCCCGGTCTTCGTCGAGGACGGCGGCGCGGTCACCGGCGTCGATCTCAACTTCAACGGCTGGGGGAACAAGCAGCGACACGGCAACGATGGCCTGGTCGCGCGCAGCGTCCTCGCGCACTACGGCGTCCCCCGCAACCAGGCACCCCTGGTGGCGGAAGGCGGCTCGTTCGAGACCGACGGCCACGGAACACTGCTGGTCACCGAGAGCTCGGTGGTCAACGACAACCGCAACCCCGGCAAGTCCCGGCAGCAGATCGAGGACGGGCTCAAGCAGACCCTGGGCGTCACCCGGGTCGTCTGGTTCGCGGGCGTCCGCGGCGAGGACATCACCGACGCCCATGTCGACTGCCTGGTCCGTTACGCCGCGTCCGGCGCCGTCCTGCTGGACACCGCGTTCCCCGGCGGCCCCGCGGACTCCTGGTCGCGGGCCGGCGACCAGGCCCGCTCCGTGCTGAAGACCGCCGTCGACGCCCGGGGCAAGCCCTTCGAGGTCGTCGACCTCCCGCAGCCGGACCCGGATCTGATCACCGGACGCGGCGACGCGTTCGTCTCCAGCTACGCGAACTTCTACGTGGCCAACGGCGCGCTGTTCATGCCGCGCTTCGGCGACAAGCGGGCGGACGACCGGGCGCGCCGGATCTTCCGCGACCACTTCCCCGGCCGCGACATCGTTCCCGTCCCGATCGACGCCATCGCGTCCGGCGGCGGCGGCATCCACTGCGCCACCCACGACCAACCCGCCGTGCCGGCACCCAAGTAGGCCGTCACCGACGGCAGATCCGCTCCATCCGCGCGGGGACGAGCCCGTTGCCCCGTCCGCATGTCACGAACCATCTGGAGACACCGTGCAGTTGACCCCGACCGAGCGCGATCGGCTGCTGCTGTTCACCACAGCCGAGTTGGCGCGTCGTCGCCGGGACGCCGGGTTGCTGCTGAACATGCCCGAGGCGACCGCGCTGATCGCCGACACCGTGTGCGAGGCGGCCCGCGCGGGACACCGGCTCGCGGACGCCCTCAAGGCCGCCCGCTGTGTGCTCGGCCCGGACGACGTGTTGCCCGGCGTCGTCGACCTGGTCACCGAGGTGTACGTGGAAGCCGTCTTCCCCGACGGCACCCGACTTGCCGTGGTGACCGACCCGTTCGGCCATCCCGGCCACGGCGACGCGGCGCCGGGCGCGGTGATCCCGGCGACCGGGGCCGCCGCCGGGCCCGAGCCGGTGACCCGGATCACGGTGCGCAACACCGCCTCGGTGCCGGTCAGCGTGACCTCACACTTCCACTTCTTCGAAGCCAACCCGCGCCTCGACTTCGACCGGGCGGCGGCCTACGGCATGCGGCCGGCGGCGCCCGCGGGCGTGTCGACCCGGTTCGACCCCGGCGCCGATGTCGAAGTCGGTCTCGTACCGATGGGCGGCGCCCGCATCGCGATCGGCTTCGCCGGTCTGGTCGACGGACCGCTGGACGCGCCGGGCGCCAAGGCCGAGGCGCTGCGCCGCGCGGCGGCGTGCGGCTACCTCGGCGCGGCCCCCGACGCGGGCGACGCCCCGGGCGCGAGCACGCCGAAGCCGGGGCACGGGAAGGAACTCGCATGAGCGGCAGCCCCCTCGACGCCCGTGAGTACGCGGCCGTGCACGGCCCCCGCGCGGGAGACCGGATCCGCCTGGGCGACTCCGGTCTGGTCGTCCGGGTCGAGTCCGACGCGCAAGCCGCCGGGGACGAGTTCCTCGCGGGTTTCGGCAAGACCGCCCGGGACGGCCTGCATCTCAAGGCCGTGACCGTCCGCGAGACCTGCGACGTGGTGATCAGCAACGTCGTGGTGATCGACGCGATCCAGGGCATCCGCAAGGTGTCCATCGGCATCCGCGAGGGGCGCATCGCCTCGATCGGGCGGGCCGGAAACCCGGACACCCTCGACGGTGTCGACGTCGTCGTGGGCACCGGCACAGCGATCGTGTCGGGGGAGGGCCTGATCGCCACCGCCGGCGCCATCGACACGCACGTCCATCTGCTCAGCCCGCGGATCATGGAGGCGTCGCTCGCGTCGGGCGTGACCACGATCATCGGCCAGGAGTTCGGCCCGCTCTGGGGCGTCGGCGTCAACTCGCCGTGGGCGCTGCGGCACGCCTTCAACTCCTTCGACGCGTGGCCGGTGAACATCGGCTTCCTCGGTCGCGGTTCGGCTTCCGACCCGGCGCCACTCGTGGAAGCGCTCGCGGAAGGCGGCGCCTGCGGGTTCAAGGTCCACGAGGACATGGGAGCACACGCCCGCGCCCTCGACACCGCGCTGCGGGTGGCGGAGGACCACGACGTGCAAGTGGCGCTGCACAGCGACGGGTTGAACGAGTGCCTGTCGGTCGAGGACACCCTCTCCGTGCTCGAAGGGCGCACCATTCACGCCTTCCACATCGAAGGCTGCGGCGGCGGACACGTCCCGAACGTCCTCAAGATGGCCGGGGTCGCCAACGTCATCGGCTCGTCCACCAATCCCACACTGCCGTTCGGACGCGACGCCGTGGCCGAGCACTACGGCATGATCGTCTCCGTCCACGGCCTCAAGACCGACCTTCCCGGCGATGCCGCCATGGCGCGCGACCGCATCCGGGCGGGGACGATGGGCGCCGAGGACGTCCTGCACGACCTGGGCGTCATCGGCATCACGTCGTCGGACGCCCAGGGCATGGGCCGCGCGGGCGAGACCGTGCGCCGTACCTTCGCGCTCGCCGGGAAGATGAAGCACGAATTCGGCCCGGCGGACGGGGACGGCCCGCACGACGACAACGCGCGCGTGCTCCGCTACATCGCCAAGCTCACCATCAACCCGGCCATCGCGCACGGACTCTCCCACGAGGTCGGGTCGCTCGAGGTCGGCAAACTGGCGGACATCGTGTTGTGGCGCCCGGCGACGTTCGGGGCCAAGCCACAGATGGTCCTCAAGTCCGGATTCCCGGCCTACGGCGTCACCGGCGACCCGAACGCCGCCACGGACAACTGTCAACCGCTGGTGATGGGTCCGTTGTTCGGCGGACACGGCGCGACGCCCGCCGACCTGTCCGTGGCCTTCGTCAGCCGAGCCGCCGCGGAAGCCGGGTCGGCCGACCGGCCGTACGACGGCATGACCACCCGCCGCCGCCGGGTCGCCGTCCGCGGCACCCGCGGCATCGGCCCCGCCGACATGGTGCGCAACGCGCGCACCGGCCGGGTACAGGTGGACGCCCGCACCGGCCTGGTGACCCTCGACGGTGCCGCGCTGCACTCCGAAGCCGCAGACGAAGTCCCGCTCAACCGCCTGTACTTCCTCTGAAATCCCGGGGCAGGCCCGGAACCCGTGCGCCTGCACCGCACCTCACCTCACCGCGCACGACGAAACGAGAAACCCATGACGTACCGAATGCCGGCCGAGTGGACCCCTCACGACGGCTGCCTCATGGCCTGGCCCACCCGGCCCGACCTGTGGGGCGAGATGTTCGACCACGCCAAGCACGAGTACGCCGCCGTCGCCCGCGCCATCGCCGAGTTCGAGCCCGTCACCATGGTCACCGTCCCCGGTGCCGCCGAGGACGCCCGCGCACTGTGCGGCGACGGCATCCGGATCATCGAACTGCCCATCGACGACTCGTGGTTCCGCGACTCCGGCCCGATCTTCGTGCTCGACGAAGCCGGCTCGCGGGCGGGCGTCGACTTCCGCTTCAACGCGTGGGGCGGCAAGCACCATCCGTGGGACGCCGACGACAGGATCGCCGCGGCCCTGATCGACGCGCTCGGCGACCCGCGGATCGACTCCCGGATGATCCTCGAAGGCGGCGCCATCACCGTCGACGGCGAGGGCACACTCATCACCACCGAGCAGTGCCTGCTGCACCCCAACCGCAACCCGGGGATGACGCGCGCCGAGATCGAGGCCGAGCTCGAGGCACGCCTGGGCGTCACCAAGATCATCTGGCTGCCCTACGGCGGGTTTCTGGACACCGAGACCGACGGACACGTCGACGGCGTCTGCGCGTTCACCGCCCCCGGCAAGGTCATCGTGCAACTGCCCGCCGACCCGGCACATCCCGACTACGCGCGCATGCGCGCCAACCGCGCGGTACTGGAGGCCTCCACCGACGCGCAGGGACGCCCGTTCGAGATCGTCGACGTCCCCCAGACGGCGTTCGTCGCGTGGGGCGGCAGCGACATCGAGGTCTGCTACCTCAACTTCTACATCGCCAACGGCGGCGTGATCGTGCCGATCGCCGACCACCCCGAGGACGCGGGCGCGCTCGCGATCGTCCAGTCCGCCTTCCCCGACCGCAAGGTCGTCGGCGTCCCGACCCGCACCGTGGCGTTCGGCGGCGGCGGCGTCCACTGCATCACCCAGCAGATCCCCGCAGCGCACCCGACGACCACCGAAGGGAACCTCCGATGACGAGACCCGGGCCCACCCCCCTCGGACGAGCGCGACGGGCCGCACCGCCCGCGGTCGCCGCCGTGGCCGCCTTCGCCATGGTCGCGGCCTGCTCCGGACCGCCCAAGCACGACCCGGCCCGACAGGCCGCGAACTACCGGCTCTCCCCCGGTACCCCGCCGGCCAAGGGGAACATCGACTCGTTCCGCTGGGCGCTGTACGCCGAACCGCTCTCCCTGGACTACATCACCGCGTTCGACTACCCGCAGAACACGGTGCTGTCCAACGTCTGCGAGAGTCTGATGCGCTGGACGCCGCAGCTGACCCTGGCACCGGGCCTGGCCGAGAAGGCGGCCAATCCCGATCCCACCACGTGGGTCTACGACCTGCGGCCCGGCGTGAAGTTCCACGACGGGTCGGTGATGACCGCCGACGACGTCGTCTACAGTCTCGGCCGCCAGATGAACCCCGACCTGGGCGCCGCGTGGGCCGAGTCGTTCGAGAACGTCGACACCGTCACCGCGACCGGACCGCTCCAGGTGAGCGTCAAACTCAAGCGGGCCGACTCCCTCTTCCCCCAACTGATGGCCACCGCGGCCGGCGTCGTGGCGAGCAGGAAGGGCGTCGAGGCCGCCGGCAAGGACTACGGCACCACCGGCGGCCTCGACTGCACCGGCCCGTACAAACTCGGCGACTGGGCCAAGGGCCAATCCCTCCGACTCGAACGCTTCGACGACTACTGGGGCGGCAAGGCCAAGGCCAAGCACGTCGAGTTCAAGTTCCTCACCGACGCGTCGGCGCGCACCAACGCGATGCTCGGCGGCGAGGTCGACGGCGGCTTCCTCATACCGAGCGAGAGCTACGAGCGGCTGCGTACCAGCGGCGCGGGCACCCTGTACTTCGGTGAGGGCCTGAGCACTCTCAACGTCAACGTCACCAGCATGAAGGGCACCCTCTCCGACGTCCGGGTACGCAGGGCCCTGTCAATGGCCCTGGACCGGCCCGGGATCGTCAAGACCGCGCTCGCGGGCAACGGGACGCCCACCGCCTCCCTCACCCCGCGCGCCGCCTGGGCCGGTGCCCCGGACGACGCGAAGTCCGCCGCGTTCGACCGCCTGCCGTCGAGCACGCAGGACATCGAGCAGGCGAAGAAGCTCGTCGAGGAGGCCGGCGCCAAGGGCAAGACGGTCACCGTCGCCACCAGCCCGATCGGCCAGGACGTCTCCCTCGTCGCCACCGCGATCCAGGACGCCGGCACCAGGATCGGCCTCAAGGTCGAGTTGAAGACCATCGCCCCGGACGCGTTCTCGGCGCTGTTCACCGACCCCAAGGCCCGCGAGGGCATCGACATGTTTCCGGAGACGTACTACCTGTCCGTCACCGACCCGGTCGACCTCTTGCGCAACTTCCGCACCGGCGGCTACCAGAACCACGCCGGCTACGGCGACCCCGAGTTCGACGCGCTCGTCGCGAAGATCACCGACACCTACGACCCGGCGCAGCGCTTCGCGCTGGAGGCGAAACTCCAGCAGAAGGCCGCGGACGAGGTGCTGTGGCTGCCCATCGCCGAGTGGCCGTCCACGGTCTTCTTGAACAAGAAGATCACCGGCGCGCCGACAACCATCGCGTACATGTACTACCCGTGGGCGGCGGATGTGGGGGCCGCGGGGTGAACTTCGTGAGATTCGCCGTCCGGCGGCTGCTGGAAATGGCCGCCACCTTGCTCGGCGCTTCGTTCGTGGTCTTCGGCGCGATGTACCTCGCGCCGGGCAATCCGGCGAGTTTCCTGCTGGGAGGGCGGTCGGCGTCCCCGGCCGCCCTCGCGGCGATCGACAGGCAATACCACCTGAACGACCCGTTCATCGAGCAGTACGCGCGCTGGCTCGGGAACATCCTGCACGGCGACTTCGGCCGTTCGATCGAGTACCGCACCGACGTGTCCCACCTGCTGTCCTCGCGCCTGCCCACCACCCTGCTGCTGGTCGGCATGGCCCTGGTCCTCGTCGTGGTGCTCGGGCTCGCCCTCGGCTGGGTCGGTGCCGTGCGCGGCGGCGCGACCGACTCGGCGATCCTCGTCGGCACCACGTTCGCGATCGGCACCCCGGCGTTCGTCGCGGCGATCCTGCTCCAGGGCTTCCTCGCGGTCGAACTCGGCTGGTTCCCCTCCGGCGGGAGCGGCAGCGGCGACGGATTCGGCGCCATGCTGTGGCACCTGACGTTGCCCGCCGTCGCGCTCGCGCTGTACCTGGTCGGGATGCTCGCCCGGGTGACCCGCAGCGCCATGCTCGAGCAACTGGGCTCCGAACACGTCGCGGTCGCCCGAAGCCGCGGCATCCCGGAACGGCACGTCGTCAGCCGTCACGTCTTCCGCAACGCCCTCGGCGCGGTGCTGACCACCGGCGGGCTCATCGTCTCCAGCCTGCTGGTGTGCACCGTCCTCGTCGAGACCGCGTTCAGCGTCGGCGGCGTCGGACAACTCCTCGAACTCTCGTCCACGACCAAAGACTTCCCCGTCGTGCAAGCCATCTCCCTCATCATCGTCGGGCTGTTCATGACCGTGAACCTGATCATCGATCTCCTGCTGCCCGTCGTCGACCCGCGCATCACCCTGGGAACGAGGGCCACCGCATGAGCACGACCCTCGTACGCCGCCCCGGACTCGCGCGGATCCGCGCCACCGGCCACAGCCCCCTGTACCTGGTGAGCGCCGCCTTCGTCGGCCTCGTCGTGGCGGTCGCCCTGATCGCGCCGTGGATCGCCCCGCACGACCCCAACACGGTGGAACTGGGCAACGCCCTCGCGGCACCGTCCGGCGACCATCCGCTCGGCGTCGACGCGGCCGGACGCGACACCCTCTCCCGCCTCGTGGAGGGCGCCCGCACCTCGCTGCTCGGCCCGCTCGGGGTCGTGGTGTTCTCCACCATCGCGGGCGGAGCCGTCGGCGTCGTCGCCGGGTGGCGCGGCGGGTGGCTGGACTCGCTCCTGTCCCGCACCACCGAACTGACGCTGGCCTTCCCGGGACTGCTCCTCGCCATCCTGTTCACGTCGGTATACGGAGAGGGCCTGCTCGCCCCGGTGGTCGCGCTGTCGGTCGCGTACCTGCCCTATGTCGCCCGGCTGGCCCGCTCCCTCGTCCTCGCCGAACGCGAACGCCCGTACGTGGCCGCATATCGCGTCCAGGGCCACTCGGCCACCGACGTCTGCCTGCGGCACGTGGTCCCCAACATCGCCCCCGTCGTCCTGGCCCAATGCACCGTCAACTTCGGCTACGCCCTCATCGACCTGGCCGGCCTGTCCTTCCTCGGCCTGGGCGTACCCGCCCTCACCCCGGACTGGGGACGCATGGTCTTCGACGGCAAATCCGCGATCCAGAGCGGCTACCCGCTGTCCGCGATCATCCCCTGCCTGGTGATCATCCTGACCGTCGTCGCGTTCAACGTGGTCGGCGAACGCTGGGCCGACAAGGTCGCCGGAAGGAACCGATGAACATCACGAAGCACGACCCGGCGGGCAAGGCGCCGTCCGCGGCCCATGAGGATTCCCACGCCGCGCTGGACATCCGCGGCCTTCGCATGCGCCTGCCGCGCACCGCCCGACCGGTCCTGGACGGCGTCGACCTGACCGTCGGCACCGGCGAGACCGTGGCCCTGGTCGGCGAATCCGGCTCCGGCAAGACACTCACCTCGCGCACCGTCCTGCGCCTCCTGCCCGCCGGCACCACCACCGAGGGCACCGTGCACGTGGCAGGCGACGACGTCCTGACCATGAACGCCCGACAACTGCGCCATCTGCGCACCCGGACCGCGGCCATGATCTTCCAGGACCCACGCACCGCCATCAACCCGCTGCGCCGCATCGGCGACTTCCTCACCGAGAGCGTACGGCTCAACAAGATCATGTCTTCGGCCGCCGCGGAAGCCCGCGCCGGCGAACTCCTCGAAGCCGTCGGACTGACCACCGACGTGCTGCGCCGATACCCCGGCCAACTCTCCGGCGGCATGCTCCAACGAGTGATGATCGCCGCCGCCCTCATGGGCGACCCGACCCTGCTGCTGGCCGACGAACCGACCACCGCACTGGATGTGACCACGCAGGCCGAAGTCGTCGCCCTCCTCGGCGACCTGCGCGCCCGCTTCGGCACCGGACTGCTGTTCGTCACCCACGACCTGGGCCTCGCGGCAGCCATCAGCGACCGCGTCTACGTCATGTACGCGGGCCGCATCGCCGAAACCGGGCCCGCCGCATCGGTATTCGCCCGACCCCGCCACCCCTACACCAAGGCCCTACTGGACTCCACCCCGAGCCTGGACGCCCCACAGGGCCGACTCGCCGCCATCGACGGCCAACCCCCGGACCTACGCCGGGAACTGGCCGGCTGCCCCTTCGCACCACGCTGCGCCCACGCCACCGACCTGTGCACCACCGAGGCCCCCCGAAGCACGCCCGCGCGCGGCGAACCCGCACACACCGCCGGCTGCCACCACAGCGACCGTCTCGAAGGGACGCCCGGCAATGCCTGACCCCCTCCTCGAAGTCCGCGGACTGTGCCGGACGTTCGGTGACGTACGAGCCGTCGACGACGTCACCTTCACCCTCGCGGACGGCGGCTCGCTCGGCATCGTCGGCGAGTCCGGCTCCGGGAAGACCACGACCGCCCGCATCGTCGTGGGGCTGGACCGCGCCGACGCCGGGCACGTGCGCGTCCGCGGACAGGACCGCACGACGCAACCCCGAGGCCGCGCCGAACGCCTCGCCCGCGCCCGCCAGATCCAAATGGTCTTCCAGGACCCCTACCTCTCGCTCGACCCGCGCACCAGCGCCGAGGCCGTGCTCCGCGAGACGCTCGAACTGCACCGGCCCGGCACCGATCCGGCACCACGGATCCGCGAACTCCTCGACCAGGTGGGCCTGGGCACCCGCGCCGCCGACGCGCTTCCCCGCGAACTGTCCGGCGGGCAGCGGCAACGCGTCGCCATCGCCCGGGCCCTCGCGGTCGAGCCGGCCATCCTCGTCCTCGACGAGGCCGTCGCAGCGCTCGACGTGTCCGTACAGGCGCAGATCCTCAACCTTCTCGCCGAGATCCGCGACGAGACCCGCATCGGCTACCTGTTCATCACCCACGACCTCGGCGTGGTCCGATGCGTCACCGACGACGTCATCGTCATGCGCCGCGGCCGGATCGTCGAATCCGGCCGCACCGCCGACGTACTGGCCCTGCCGAACCACGCCTACACCCGACTGCTCATGGACTCCGTACCTCGACCGGGCTGGGACCCACACGCCATCGGCGCCGCACGGCGCGCGCTGCGGAGCGACGACACGACGGCATGACGCGGCGCTGCCCATCCACCACGGGGAATTCGGGATCCGAGGGTCGGCCGGCCGCCGCGCGGTATCCCCCGGCGTTTGCGCCCGACTCGCCGTCGGTGAGCAGCGCCGGCACCTCCGAGGTTCGGCACACCGCTGTCACAGGCGTCGGACGCACGACCCGGCGCGATTCCCCCACACCCTCTTCGTCCCCGCGTCCCTTGGGAGTTCGGCCATGACCGAAACCGCGCAGCCCCAGGAAGCCCCACCCGTCGAACCGGTCCGGGCGTCGGGGATCGAGCAGCGATCCATCGACTGGGTTCCCGGCAACGAACGCCACGGCAAGGTCTCCACGCTGGGCGCGATCTGGTTCGTCACCAACGTCAACCTGACCGGACTGGCCACCGGCGTGGCCACCCTCGCCGTCGGCGCCGGCCTGTTCTGGACGCTGGTGGCCACCGTCGTCGGCTCGGCGTTCGGCACGTTCTTCATGGCGTTCCACTCGGCGCAGGGGCCGCACCTGGGGCTGCCCCAACTCGTTCAGTCCAGGCCGCAGTTCGGCTACCTCGGGGCGGCGCTGACCGTATGGGTGTTCGCGCTGGTCAACTACCTCGCGTACAACACCTCGGACGCCCTGCTGTCCGGGGCCGCGACGAACACGCTCTTCTCGGTCCCGGACACCGTCGGATACCTCGGATCGGCCGCCGTCGCCGCCGTGCTCGCACTGTACGGCTACCGCTGGATCCATCGCGTCGAACGCCTGCTGACCTGGCCCCTCGTCGCGGTACTGGTCCTGCTCGCCGTCGCGGTGCTCGCGCATCCCGGGTCCACGGCACAGGCATGGCGCCCCGGGGACTTCGCACTTGCACGGGTCATGACGGTGTTCGTCATCGTGGCCGGGTTCCAACTCGGCTGGGCACCCTACGTCTCCGACTATTCGCGCTACCTTCCCGCGAACGTCGGGGTCCGCGCCACCTTTTGGTGGACCTACCTGCCGAGCGCCGTCTCGGCGGTCTGGGTGTTCGTCCTCGGTTCGGCCGTCGCCGCCGTCGAGCCCGAACAGAGCGACCCGGTCACGGCGTTCAAGGCCGTCGGCGACTCGCTCGCGCCCGGGCTGGGATGGGCGATCGTGCTGCTGCTCTTCCTCGGACTGCTCGCCATCATGGCGATCAACCAGTACGGCGGATCCCTCGGCATCATCTCGATCATGGACTCGTTTCGACCGGTCGCCGCGACCCGCAGGCTGCGGGTGGCCGCCATCGCGGCCATGGCGGTGGCGGTCTTCGTGATCGCCCAGGCCGTCGGCGCCGACCGGTTCAACGAGTTCTACGGCAACGCCCTGGTCTTCCTCGCCTACCTGTTCACCCCGTGGACGGCCATCAACCTGGTGGACTTCTTCTTCGTGCGGCGCGGAACGTACGTCATCGCCGAGATCTTCAAGCGCGACGGCATCTACGGGCTCTGGGGCGGCCGGGGCATCACCGCCTACCTGGTGGCTCTCGCCGCGATGGCGCCGTTCTTCGTGACCGAACCCTTCACCGGCCCTGCGGCTCGCGCGCTAGGCAACGTCGACTACTCGATGTTCGTGGGCCTGCCGGTGGCGGCCGTCGCGTACTGGGCGCTGTGCCGCAACCTCGACCTCGCGCACGAACGTGAACTCGCCGCCGCCGAGGGAGCGACCACGCGGCTCTGAGCATCGCGGTGCCGCCGCCCGTGAGCGCACATCGATGTAGTGACTGAATTTTGACTGAATTTTCAGTCAGGTAAACTGCGATGACACGGGCCGGAGCCCGTTCCGGGCCGACCGGTTGCGCGTACGTGTGCGGCGGGGAGCCACCGGGTACGGCACCCGTTCTCGGGCGCGCCCGCATCGCCTCGCACGACTTGGAGACCCTCGTGACCCACAGCAGCGGTGACCGTTCCACCGACGCCCGGGTGCCGGCCGACGAGGCGCCGCACGCGCGAACGTGGATGTCGTGGCCGTGGCGCCGAGGAGTGTGGGGCCTGCGGCTGGGCAAGGTCCAGGACGACATCGCACTGATCGCCCGGACGATCGCCGAGTTCGAGCCGGTGGTCATGTGCGCCCCGGACGACTACACGGCGAAGCGGGCACGCTCGCGGTGCGGCTCCGGCGTGGAGGTGACCACGGACATCCCCACGGATGACCTGTGGATGCGCGACATCGCTCCGGTGTTCCGCCACGACCGACACGGCGGCCTGGACGCGGTGGTGCTCAACTTCAACGGCTGGGGCGACAAACAAGTCCACGACGACGACGCCTTCGTCGCCGAACGCCTCGCCGCGCGCCAGGGACTGCGGTACTCCCACGCCGCCTTCGTCGGCGAGGGCGGCGCGGTGGAGACCGACGGCGACGGCACCGTCATGGCCACCGAGAGCAGCCTGGTCAACAAGAACCGCAACCGCGCCATGCACCGCGACGAGATCGAGTCCGCCGTGCTGGACGCGTACGGCGCGGAGAAGATGATCTGGCTCCCGGGGATCAAGGGCAAGGACATCACGGACGACCACGTCGACGTCACCTCCCGGTTCGTCCGGCCCGGCGTCATCATGGTCCAGTTGCCACCACCCGACCGCAACGACGCGTGGGCGCGGGACGCCCGCGAACAGTTCGCGATCCTGTCCGCCGCCACCGACGCCCGCGGGCGCCGCCTCCAAGTCGTCCCCGTACACGGTCCCGACACCGTGCGCTCGCGCAGCTCCTCGTTCGTCGACTCCTACCTCAACTTCCACGTCGTCAACGGCGGCGTCATTACCGCCGAGTTCGGCGACCACGCCAAGGACGCCACCGCGAAGGAAGCACTGGCCGCGGCATTCCCCGGCCGCGAAGTGGTCCAGATCGACGTCGACCGCCTGATGGCCGGAGGCGGCGGCATCCACTGCTCGACCATGCACGAGCCACTGCCCGCCACGCCGTAGCCGGGGGGTGTTCCCGGTTGAGCAGTGCGGTCTCGCCGCCCTCCACCTTCGCGCCGCGACGCTCTGGGTCGACACTCACGGGAAACCGGACAAGCGTCGCCCTGCCTCGCCAGGTAGACGACTCTCGTCGACGGCTCGGAAGAGGGTCAGCTCACCGGCGCGCTCCGGCCGGCTCCGGTCGTGACGTGCAGGGCACCCTGGTGCAGGTCGAGACCGCGGGCGACGGTGGGCTTGCCCACGCGGACGAGCCTGCCGGGTCCCTGGAACGCGTCGGTGCAAAGCCGGAAGGTGTCCGGATCGGCGCAGTCGACGGTGCGCAGTCGCCAGGGGGCCGACGAGGTGTCGTCGCCGCGGGGCGGCAGAGCGAGGTGGAGCTGCGCAACGGCCGGACGCTCTGTCCCGTAGTCGGTGTGTGTCGCCGTCCAGGCGGCCATGACGAGAACCGCCTGCGACGGCGTATGCGACACGGGCGAGCCGTCGTGGAGGTCGGGAGTTGTTCGTTGTGCGGGGCGGGGGGTGTCGACGATGTCCGTGCGCCCCGCGCGTGCCCTGAGGACGGTGGCGATCCAGCGGGTGATGTCCGGGTCGCCTCGGTCGCCCCAGGCTCGGATCACATCCCGGAAGGCCGCCTCGCGGCGGCGGGCGCCGCGTTGCGACCCGGCGGTCAGGATCGCTTCGCCCGCTCCCGAGAAGGCTTCGCACAACTTCGTCACGTGGACGTCGTCCGCATGGGCGGCGTAGCGTACGGAACGCAGTTCCAGCATGGCGTGGTGCAAAAGCGCGGCGGCGGCGTGCGCGTCGGGATCCAGGTCTGTCCCCGGCGGCCGAAGCGGTGGACCCGATCGGCTGGTTCGGGCAGGGGTGTCGGCGTCGGCGCGTCGGCCGCTGGTCGACAGGTGCCATGAGTGGTCGTCCAGGCGATACTCGCCACCGGCGGCGCGGAACCGACCGCCGGGGCCCAGGGAGATCCCGACCTCTCGCACTCCGATGTCCAGGATCACTCCCCGCGTGTCGGCAAGGCCGAAGGCGATGTCGGTGACGTCGTCCAGCCACACGTCCAGCAGGGCGGGCGGCGCGGCCTCGTCGACGGCGAACCTGCGGTCGGCGACGAGTCGGACGTGGGCGGTCAGGCGAGTACCGGCACGCTCCACCCGCAGGTGGCGGACCGACGCCGTTGCCAGATCGTAGTCGGGGGACAGTTCGTCGACGTTTGGGCGCGTGAGCCGGTGTTGCGGTGCCATGACGTGTCCGCGATAGTCCCGGCCCGGCGTGTGCGGCCCGGCCGGTGGTAGGAGCGGTTCGATGTCGTACCCGGCGATCGCGGCCTGCTCGGTCATCCATGCGCGCCGCCGCTCGCCGAAGCCGGCCATCCATTCCAGTACGGCCGTCGCCCGCCGCTCGCGTCGACCGGCGTTGGACGTGCTCGCGGCCCAGAACAGTGGAAACAGGTTGTTGTCCCACACATCCGCCGCCTCGCGAATGGCTTCCCGATCGAACCGGCGGACATCCGCCGCAGCGTCCGCCATCCGGTCCAGTGAACGATCCAGCAGCGCCGCCAGGACGGACATCGCCGACGCGGCACGCACGAGCGAGCGCGGTGCATCGGACGGTGGAGGGACAGGTACGGCCACGCCGTGATCGTCGCACACCCATCCGACCGGACACAGGAGTCCCGCCAGGCACCGGCGGGCAACAGCGCTCGGCGAACGGCGACTTCGTCCTCCTTCCGCGTCCACACCGCACCGTGGATCCCGAGATCGGCTTCGGTCTCGAAGCGAGACCATGCACCGCCTGTACGGTTCTGCCATGACGGCGGCCGAGTACCCCATGTTGGTGCACGCATTTCCGGAACTCGTCGCCGAAATCGTCGAGTTGTTGCGCGCCGACGGCGATCCCGCACTGGCCGGCGTGGTGGGTGGCCTGCGGTACTTCGGACGGTGCACGTGCTCGCCGACGTGCCTGCTGACCGCTCCGCGGGGTTCGCCGTGCTTCTCCGTCGCCGAGTTGGAACGTGACACGGACGTCGTGATGTGGCTGTGGCTCGACGCCACGGCAACGACCATCACCCACATCGAGATCATCGACGGCCGCACCCTGGGCCCTGCCGCCCGACAGCCGAAGTCGTAATCCCATTCCGTCACGCCGAAACGATTGCGGGGTTCGTGACTTTGCACCGCGTCTTCCGGGCTGTCGTCGGCAGCGCCGCCTGCCGAGGAACCGTGATGCGTCCATCGGGCGGATTCGTCGCCGCGACCGGCGTGGCACCCCGTCGGTCACGCCCGCGATCGTGGGACACATCGCGAGGCCCGTTCTCGTCGACGATCACCGAGACGGCCGTACCTCCCCGCACCTCGTCCACCCGGAGTGTCCGCGCGGATCGGTTCGGGCGTGCGTGTACGGGCGGTCACGTGAGGGGAACCGATCGTCCCTGTCCGCCTCTTGCCTTCGTCGCCGACCGGCGGGAGGATCCGGCGTCGACATCACATGGGCCGGATCGGACAAGGGACGGACAATCCACGGCAACCGAAGCGCAACACCCGCCGGCCGAGACCACGGGAGACTTGGATTTGATCGCGGCGGGAGGCGCGCGGGGCGCGATGCCTGACGTTCCCGGGCCGCAGCGCGGCGGCTCTGGCATGATCGCCGCCATGAGGGTTATCGAATCCGGCATCTTCGCGCCGGCCCCGGACGGTTCCGCCGACTACGTCGAGCACTTGCGCGTCCCGGCACTGAGCTTCGGGACGTACTCGATCCCCGCCGGACAACCCGACGACCAGGTGCCGCACGCCGAGGACGAGATCTACACGGTGGTGGCCGGCACAGGACGGTTCACCTCCGGTGACACCACCGTCGAAGTCACCCCCGGGGTCTCGCTTTTCGTACCCAAGGGCGAGGAACACCGTTTCCACGACGTCACCGAGGACCTGACCGTTCTGGTCTTCTTCGCGCCCGCCTACACCGGGCGCGGCTGACCCCCCGGCCGCACGCCGCGACCGCGCCGAGCCTCACGGCCGCACCCTTGCTCGGCTGAGTGCGTGGCACGCAACCCGCCGAACGGGCGGACACAGGCTCCATCCGTCGGATGCGATCCGGTCGGCGACGTGTCCGAGGCAGGGGGCAGGGGTTGTTCACTTCGCACGCCGCATTCGGCGCTCCCCTGCACACGGCAGGCTTCGGCGTGCCACCATGGGCGCATGACTAGTGCGTACCCGGAGCCCGGTCCGGCTGCCGAAGTCGACTGGACCGACAGCATTCCTGTCCCCCCTCTCGACTACGCCTCCCAGCGCGAGTTCGAGCAGGCCCTGGAAGGCGCCCTGGACGAACTTCTCCCCCTTTTCGAGGATGCGGGCCTGTAACCGGTGTACGCGCTTTCGGACGACCACCTGCGCCGAGTCAACGCCTCCGTCGGAGGAACCGGCCGCGAACGGGATCCACGCCTGCTGAGTTCTCTCCAAGCGGCGGTGTACGGCAGAGGCTTCAAACGGCCTCTGCATCCGACGTTGCCGCAACGAGCCGCGGCCCTGATGAGCTACATCACCCAGGCGGCGGTCTTCGAGAGCGCCAACGAACGCACAGCCCTGACGGCCGGAACCGTGTTGTGCACGATCAACGGCCACCGCATCGTGTGGACGGATTCGAAGGAAGCCGACGCCTTCATTCGGGCCGTGGGATACGCCCATCCGACCGTTTCGTGGATAGCCGACCGGATCGAAGCGCGCCTCCAGCCCATTCCGCGCTCGTAGTCGCCCCGGGGCCCTGATCGACACGTTGCCCGCAGGGGCGCCGAACAGGCAGCCCGTGGTGGCTGCTTCATCACCGGAGCCATGTCGTCGACACCGGCAACTCGTGTCCTCGGTGACGTGATCCGTGCGTCCTGGAACGGCGGTCCCGGGCACACCGCGTGCGGAGACCCGGTCCGCTCTAGGTCCGCTGGCGCAGATTTACCCGATTTTCGGGCAGTTTGGTGCTTTTTGCGGAGAAGTCTGTGTCGTGCCCCGTTTCGCATGGCCACCTGCCCCAACCTGGAGCGCGGGGGTGGTTCCGGGACGAGGGAGACAGGTGCGCGAGGAAGACATCACGGTCGTCGACGCCAAGACCGTGGACACCGCGGTCAAGGCGACCATGCTCGGCAATGCCATGGAGTGGTACGACTTCGGCATCTACGCCTACATGGCGGTCACGATCGGGAAGGTGTTCTTCCCCTCGGGGAACGACGCCGCGCAGACGTTGTCCTCGTTCGCGACCTTCGCCGCGGCCTTCCTGGTCCGGCCGCTCGGCGGCTTCTTCTTCGGGCCGCTCGGCGATCGGATCGGGCGCAAGAAGGTGCTCGCGATCACGATGCTGATGATGGCGAGCGGCACGTTGTGCATCGGGCTGATCCCCGACTACGGCACGATCGGCTTCGTCGCGCCGATCCTGCTGGTCCTGTTCCGGATGCTCCAGGGATTCTCGGCCGGCGGCGAGTACGGCGGCGCGAGTACGTTCATCGCCGAGTACGCGCCGGACAAGCGGCGCGGGTTCTACGGCAGTTTCCTGGAGTTCGGCACGCTGATCGGCTACATCCTGGCGGCGAGCCTGGTCACGCTGCTGACGGCGGTGCTCAGCGATCACGAGATGCGTACGTGGGGGTGGCGCATCCCGTTCCTGGTGGCGGGCCCGATCGGGGTGATCGGGCTGTATCTGCGGCTGCGGCTGGAGGAGTCGCCGGCGTTCGCGAAGGTGATGGAGCGGTCGACGGCGACCGAGGCGGAAACGGGGAAGGACGAGCACGGGAACGAGACGGTGCGCGAGTTCAAGCGGATCTTCCTCGGCCAACGGCGCGCGATGGTCATCTGCATCGCGCTGGTCGCGGCGTACAACATCAACGACTACATGCTGCTGTCGTACATGCCGACGTACCTCTCCGACACCCTCGGCTACAACGAGACGCACGGTCTGCTGCAGATCGTCGTGGTGATGATCGTGCTGCTCGCGGTGATCCACCCGCTGGGCGGGCTGACCGACCGGATCGGCCGCAAGCCGGTGATCATCACCGGGTGCGTGGGCTTCATGGTGCTGCCGATCCCGTGCTTCGTGCTGATCAAGCAGGGCGACCTGGTGCCGATCTTCATCGGCCTGCTGATCCTGGGCCTGGTCCTGGTCTGCTTCCTGGCCACCATGTCGGCCGCGTTGCCCGCCCTGTTCCCGACCGAGATCCGCTCCGGGGCGCTGTCCGTCTCGTTCAACATCTCGGTCTCGCTGTTCGGTGGCACCACTCCGTTCGTGGCCGAGGCGCTGGTCGACGGGACGGGCAACGACTACATGCCGGCCTTCTACATGATGCTCGCGGCGGCCGTCGGCCTGGCCGCCGCGCTCACGATGACCGAGACGGCCCGCAAGCCGCTGATGGGTTCGCCGCCGGCGGTGGAGACGGTCGAGGAGGCTCGGGAACTGGTCGCCGCGCAGCCGTGATCACGGCCGGCGGCGCCACGCGGTGTGCACGACCTCGCCGGACCGTTTCCGGTGCGTCGGTTCGCGCCGTGTCGGTTCGCGGTGTGTCGGATCCTGCTCAGCCGGGCGTTGCCCCGTCGGGTGTCGCGGTCGGCGCCCCGTCGTCCCTGTGTCGGTCGATCAGGACGGCGAAGGCGTCGAGGACACGCCGCAGGCCGAAGGAGTAGGCGTGGGCCGGGTCGTGGGCACTTCCGTGTGCGGCGCCCGCGGCCGCGCCGACGCGGACGGCCGTGGGATAGGCCTTCTCGTCGAGCACCCGGGCCAGCAGGGGGGCGTTCAGCTCCCACCACTGTCGGTCGTTCATGGCGCTGTCGTTTCGGGCGGCGCGGGCGGCGGCGTCGGCTCGGGCGCACGCCTGCACGAAGGTCAGCAGGTGGGTCAGGCAGTCGTCCATCTCGACGTCGTCCAGGCCGAGGCCGTCGAGTCCGGATAGTTCGTGCTCGTACTTCGCCATCTGCCCCGGCCCCAGGGGAGGTCGGATCGTGGAGACGGTCACGGCCCACGGGTGGCGGTCGAACAGGGCGATGTTCTCGTCCGCGATGGCGGTGACGCGCCGGCGCCAGGGTTGTCCGGTGGTGTCGGAGCGGGGCATGCGGGTGTAGGCGGCGTCGAGCATGAGGTCGAGGAGCTCGGCCTTGCCGGGGACGTAGGTGTACAGGGTCATCGGCACCACGCCGAGGTCCTTGGCCACTCGGCGCATGGTCAGCGCCTCCAGACCCTCGGCGTCGGCGATGGTCGTGGCCGACTCGACCACCGCGTCGACGCTCAGTCCCCGTCGTGGCCCTCGGCGACGGTCGGAGGAGGCGTCGCGCCACAGCAGGCGCAGGGTGTGGGCGGGGTCGCCCGAGCCGGTTCGTTCCGTCGACATGGTCGTCCTCTCGCTTTTCAACTCTGTACGCTGTACATTGTACGTCGTACAGAGAAGTTGCTCGTCGTGTTCTCGGAGGCATCTTTCATGAAGGTCACGTCCAGTGCCGTATCGCTCAACGTGGACGACGTCCCGGCGTCCGCCGGCTTCCTCGTCGAGCACTTCGGATTCCGCGAGGAGATGGCCGCCGACGGCTTCGCGTCCCTGACCCGCGACGACGCCGGGATGAACGTCATCTTCCTGCGCCGGGGGCTGGAAAGCCTCCCGGCCGACCAGCGCGACGTGCACGCCACGGGATTGATCCTCGCCTTCGTCGTCGAGGACCTCGAAGGCGAACTGGCGCGCCTGCGCGCCGAAGGCGTCACGATCACGATGCCGCTGACCGACGAGGAGTGGGGCGAGCGCGCCTTCCAGGTCCGCGACCCCAACGGAGTCATCGTGCAGCTGGTCGACTGGAACGCCCCCACCACCGCCTGAGCCGAGCGACGGCCGCGCCCCGAAAGCACCGCGGGGCGCGGTCGGCCCGGGCTCGTGCCGGGGGTCGTGGATCGCGGGTGTAGGCGGACGGAGGCGGCTGCGTGCACGGCGCCGCCCACGCACCGAACCGCCCGCCCGCCGGCCGGCCGGCACACCACGACGCGCGTCGGTGCCTCCCCCATCGGCGGTAGGCGCGGCGACTCGGATCAACCCGGCACCGCAGGACGAACTTGACCCTGCGGTTGACGCTTCGGATCGATGTGCGGCCATAGCTTCGGTCTCGTAAGGAAATCCGCGAGAACGGGGTGAGACGAGTGAAGACGGTACGACACGGACGGTGGCGGGTGCCTGCGGTGGTGACGGCGACTGCCCTGCTGTCGTTGGGCGCGAGCATGGCGGGCACGGCCGAGGCGGCTTCGGGAGATGAGGTCGCCCAGGCGGCCGCGAAGACGGGCCGCAGTGACGCATGCGGCCCGAAGGGGTGCGGGAGCGCGACGGTGACATGGGGCAGCACCCAGGTCACGAACGTGAGCATGTCGGTGCGGGACACGGCGTGCAACAGTCACACCGTCGGTATCCAACTGCAGGTGGAGGGGTTCGACGGGCACGCGTGGGGCGGCCCGGTTCACTGGCTTCCGAAGGGTTGGACCTGCAAGGACGGCTACAAGGGCTGGTATGGCCTGCACGCGAACATGGGGTGGAAGATCCGTTCGGTGAGAGCGGTGGTCTACGCGAAGAACGGTGGAGGCGAAAACCCCACCCTGTACGGGGGCAACAGGGCCGACAATCCCTACACGTAGCCGTCGAGATCGGTATCGGGGGACCGGGTGAGGCGGACAGCCGCGCCTGGTCGCCCTCGGCTCGGGAACGCCGCCCTCTCGCACGGCGGTTCACGTCAGCGGAGGTCGAGTGGGATCGCCTTGTCCACCTCCGGCTTCAGGCACGCGTTTGCGCTGCACGCGCCGTAGGTGACGACCGCCTCGGCACGCCGGCCGCCCGTTCGGCGCACCGGCAGGGTGAACGTGACCGGACCGTCCGGGTAGACCGGAAGTTCGGTGGCGAGACCCGTCAGCCTCAGGAGCCGCGTCGAACTCCCGGTCGCGGGCGTGCCGTCGGCGGCGAGGTCGCCGCGGACTCCGATACGGGTGGGGATGCCCAGACCGTCGACGCCTCCCTCCGGGAGATCGACGCCGTAGATGTGGAAGCCCGGTTGGGGGGTGAACGTCACCTCGAGTTCGCGTCGGCCGTCGTGTGGCAACCGAAGCGCGGCGGTGACGGTGACCCCGCTCGCGGTGACACTCGCCGTGGGCGGGGCAGGGGTGGAGGCCGTTTCCCGCGTCGATCCGCATCCGCCCAACGCCACGACCGTCGCCGCCACCCACGCCCATGAGCATGACCACGCCGGGGCGGACCGCCGCCGGCGCGGGTGGGTTCTCACTTCCGCCCCGCGTCGCCCGGCGCCCAGCGGGTCAGGAATTCGGCGACCTGTCCCGGGTCGAGATCGCGGGCGTTGGCCAACGACCCGTCGTTGGTGGCGGTGCGTACGCTGCCGTCGGGCGCGAGTACGGCCAACGCGGGGATTCCGCTTGTCGTGAGGTCGACGTAGCGGGCGGCGACATCGAGGTTGTGGTCGAACTCGCCGACGTCGACGCGGACGACGACGTAGTTCCTCGCCAGGAGCGGTGCCACCTGTGGGGATCGAAACAGGTGGTGCAGGACCCGACAGTCCGGACACCAGTTGGCACCGAAGTCGATCAGCACAGCGCGATCGCTCTGTGCGGCGGTCGCGAGGGCGGTACGGATGTCGGCGTCCGCGTCGCGCGTGGAGTCGAACCGGTCCGACACCGCCGTGGTCCCGGGAGAGGGACCGTTGCCGGCCTCGCCGATGGGGCCTTTGGATGCCTTCGGAGCCGACGTGGACGGGGGCGCCGTTCGGGGAATGGGGGCTCTGGCGTCGTCCTCGGCCCATGGGACGCCGGCGGAGTCGTTCGCGCCGCACCCCGCAGTCGCGAACACCGCCGCCAGGACGGCTGTCAGGCATGGACGTACGCCGCGCACGTATCCCCCTCGCTGAGAATGGTCGCCGGAAACTACCAGTAGCACGAGTGGAGTTCGCACCTGGGGCCGGTGGTGGACGGGGGTGGGAATGCCGAACGTCGGGCTCTGGTGGCCTTTCTCCCTTTCGTCGGCGCGCCGCGCGTCACACGGGCTCGGAAGTCCGTCCGATCCGGGCCGTCCCGGTGACGCGGTGCGGGTTCGTCGCCGCCGGTCGCCGGTACTCGGGCGCCCACACGCCGCGAGCCCGAAGGATACGGCGATCCGCGAAACGCTCGCGGTGTGTCGGAAGCGGAGGACGCCGAGGCGATGCGCACGCTCGGATGGCGACGCTGGTCGGCGGCTCGCCGTCCCGGGCCCCCGCGGGGGCCGGCCGCGGGGGCCCCGGGGGGGGGGGCGGGGGGAGCCCCGCGCCCAGCGCCCGGCAACCCC